>JAHDEV010000055.1 GCA_020628615.1 Dokdonia sp.
AAGCTTTCCTTAAAGCAACTGCTCGAGGCTATCTATATTGTAAAGAGCAACCTGAGGAGGCTGTGGCTATACTCGCATCACTTGTGTCAGAAAAAGATAAAGAGATAGATCTTAAAAAGGCATTACAGATGTCTTTAAGAACATTTGGTACAGGAGATTCTTGGGGCAGAATGGATCAAGGAGTTATAAGCACTTTTTTAAAGTGGTTATATGAGAGAGGTCTTGAGACAAAACCCATAGATGTCAATACCATTTTTACAAACGAGTTGTTGTAAAAGTAAAAAAGCTGCAAATATCATATTTGCAGCTTTTTTTATAATTTATATATGCTTAATCGTTAAGTTTAAGAACCGCCATAAACGCCTCTTGTGGTATCTCTACATTACCCACGGCACGCATACGTTTCTTACCTTTCTTCTGCTTTTCTAGAAGTTTACGCTTTCGCGAAATATCACCACCGTAACACTTAGCCGTTACATCTTTACGTAGTGCTTTTACTGTCTCACGAGAGATGATTTTTGCACCTATGGCAGCCTGTATAGGAATGTCAAACTGCTGGCGCGGGATAAGTTCTCTTAATTTTTCACACATACGCTTACCTATATCATAAGCATTGTCTTGGTGTAAGAGTGCAGATAGTGCATCTACCGGTTGTCCATTAAGAAGTACATCTACCTTAACCAGTTTTGAGGCTCTCATACCTATAGGAGAGTAGTCAAAACTCGCATATCCTTTTGAAACTGTTTTAAGACGATCATAAAAATCAAAAACAATCTCTGCAAGTGGCATATCAAAAGTAAGCTCAACACGCTCTGTTGTTAAGTATGTCTGGCTAGCTATTTGACCTCTTTTTTCAATACAAAGTGACATTACAGGTCCTACAAAGTCAGACTTTGTAATAATGGTTGCTTTAATAAAAGGTTCTTCCACACGATTCATACTAGATGGATCTGGAAGGTCTGATGGATTATTTACTAAAATAATATCATCTGGATGTTTATTTGTAAACGCGTGATAAGATACGTTAGGTACTGTTGTGATAACAGTCATATCAAACTCGCGTTCTAATCTTTCTTGTATAATCTCTAGGTGTAACATCCCTAAGAACCCACATCTAAATCCAAAACCTAATGCCGCCGAACTTTCTGGCTCAAATACTAGAGAGGCATCATTAAGCTGTAGTTTTTCCATAGAGTTGCGTAGCTCCTCATAGTCTTCTGTGTCTACGGGATAAATCCCTGCAAATACCATAGGTTTTACGTCTTCAAAACCTGCAATTGCATTTTGTGTAGGGTTTTTTGCGTCTGTAATAGTATCACCTACTTTTACCTCACGTGCATCTTTTATACCTGTAATAAGGTATCCTACATCACCCGCTTTTATTTCTTGCTTAGGAGCTTGCGTGAGTTTTAATGTTCCTACCTCATCTGCACCATAAGTGTTTCCAGTAGCGACAAATTTTATTTGCTGGTTTTTTCTAATAGAACCATTTATTACTCTAAAGTATGTTTCTACTCCTCTAAAAGGATTGTAAACACTATCAAAAATAAGCGCTTGTAATGGCTCATCTGGATTACCCTTTGGAGCAGGTATGCGCTCTATAACGGCAGCAAGAATTTCTTCAATACCTATACCTGTCTTTGCAGATGCTGGAATTACTTCTTCTGCATCACAACCTAGTAGGTCTACTATATCATCTGTTACCTCTTCAGGGTTTGCACTAGGTAAATCTACCTTGTTAAGTACCGGTATAATCTCTAGATCATTTTCTAGTGCTAGATAAAGGTTTGAGATAGTTTGTGCTTGTATACTCTGTGCTGCATCTACCACTAGAAGAGCTCCTTCACAAGCGGCTATACTACGCGATACTTCATATGAGAAATCTACGTGACCAGGTGTGTCTATGAGGTTGAGAATGTAATCTTCGCCTTTGTATTTATACTCCATCTGGATAGCGTGGGATTTAATGGTAATACCGCGCTCACGTTCCAAATCCATACTATCTAGTAATTGCGCCTGAGCTTCACGTTTTGTAACTGTAGCGGTCTCATCAAGGAGACGGTCTGCTAGTGTACTCTTACCGTGGTCAATATGCGCAATAATGCAAAAATTTCTAATATTCTTCATAGTCATAGCAAATAGGGTGCAAATATACGGCTATTAAGAGCTATTTATTTCTCAGTAAAATAGATTTTGTGTATTTGGTCGAAAAATCTTAAAGTTTTGTAAAAAGTTGTTAGTAGTGTTATTACATTTAAACCATTAAAAACTAGCATTATTAGACATATAATCACAATCCTGATGCTCTTGAGCATCTCATCAATCATCGCCCAAAACATAAGCATACAGGGAGTTGTAAATACTTCTCAAAACAGTCCCATTGCCTTTGCAAACGTCGTGTTACTTGACGAGGAGCAAAAGCTGGTAAAAGGTACTATTACAGAAGAGAACGGCTCTTTTAGTCTAGACAATCTTGAAACGGGTACTTATCACCTTACAGTTAGTTTTGTAGGTTTTGACGACCAAAAAATTGAAAATATACTACTAGAAAAGGACACGACTTTAAGTCCCATAGTCCTTACTACAAGAAAAGAAAGTCTAGATGAGGTTGTGCTTACTTCAAAAAAACCTACTGTGCAGCGCAAGGCAGATAGACTTGTTTTTAATGTAGAAAATACCATACTATCATCGGGTAATACGATGGATATTTTAAAAAGAACTCCAGGGGTAGTTGTAAATCAAGAGGAGATAACAATTAGAAATGAAGGAGTTACTGTATATCTCAATGATAAGAGGGTGCAGTTAAGCCCAGAAGAAATTCAAGATCTATTAAGTAGTCTCTCTGGTGACGCTATACAATCTGTAGAGGTGATTGCAAATCCACCAGCTAGATATGAGGCAGAGGGAGGTCCAGTACTTAATATAGTTACATCAAAGGTGGTATCTCTAGGCTATAAAGGAACTCTTTTTGCTAGAGGAACTTATGGTATTTTTCCAAAACATTCTTTTGGGACGTCACAGTATTATAAAAATGAAAAATTGAATCTGTTTTTTAATTATAGTTTCAACCCGCAAAAGTCCTCTTTTATGAGTGACAATTTTATAAACTATAGAACTGCAGATGAACGTATAAACTGGTTTCAAGATTTTGAACGTAAAAATTGGTCAAAAGCTCATAACGCAAATCTTATTATAGATTACAAGCTTAATGAGAGTTCGGAGTTGAGTTTTTCGGCTGTAGGACTTTATTCTCCAGGTATTCTAGATTTTTCTAGGTCTGTGACAGATGTTACTTCTTCTGTAGAAGATCCTTTTGCAATTAATACATCTAGTACCTTAAATGGAGAGCGCACTAACATTGCGCTAGATGCTAAGTATACCAAGACGCTTAAAAATGGATCGTTGAGTATGAATGTGCATCATACTAATTTTTCGCGAAAGCGTGATCAATCTTTAAATTCTCGATATATAGATGCTACTGGGGAGCAGTTTAGAAATGTGCGTTTTACGAGTGACTCTTTTCAAGATATTGAGATTTATACAGGGCAAATAGATTATAGCACCACTGTAGGAACTGTTGCGCTAGAGCTGGGTGCAAGAACGTCTATCATAGATTCTAGATCTGTGATTAAATTTCCAACTATTGTAGATAGTGGTGTATCAGGCTTGCAAGAAGCACAAGATGATGATTTTCTTTATGATGAAGATATTGTTGCGGGTTATGTTTCTATGGCAAAAGATTGGGATAAATGGAGTGTAAAAGCTGGATTGCGTGCAGAGCAAACTAACTCAAAAGGAACCTCGCTGGCGCTCAATGAGATTAACGATTTGGACTATCTAGAATTTTTTCCAACGGCCTATGTGCAATATGCTCCAGTTGAGAATCATAGTTTTAGTATAGACTACTCAAGAAGAGTAAATAGACCTAGGTATCAAGATTTAAATCCATTTGCCTATTTCTTAAATGAAAACAATTTTGATCAAGGTAATGCACAGTTGACACCAGCTTTTAGTCACCGTTTTAACTTTAATTATACCTTAAAAAGCGCTTACTCTTTTGATCTCTATTATCGTGATAATGGTAATGAGATATTAAGACTTCCTTTTCAAAATAATGAAGCACAAGTATTGCGCACCTCAAATCAAAATGCTTTAGATAGTAAGTCTTGGGGGCTTGACTTTACCCACGGTAGAAGCATCTCAGACTGGTACTATTTATACACATACCTAAGTGCCTTTCACGAGGAGGTAACCTTCCTTGCGCAAGAGAGTGGTAATGTTGCTCAAGATAACAAGGTAGACGGATTGTATGCATACATTGGTAATTACCTCACCCTTAGTAAAGACAGAAGCTGGACAGCAGAGGTGAGTGCAGAGTATATTTCTAAATTCCTAGCTGCAAGTTATGTCCAAGACCGTGTGATTACATTAAATGCCGGTATGCAAAAAAAGTTTTGGAAAAACAGAGCTATACTTAAAGTAACTGTAAATGACATTCTAGGGGAGGCAAATGCTTTACTTACCTCTCAATATCTTAACCAAGACAATGCTTATTTCGCTGTTCCAGAGACACAGAACTTGCAAGTAGGCTTTACTTATAAGTTTGGTAATTTTAAATTACAAGATAATAATAGAGCTCTTGAGATTGATGAGTTAGAACGACTTAAAGAATAATTATCTTTTGAGTAGCAACTCTTCATCTAGGCAGCGTGTTTTTGGGCTTGACCTAATGCGGGCAATTGCAATTCTTGCTGTTTTAGGATCTCACATTTTGTATATTTTTCCCGAGCAATATGGAGGCGTCATCCCGCTACTACAACTAGGTGGAGTGATGGGCGTAGAGATTTTTTTTGTGCTAAGCGGCTATTTAATAGGGTCTATATTGCTTAGGTTATTTGTAAAAGAAAATTTTGGGATGAGCGATGTTAAGTATTTTTTAATACGCAGGTGGTTCCGTACGTTACCTAGTTATTACCTCGCTTTAGTTCTCAATATTTTGCTAGTTATTGCGATAGGTAGACAGCTTCCAGAAAATATACCATACTACTTTCTTTTTCTTCAGAATTTTTCTTCAGGGATGGAGGTGTTTTTTACCGAGTCGTGGAGCTTGCCAGTAGAGGAGGTGGCATATATTATAGGGCCATTATTGTTATATGCTGTGGCTTACGCTTTCGCGAAAGCAAAAAAAGAAATCTTATTCCTGCGCAGCACAGTAGCAGTAATAATCGTATTTCTTATAACTAAATTATTCTACCATTTTACCACACCAACACTCGATGCACAACAGTGGAATATCAATCTAAAGGCAGTAGTCATCTATAGAATAGATGCCATTTATTATGGTGTGCTAGCAGCATATCTATCTCATAAATATCCAAAACAGTGGTGTAAACACAAACAGCTATTATTTGCTTTAGGGGTAGTGGTGTTTTTCGGGTTTCAGTTTGTTTTAGGAAAATACAGTTTAGATCCCGTGGGCGCATCATTTATTTGGGATGTGATCTATTTGCCTCTTACTTCGATTGCCATTGCTCTTACCTTGCCAGTACTTTCTTCTTGGCAACAAGCGCCTAGGTTTATATCTGTACCCGTACGTTATGTGAGTATAACCTCATATGCGGTTTACCTCTTGCATTATGGGTTATTGTTGCAAGGTATGCGATGGTTGTGGCCTATAGAGTTGTTAAGTTTTAATGAGAGAGTAGGTTATGCAGCGATATACTTTATACTTTTATTTCTAATAGCAGGGTTGTGGTATCGTCTTTATGAAAAACCTATGACAGACCTACGCGACAAGCATTTTATAACGAGTAGGTATAAACACTAAAAAGAAGTTACCTTTGTACCAGATTAAATTATTTGAGTTCTTTTATGCGTGATGCGTATTAAGGGAATAAGGCAAGGAAATTAAGTATGGCAAAAATAGGAGATATAGATGTAGGAGATTTTCCGCTATTACTAGCACCTATGGAGGATGTAAGTGATCCACCATTTAGAGCGTTATGTAAAGAACAGGGGGCAGATGTTGTATATACAGAGTTTATATCTAGTGAAGGGTTGATACGTGACGCTGCAAAGAGTGTGATGAAACTGGATATTTATGAAAAAGAACGTCCTGTAGGTATTCAGATTTTTGGAGCAGTAGAGGAGTCTATGCTGCGCAGTGTGGAGATTGTAGAGGCAAGCGGGCCAGATATTATTGATATTAATTTTGGGTGTCCAGTTAAGAAAGTAGTATCAAAAGGAGCTGGTGCCGGTATCTTAAAAGATATAGACCTTATGGTTAAGTTAACCAAGTCTATGGTAGAGCATACTAAGTTACCTGTTACTGTAAAAACCCGTTTAGGCTGGGATCACGATAGCATTAAAATTGTTGAGGTTGCAGAGCGTTTACAAGATGTGGGTTGTGCTGCAATATCTATACACGGTCGTACACGTGCACAAATGTATAAAGGTGATGCAGACTGGAAACCTATTGCTGCAGTAAAGAATAATCAAAGAATGCACATCCCAGTGTTTGGCAATGGAGATGTAAACTCCCCAGAGCGTGCTGTGGAGATGCGCGATGAGTATGGTCTTGATGGAGCGATGATAGGTCGTGCAAGTATAGGCTATCCTTGGTTTTTTAATGAAGTAAAGCACTTTATGAAAACAGGAGAGCATAAAAAGCCACCTACCTTAGTAGAACGCGTAGAAGCTGCACGACGTCACCTAGAGATGTCTATAGCTTGGAAAGGAGAGATACTTGGCGTGTTTGAAACAAGAAGACATTATACAAACTACTTTAGAGGGATTCCACATTTTAAGGAATACCGTATGAAGCTTGTAACATCAGACAAGAGTGAAGATGTCTTTGCTGCATTAAACCTTATTGAAGAGAAGTTTGCAGGTTACGAGTTTGTCTAGTCTGAGCTTGTAAATTTCTTATTTATCCTTGAGGCTGCAAGTCTAGCGCTTAAAAAGCCTAGTATCACTATTGTTGCATACACAATTATAATATTTACTAGCTCAAATTTTACTGGGTAGGGTAAACTCTCTGTAATTGGTATAAAGCCAAACTGTTGCTGTATTACAATAAGAATTGCACCTAGTATAATCCCTACAGCGCCACCTAGAAGGATCATTAAGGCGCCTTGCGTAAATATAATCGTACGTATAGATGCTAAAGATGCACCGAGATCACTTAGTGTTTTAATGTGCTTGCGCTTATCTACTATAATCATAATAAGACTCCCTATAAAGCTAAAAAGAGCTATTATAAGTACGAGCGTACATATAAAATAGAGGGCGAGGTTTTCAGTGTTGAGCATCTTGTAAAGGGCGTCATTAAGCTCTATTCTGTTTTTTATGATCACGTTGTTGTTAAGTAGCGAGCTTATTTTTTCGCGCAAGCGGTCTTCGTCTGCTTCTGGAGATAATTTAATCTCAAGTGTACTTATTTTATCTTCTGGGTAACCCAGTAGTGCACCTACAAAGTCAATGTTTGCAAAAATATGATCATTGTCAAGTGTCTCGCCAGCTTGAAAAATACCACTCACCACTGCCTTTGAGGAGTTAAAAGCTTGTGTAGGGTCTGTGATTTGCCCTGTGCCAGGTTTTGGTGTCATTACAGAGAGCAGGCTGCTATAGTCTGTGAGGTTAATAGAGAGTCTTCTTCTTACAAGATATCCCATAGCTACTGCTGGCTCACCCAGAGTAGGCCAGTTTCCAGCAAAGATGGTGCTGTCTATTTGAGTAACGTTGAGGTAATTTTCATCTACTCCTTTTATAAAGCCCAGTGAGGTTTTACCCTCGTGCTCGAGGTATGCACGTTCTTCTATTACTTTTGAGTATGCTTGTATCTCTGTAAAAGTGGCGAGCTCCTTTTCTTGAGTAGGAGTGAGGGTGATTGTTTTACCAGTAGCGGGTAGTACTTTAATGTCTGGGTCTATAATAGACGTAATAGATAAATTAAACTCCTTAAGCCCAGCAAAAGCAGAGAGCACTATAAAAAGAACCATCGTGCCTAAAATGATACTCCCTATAGATATGTAGGTAATTATGTTTACAGCATTTGTACCACTTTTTGATACAAGGTAACGTTGCGCTATATAGCGAGCAAACTGCATTTATATCTTTTTTCTACGCGCTAGTAAACTTGGATCTTCTAGTGGGTTGTCACCACCTTTAAGAGAGCGCTCTATACCATCTAGGTACTCTAGCGTGTCATCTATATAGAATTGAAGTTCTGGCATACGTCGCAGTTGGTGACGTGTGCGCTGTGATATGTTATGACGTATGATAGGTTTTACTTGATTAACCTCTTTGAGTATCTCAGTAGCCTTATCATTAGGAAAGATGCTCAAGTATACTTTTGCAATAGATAAGTCTGTAGGTACCTTAACCTTAGTTACAGACACAATAATGCCTCCTTGACCGCTGTCTCTAAGTGCGTTTTGAAGCACTTCTGCAAGATCTTTTTGAAGAACACCTGCTACTTTTTTCTGTCTGTTTGATTCCATAGACTGCAAAAATACGTTTTTTTGATATGTATTACTTTTGTCAAGCCTTGATATGCGGTATTTAACGTTGTATTATGGTTTTTACGCTTTCGCGAAAGCGTAATTCAAACATTTATAGTATAGAAAATAAGATATGGATAAGATAGAACACATAGGTATAGCTGTTAAAAATCTTGAAGCCGGCAACTCGCTTTATGAAAAACTACTGGGCGTACCACATTATAAGATTGAAGAAGTTGCCTCTGAAGGTGTGCGTACATCTTTCTTTAAAACGGGTCCTAATAAAATAGAGCTTCTTGAGGCGACAAATGATGATAGTGCAATCGCTAAGTTTATAGAAAAAAAGGGAGAGGGCATACATCACATAGCCTTTGCGGTAGAAAATATTGTAGAGGAGATGGAAAGATTAAAAAAAGAAGGGTTTATTATTCTTAATGAAAAGCCTAAGAAAGGTGCAGATAATAAGCTAGTTGCGTTTGTGCATCCTAAAACAGCAGGTGGTGTTCTTATAGAGTTATGTCAAGAAATTAATAATTAGCAAAGAAAAGCTTTGTTAGGCTGAAGATTTATTATAAATTTGCACCCGTTTTCAACTTCTATTAGATTAGAAAACATAGAAAACAACGGTCCCATAGCTCAGTTGGTTAGAGCATCTGACTCATAATCAGAGGGTCCTTGGTTCGAGCCCAAGTGGGACCACTTAGTAAACCTCGCAAACATCAGTTTGCGAGGTTTTTTTATGCTTCATAACGAGAGATGTTCTAATCTCTGTAAAACTAGTTTTTAGGTCTTTTATATAGATTAAAAGATGTGTATCTCCGACGAACAACACAAAATCTAAAATTTTTTTGAAATTTTATTAAGGTGAATGTTTACTCTAGTTTGTTAGAATTACTTTTCTATTTACTTAATTTTCAAGTAATTATAAAATAAATTTTGTTAAAATCTTGAGAATGCCTCGTTTGTTTTGAGACTAAAACCCTAGTTTTTTTTAATCAAAGTTCAATTTTATCGATAAAATACGTATTATTGTCGATGTAATACACAATTACAACCTACTTAACCCTCATTAAATTAGTATTAATTTAACTAGTTTAAAACATTTTATATTTGAATTACTATGAGCCCCAAACTCAGAAATTTCATTACAACAGCCCCCCTTTTATTTATGGGGATAAGTGCGTTTGCTGGTAAAGAAGCACCGCCTCCGCCAGGTAGAACCCCTCTACCTGGGCTTATTGCGCCCATAGATGATCACCTCCCGTTATTGCTTATAGGAGGTTTACTTCTAGGTGCGTATTATATGTATAAGATTAAAATGAAAAAGGCTAGTAGCCCTCAGTAAGTCTTTTTACATACTTACCTATCACATCAAACTCAAGGTTAACACGTGTGCCTACCTTAAAGTTTTTAAAACCTGTGTGTTCATAGGTGTAAGGAATTATAGCTACGCTAAAAGATCCTTCTTTTGAGTCTACAACAGTGAGGCTCGTACCGTTTACGGTGATAGATCCTTTTTCTATCGTTACATTTCCTAGTGAGGTGTCGTAGTCAAAGGTGAATCTCCAGCTTCCATCTTCTTCACTTATAGCGGTACAGGTTCCTACTTGGTCTACGTGGCCTTGTACAATGTGACCGTCTAGTCTTGCGCCTAGTTTCATCGCGCGCTCTAGGTTTACAATATCGTTTACAGCGAGATCGTTGAGGTTTGTTTTGTCTAGTGTTTCTTGTATGGCTGTAACCGTATAAGTGTCTCCGTCTATACTTACCACTGTCAGGCATACACCATTGTGTGCTACACTTTGGTCTATTTTGAGCTCATTTGTGATCGCACTTTTTACTTTGTAATGTATATTTTCTTGATCCTTAGTGATTGATTCAATAGAAGCTAGATCTTCAATAATACCTGTAAACATAAATGGTTTTTATTTGGTTACTTTTGTGATACAAAAATACAAAACCCGAAAGGCATCAAATGAATAAACAGCAAAAAGTACGTGTAGGGATTTCTATAGGAGATTTAAATGGTATAGGTGCAGAGATTGTAATCAAGACGTTTTCTGATGCAATGATGTTAGATTTTTGTACGCCTGTAATTTTTGCTTCGGCAAAGACACTTTCGTTTATTAAGAAAGAACTGGGGCTTCAAGCAGAGTTTTATGGAATAGACGCTTTCGCGAAAGCGCTAGATAACAAGATTAATGTATTTAACTTGTGGAAGGAGCCGGTAAACATATCTTGGGGTGAAGCCACAGATGTGGCAGGTGATTATGCTCTTAAATCATTTACTGCGGCAACAAAGGCGCTTAAAGATGGTGATATAGATGTGCTGGTGACAGCGCCTATAAACAAAGCAAATATCCAGAAAGAGGATTTTGCCTTTCCTGGTCATACAGATTATCTAGCACAAGAGCTCACTGGTGATGCGATGATGCTTATGGTAACAGATACACTTAAGGTGGGTCTTCTTACTGATCACGTAGCTGTAAAGGATGTGGCAAGTAATATCACACCAGATGTAATAAAAAAGAAGGTGAATACACTCTATAAATGCTTGCAGCAAGATTTTGGAGTAGATAGGCCTAAAATAGCACTGTTAGGTATTAACCCTCACGTGGGAGATAATGGAGTGATAGGTGATGATGATGATAAAGTGCTTATTCCTACCTTAGAAAAAATGAGAGCTGGAGGGCAGCTTGTGTATGGTCCTTATGCGGCAGATAGTTTTTTTGGTTCTGGTAACTATAAAAATTTTGATGCTATTCTCGCTGCATATCACGATCAAGGTTTGATACCATTTAAAACTTTGTCTTTTGGTAAAGGTGTAAATTATACAGCTGGACTAGATAAGGTGAGAACATCTCCAGATCACGGTACGGCTTACGAGATAGCTGGTAAGGGTGAGGCAGATCCCGGTTCTTTTAGAGAAGCAGTGTATGCGGCTATTAATATTTATAATAAAAGAAAAGAATACCGAGAAATAACAAAAGATGTGCTTAAGGTATCACCAAAACGCGCTGGAAGAGAGCGTCCAGGTAGAGGCCCAGCAAGAAAGTAAGTATAATATAGTTGTGCAATGCATTAATCATATAGCTGCTAGATTAATTTTTTTTAGTCTTACCTATTGTGATTTAAAAAATTATGTATCTTTGCACGCTCCAAACGGATGATGTGATGAAAGAATTAAAACTATACACTATACAGTACGTAGGTTTAAAAGAAGGAGAGCATACGTTTGAGTACACGATTACAAAATCGTTCTTTGATCTTTTTAATTATGATGACTTTAACGATGCAAACGTTGAGGCTACGCTTCTCTTAACAAAGAAGTCTACCTTTATGGAGTTTGATTTTAATATCTCTGGAACGATCAATGTAAATTGTGATGTGACAAATGAGCCTTATGATCAACCTGTAAATGGAAGCTATGAGCTTGTAGTTAAGTTTGGTCAAGAGTTTAATGATGATATTGAAGATGTTCTTATTCTTCCATTTGGAGAGTATGAAGTAAATGTTGCTCAATATATTTATGAACTCATAGTGTTGTCTATGCCTAATAAAAGGGTTCACCCTGGTATAGCAGATGGAACATTAAAGTCAGATATTTTAGAAAAACTGGAAGAGTTAAGTATTCCAGATCAGAGAGTAAAAGAAGAGAAAGAAGAGACAGATCCTAGATGGGATTCGTTAAAAAAACTATTAACAGATAAATAAGAGTACGTAATGGCACATCCTAAAAGAAAAATCTCAAAAACAAGAAGAGATAAAAGAAGAACGCATTACAAAGCTGCTATACCTCAAATAGCTGTAGATCCTACAACAGGAGAAGCGCACCTTTACCACAGAGCACACTGGTTTGAAGGTAAATTATACTATAGAGGTCAAGTAGTTATTGATAAGACTGAAGAGGTAGAGGCATAAGCTTCTATTTTCTAGACATAGAACTCTCACATTGTGAGAGTTTTTTTTATGCGTAGGATTGTCAAAAAAAGTTAATTGTAGGCCATTTTTGATCAATTTTTAGTATTTTTCTCATCGTTTTGTTCTTAACTGAATAAAAACGAAAAATCTAACTGAAACAAATGAGTAAAATCTCAGCGGCAATTACAGCTGTAGGAGCTTATGTTCCAGACTATGTGTTGACTAACGATATTTTAGCAACTATGGTTGATACCAATGATGAGTGGATTACCACTCGCACGGGTATTAAAGAACGTAGAATTCTTAAAGAAGAAGGTAAAGGAACCTCGTTTCTTGCCATCAAAGCAGCACAAGATCTTCTAGATAAAAAGAAACTTGATCCTAAGGAGATAGATATGGTTATCGTGGCAACTGCTACACCAGATATGCCAGTAGCCTCAACCGCAGTATATACAGCCTCTCAAATAGGTGCGACTAATGCATTTGCATTTGATCTCACAGCAGCCTGCTCAAGTTTCCTTTATGGGATGTCTACAGCAGCCAGTTATATAGAGTCTGGTCGATATAAAAAAGTACTGCTCATAGGCGCAGATAAAATGTCATCTATTATAGACTATACAGATAGAGCTACTTGTATCATCTTTGGAGATGGTGGAGGAGCCGTACTATTTGAGCCTAATGAAGAAGGTATGGGGCTACAAGATGAGTACCTTAGATCTGATGGTGTAGGCCGTGAGTACCTTAAGATAGATGCAGGAGGTAGTATACTACCCACTTCACAAGAAACTTTAGATAACAAACAGCACACCGTTTTTCAAGATGGAAAAACCGTATTTAAATTTGCTGTTTCAAATATGGCAGATGTAAGTGATAAAATTATGAAGCGTAATAACCTTAGTGGTGACGACGTTAACTTTTTAATCGCACATCAAGCTAACAAACGTATTATAGACGCTACTGCCAAAAGGATGGAGCTAGATGAGGATAAAGTCCTCATTAATATCCATAAATATGGTAACACCACATCAGCCACTTTACCACTGTTGATGAGCGACTATGAGAATAAACTAAAAAAAGGAGATAATATCATATTTGCCGCTTTTGGTGGTGGATTCACTTGGGGTTCGATCTACCTCAAATGGGCATATAACTCTAATTAAACCTAAACAGACTAAATTCAAACACTTATGGATTTAAAAGAAATTCAAAATCTGATTAAATTTGTTGCAAAGTCAGGCGCTAGCGAAGTAAAACTTGAGATGGATGATGTAAAAATCACTATCAGAACTGGTGCAGACGATGAGAAAGCACCAACTACTTTCTTACAGCAAATGCCAGCAATGCAAATGGCACCTGCAGCACCAGCGGCTCCAGCACCAGTTGCAGAGGTAGCAGCACCTGCAGCACCAGCGGCCCCAGCAGAAGATAATTCAAAATACATAACTATTAAGTCTCCTATAATCGGAACCTTCTATAGAAAACCAGCACCAGACAAGCCTATGTTTGTAGAGGTAGGAAAAACTATAGGTGAAGGTGACGTGCTTTGTGTTATCGAAGCGATGAAACTTTTTAACGAGATCGAAAGTGAAGTATCAGGTACAATCGTAAAGATTCTTGTAGACGATTCTTCACCAGTAGAATTTGATCAGCCATTATTCTTGGTAGATCCATCATAATCCCTTGCGGGTATTTTAATCATTGAGGAGACTGTGGTTTTTACGCTTTCGCGAAAGCGAGATCTAAACACTAACACACAGTTACCACAATAAAAAATAAACAGTATGTTTAAGAAGATACTTATAGCAAACCGTGGTGAGATTGCCCTTAGGGTAATACGTACGTGTAAAGAAATGGGGATTAAAACGGTAGCCGTATACTCTACAGCAGACCGTGAGAGTCTTCACGTAAAATTTGCAGACGAGGCAGTGTGTATAGGCCCAGCAGCAAGTAACGAGTCTTACCTTAAGATGTCTAACGTTATTGCAGCAGCAGAGATTACAAATGCAGACGCTATACACCCGGGATATGGATTCCTTTCTGAAAACGCAAAGTTTTCAAAAATATGTGAGGAGCACGACATAAAATTTATTGGAGCATCTGCAGAGATGATTTCAAAAATGGGAGATAAAGCCACTGCAAAAGAAACTATGAAAGCCGCAGGCGTACCTTGTGTACCAGGATCTGACGGTATCATAAAAGATTTTGAAGAGTGTCAAAAACTTGCCCTAGAAACGGGTTATCCTGTAATGCTTAAAGCTACTGCTGGTGGTGGAGGTAAAGGGATGCGCGCCGTATGGAAAGAAGAAGACTTACTTAAGGCTTGGGAAGGTGCACGTCAAGAAAGTGCAGCAGCCTTTGGAAACGATGGTATGTATATGGAAAAGCTTATAGAAGAGCCACGCCATATCGAAATCCAAATTGTAGGAGATAGCACAGGTAAAGCCTGTCACCTTTCTGAAAGAGATTGTTCTGTACAAAGACGTCACCAAAAACTTACCGAAGAGACTCCATCGCCATTTATGACAGATGACTTACGTGAGCGTATGGGGGAAGCAGCGGTAAAGGCAGCAGAGTTTATTAACTATGAAGGAGCAGGAACGGTAGAGTTTCTTGTAGACAAGCACCGCAACTTCTACTTTATGGAGATGAACACGCGTATACAAGTAGAGCACCCTATTACAGAGCAGGTAGTAGACTACGACCTTATACGTGAGCAAATACTTGTGGCAGCAGGTGTACCAGTATCTGGTAAAAACTACTACCCACAACTACACTCTATAGAGTGTCGTATAAATGCCGAAGATCCTTTTAACGATTTTAGACCATCACCAGGACGCATAACAAATTTACACGCTCCAGGAGGTCACGGTGTACGTATAGATACGCACGTTTATAGTGGGTATATGATACCGCCTAACTATGACTCTATGATTGCTAAGTTAATCACGACAGCACAGACTAGAGAAGAGGCAATTAATAAAATGAAACGTGCTCTAGATGAGTTTGTCATAGAGGGTATAAAGACTACGATACCTTTCCACAGGCAACTTATGGACCACCCAGACTATATAGCTGGTAATTATACCACTAAGTTTATGGAAGACTTTGAGATGAAGCCTCTAGAAGACTAAATAACTAAAAACTTCCGATATTACTATCGGGAGTTTTTTATTTTAAGCGCCTTGTTATGCAGACTGCTGTCTAATAATTTTTTTAAGGATCACAATCTGCCCAAAATGATAATGTGAGTGTTCCAGTAGTCCCATAAGGTTGCGCTCGTAACTCCCGTATTTTTCTAATACAAAATCACTTTTTAGCTCTTTATCAGATAGCGCTGCTGCTTGGGCAGCACAGCGATCTAGATTTGTATACAATGTATCGAGTCTCAGTTTCCAAGCCTCTTGAGTTTTTAATATAGGTGCATCGTAGCT
>JAHDEV010000240.1 GCA_020628615.1 Dokdonia sp.
TAGAAAACGACGGACTTCTAGAAATACATGCAAGAAAATTAATTGTTACAGAAAAGGGACGTCCATTTGTGAGAAATATATGTCTTCCATTTGACATGAGATTACAACGCAATAAGCCGGAGACTCAGCTATTTTCTATGACGGTTTAAAAGTCACCTCAACATATACTAAAAAAGGGAAGCATTACTGCTTCCCTTTTTTTTATGCTCTTGAAGATTATAAGACCTCATCAAGTTCACGATTATCTTTGCGAACTAATACGATCTTTCTTATAAGTTAAAAGCCATTGTAATGATATAAATAGGTCGAGACCTTTAAAAACTAAACAGTTTAATAAAGTACTTGTATATTCTCTTACTATTTGTAATCCTCTACTTTTCATCAGTATCAGATTTTTTTGAGTCTCCCTTTATCATGTTTAGTACGATAAGTACAAGAGTAATACAAACTAAGGCAAATACTCCTATGAGTAGTGCTCCCATTCCCCAGTTTACGAGAAGTATTAAAAATTGTTCCATAATTATAATTGTTTGGTTGTTATTAATGACAAGAATGTTGTGCAGCTACTTTTTCTACACTTACCATCTTTGATGGTGATACGTATGGTATACCAAGACCAAGGCCGCGTACTATAAATAAGACTCCTACAATGACTACAAAAACAGGAATCATCTTAACGATGCGCTGCTTTGCTTTTCCTTTTAAAAAATTACCTAAATAGATAGCAGTAGTCATTAATGGAATGGTACCTAGTCCAAAAACTGCCATATATAATCCTCCTTCCCAAGCACCACCAGAAGCAAGTGCGCCAAAAATCGCCATATATACAAGTCCGCAGGGTAATAATCCGTTGAGATATCCTATAGTAAAAAACGTACCTGGATCTTTTTTCTTAAGAGCGGTTCCCATGGAGCTCTTTACTTTCCCAACTGCCTTATATAACGGTCGTGAGAAGTTGTATTTATTGAAAATTTTTGTGGGTATAAGAATAACTACAATCATAAGTACACCTATGATTATAGATAGTTGCTGCTGAATACCAAAGAGATTAAAACTTTTACCTACAATCCCAAATACTAAGCCCAAAACACTGTAAGTAAGTATACGCCCCGCGTGATAACTCATTAATTGGAAAGCTCTTTTTACAGGACTTTTACGATCTACGGGTAACATAAATGCAATGGGACCACACATTCCCACACAGTGGAAACTGCCCAAAAGACCAAATATGAGTGCAGACCACAACATTAGTAAACGATTGACTTTTTATACATGTATTCCTCTTCCCCGTCTGTCCACTCTATGATAATGTTCCATCGACCGTCTATCAGCTGTTTGTCAGGTATGAGCAAATTAGATCCTGAAATAACCAAAGGCACTTCAAAATCAAGTTGCTGATTAGACGGTCTGTATAGAAACACTTTTCCTTTATTTGTGCTCTTTGAGATAGACGTTGGGAAGGTAAGTAACCATCCCTCTGGCGTACGTTTTCCGCTAATCTCACCTACGAGATTGCGCGCATTAGTCTCTGCATCTATTTCGGTTTGATATGCCATTTCCTTGGCATAATACTCTTCTGTCACAAGATCATGACTATAATTATCATCTGTGCTCATCGTGATAACCATATACAGAATAAAGCCCATAAAACAAGCCATCGCCACTACAATACCCTTTCCCCAGTTCCATTTCATAACTCTTGTGTTTTAGTGATTTCTTGATTATTCTTCAGCGCTTCCATCATCAACTTTGCGCTGCATGCTTCGTTAGTTCCTGGCTGTCCTTTTTTACAACCATCACAACATTTTTTATGCTCTGTACTCATAGTTTTTTT
>JAHDEV010000056.1 GCA_020628615.1 Dokdonia sp.
CCAAACATTTGTACCTGCTCTACCTTTTGTTTTGGGGTAGTTGCAGGCATATAGATGGCCCCTTTTATATGAAGTTTTGCACAACTCAGGGCTACACCTTGTGCGTGGTTACCAGCACTTGCACAAACAATTCCTGCTTGCTTCTGCTCATCTGTAAGCGTACTTATTTTATTAAATGCACCACGTATTTTATAGCTACGTACCTGCTGTAAGTCCTCACGCTTTAAAAACACATCTGCCTCATACTTTTTTGAGTAGGTAAAACTGCGCATAAACGGTGTCTTTGTGACCACTTTGCGCACCCTGTTTGCCGCATCTGTTACAGATTTGAGTGTGGGTATGTATGTTTTGAGCGTTTCTTCCATAAGTATCCACCGTGAGGTGGGAATAAGTACTAGCTTAGAACAGCTTCTTGCTCTTCGGTTTTTACCTTTTTCATTGCAACCATTGCTTTACGTAGGGTTGCTCCTATCGCTTCTACAGGGTGGTTACGTATGGCATCATTTACAGCAATGAGCTCTTGATTATCTACTCCATTATCGTGAGTAAAAGAAGCGCCTATAATATCTGTATCAACAGTTTTCATAAAGTCTGTAAGGAGTGGTTTACAGGCGTGATCAAAAAGATAACAACCATACTCTGCCGTGTCAGAAATAATACGATTCATCTCAAAAAGCTTCTTTCTTGCAATGGTATTTGCAATAAGTGGTGTCTCGTGTAGTGACTCATAATACGCACTTTCTTCTATAATACCAGCGGCTGTCATCGTTTCAAACGCAAGCTCTACGCCAGCTTTTACCATTGCGACCATAAGCACACCGTGGTCAAAATACTCTTGCTCACTTATCTCTTGTGATGTGATTTCTTGTTTTTCGAAGTTTGTCTCTCCGGTGGCAGCTCTCCAGGTGTGAAGGTTTTTATCATCTGCAGCCCAGTCTTCCATCATAGTTTTTGAGAAGTGACCAGAGATAATATCATCCATATGCTTCTCAAATAGTGGTCGCATTATATCCTTAAGCTCTTCAGATAAGTTGTATGCTTTAATCTTAGATGGGTTATCTAGACGATCCATCATATTTGTGATACCACCGTGTTTAAGCGCTTCTGTAATAGTCTCCCATCCGTATTGTATAAGTTTTCCAGCATATGCCGGGTCTATACCCTTCTCTACCATTTTATCAAAACAGAGTATCGATCCCGTTTGTAGCACACCACATAAAATGGTTTGCTCACCCATAAGGTCAGACTTTACCTCTGCCACAAAAGATGACTCTAGTACACCCGCTCTATGACCTCCAGTAGCCGCCGCATATGCCTTAGCTTGAGCAAGTCCCTTTCCTTCTGGATCATTATCTGGGTGTACAGCAATAAGGGTAGGTACTCCAAAACCTCTTTTATATTCCTCACGTACCTCAGACCCTGGACACTTAGGTGCAACCATAATAACAGTAAGGTCCTCACGTACCTGCATACCCTCCTCAACAATATTAAAACCGTGAGAATAGGCAAGTGTAGCCCCTTGCTTCATAAGCGGCATAACTGCTTTTACTACTGCCGTATGCTGCTTATCTGGAGTAAGGTTTAAAACTAGATCTGCCGTAGGTATTAATTCTTCATATGTCCCTACCGTAAAACCATTTGAGGTTGCATTTTTATATGACTGGCGCTTTTCTGTAATTGCTCCTTCTCTTAATGCATAAGAAATATCACAGCCGCTATCCCTCATATTGAGACCTTGGTTAAGTCCTTGCGCACCGCATCCTACAATGACAATTTTCTTATCTGCAATGGCAGCAATGCCATCTTCAAACTCACTGGCATCCATAAAGCGGCATTTTCCCAGTTGTGATAATTGATCCCTTAGTGGTAATGTGTTAAAATAATTTTTCATTGTAATTGCATTGCGGAGAATTCTTTTTTTGCTTTCGCGAAAGCGGTCTTACCCTCCTAGGTTATTGGATTAGTTCTTTTATATTAGTTATCTAAGCTTGGGGCTTGCCAAAAGCGACCTCATTACTCTCTTCTATACGTTGTAATAGTGTGGAGATAGGCATCTCTGTTTTTGTAACTGCTATTCTACCAGAGCGTGTAAACTGCATTATCCCAAAAGGTTTAAGCTCTCTATGTACAAGCTCAATCTCTGAGCGTCTTCCTGCTTTTTCTAGCACAAAGAAGTCCTTATTCACAGTCACGATGCGCGCCTGACTTTCCTTTATGATATTCTGAATTTGTGGTTCTTCAAAAAGTAAGTTTGACTTAATTTTAAATAGCGCACTCTCTGTAAATATGGTTTCTTCGTCTGTGTGATAAAATGCCTTTATCACCTCAACTTGACGTTCTATCTGGCCTTGTATTTTTGCCATTTGCTCTTCTGTGACATTTACTACGATGATAAATTTAAACACATCATCTATCTCACTTTCTGAGGCAGAAAGGCTTTCTATATTAATCTTACGACGCTGAAATATTGCCGAAATACGGTTTAATAACCCAATATTATTTTCGGTATATATGTTTACGGTAAATGTTTTTACTTCACTCATAGGTAACCTGTTTATGTATACTTTACTGCTGTATATACTGGTTATTATTCTAATCTTATATCTGAGACAGATGCTCCTGTAGGTATCATAGGGAAGACGTTATCTTCCTTCTCTACCATTACTTCTAAGAAGAAGCTTTCTTTAGACGCAATCATCTTCTCTACAGCTGGACCTAGTTCTCCTCTAGTACTTACCTTCTGGTTTTCTATCTCGTAGGCATCTGCTATTTTACAAAAGTTAGGATTTTTCATTGTGGTGCTAGCATATCTTTTATCAAAAAATAGCTGTTGCCACTGGCGCACCATTCCTAAAAATTCGTTGTTAAGCACCACTATCTTAACCGGCACCTCTGCCTGAAAGATGACACCTAGCTCTTGTATAGTCATCTGGTAACCACCATCACCTATAATGGCTACAACTTCTCGCTCTGGTGCTCCCATTTTTGCACCTATGGCTGCTGGTAATGCAAATCCCATTGTACCTAGCCCTCCAGAAGTGATGTTACTTTTAGACTTTTTAAAGTCTGCATAACGTATACCTATCATCTGGTGCTGTCCTACATCTGTTACAATTATGGCGTCACCATTAGTTTGTTTATTGATAAGATTTACCACCTCACCCATTGTAAGACCCTCCTTAGTAGGTAAAATGTCATTCTTTATGACCTTCTCATACTCGATAGCATAGAGATCTTTAAATTTTTGGTGCCAGGCTGTATGGCTTTTTTGCTCTATATGAGGTAAGATTTTTGCAAGCGTCTCTTTTGAGTTACCTAGTACTGCGATATCTGCCTTTACGTTTTTATTTACCTCTGCAGGGTCTATCTCAAAGTGTATGACCTTAGCTTGCTTTGCATAGGTCGCAAGATTACCCGTAACACGGTCGTCAAAACGCATCCCAATCGCGATGAGCACATCACAATCGTTTGTCAATACATTAGGTGCATAATTACCGTGCATACCTACCATACCTACGTTAAGAGGATGCTCTGTAGGAATTGCCGATACGCCTAAAATGGTCCAAGCGGCTGGTATTCCAGATTTTTCTACAAAAGCTTTAAACTCTTCTTCGGCTTCACCTAGTATCACTCCTTGCCCCCATACTATCATAGGCTTTTTTGCCTCGTTTATGGCTTGAGCAGCTTGAGCAATTTCTGTTTCATTTACTGTTGGTGTAGGTGTATAGCTGCGTATGTATTCACATTTCGCGTAAGCAAAATCAAACTCTGCAAACTGTGCATCTTTTGTAATATCAATAAGTACAGGTCCTGGTCTTCCAGATCTTGCAATATAAAATGCCTTTGCAAGTACCTCTGGTATCTCCTCTGCTCTTGTGATCTGATGATTCCACTTTGTGACTGGAGTAGAGATACCTATGATATCTGTCTCTTGAAAAGCATCGCTACCCAGTAAGTGAGAGCCTACTTGACCTGTGATACAAACCATAGGTGTACTGTCTATCTGAGCATCTGCAATACCCGTAATCAAGTTAGTCGCTCCAGGTCCTGAAGTGGCAATGGCAACTCCTACTTTACCCGTGGCACGGGCAAATCCCTGTGCAGCGTGCGTCGCTCCTTGCTCGTGTCTGGTAAGGACGTGCTTGATTTTATCTTGATGCTTGTGTAGCTCATCATAAAAAGGCATTATAGCCCCACCAGGATACCCATAAATAAGGTCTGCTCCCTCTGCTACAAGACAGTGTATCAAGGCCTCACTACCTGTCATTGTGGTAGTTGTAGTGTCTGATGTGTTTTGTGTCTTCACGTCCATAGGTTGTACGCTTTAAATGTTATTTCTATTCTATCACGCTCGCTAGGCGCCTATTTATTATGCTTGTGTTGTACTAGAACTCGTCTGTCACGCATCCCTCACTCGCAGATGAGACCATACGAGCATATTTATAGAGTGACCCACGTTTTACTTTAAGCTCTGGAGCTACCCAGTTCTTTTTACGTGCTTCTAGTTCGCTCTCGCTTATCTCAACATTAATTGTGTTCGTCTCAGCGTTAATCACGATGGTATCTCCATTTTCTATAAGTGCAATTCCGCCTCCTACTTGTGCCTCTGGCGTAATGTGCCCCACTACAAAACCGTGTGTCCCTCCAGAAAAACGACCATCTGTAATAAGTGCCACATCTTTACCTAAGCCAGCACCCATAATAGCCGCTGTAGGTTTAAGCATTTCTGGCATACCGGGTCCTCCTTGTGGTCCTTCATAGCGTATAACGACTACATCACCCTTTTTTACCTCTCCGGCACCTATACCAGCATTTGCAGCATACTCACCGTTATAAACTCTTGCGCTTCCGCGAAAGTGTAATCCCTCTTTACCGGTAATTTTTGCCACAGATCCTTCACTTGCAATATTTCCATAAAGAATACGGATGTGTCCCGTCTCCTTAATAGGATTCTCAACCGAATGAATAACATCTTGATGTGCCTGAAGATGGTCTACAACTGCTAGATTCTCTGCAATAGTTTTACCAGTTACAGTCATACAGTCACCGTGCAACATCCCCTGCTCTAGCATATATTTTAATACGCCAGGTACTCCTCCTACATTATGTAAATCTTCCATAAGGTATTTTCCTGATGGTTTAAGATCTGCTAGAAATGGTGTGGTGTCGCTTATTTTTTGAAAATCTTGTAGTGTAAATGACACTTGTGCAGCCTTTGCTATAGCAAGAAAGTGCAGCACAGCATTAGTAGATCCTCCTAGTACCGTTACAAGTCTCACCGCATTCTCTAGTGACTTGCGCGTAACAATGTCTGACGGTTTTATATCTTTTTCTATTAGGTTTCTTAAAGCAGCTCCTACTCTAGCACACTCCGCAGTTTTATTAGGTGACACTGCAGGGTTAGAGCTGGTATAAGGCAAGCTCATCCCTAGTGCCTCAATCGCGCTTGCCATCGTGTTTGCAGTATACATACCACCACACGCACCAGCGCCTGGACAGGCTTTTTTTACAACCGTTTTAAACTCTTGCTCTGTAATACTACCAGCTACTTTTTCTCCCCAAGCTTCAAAAGCAGACACTACATCTAGCTTTTTATCTTCGTGACATCCTGGTGCTATAGTTCCTCCATAGACGAGTATAGATGGTCTATCTAGCCTAAGCTGTGCCATAAGAGCACCCGGCATATTTTTATCACAACCCACCACTGTAACCAGTGCATCATAAGACATAGCTTGCACTACAGTCTCCATTGAGTCTGCAATAATATCTCTACTAGGTAGTGAGTAGCGCATACCAGGAGTACCCATTGAGATACCGTCACTTACACCTATGGTATTATAAATAAGACCCACCAGATTAGAAGTTTGTACTCCTTTTTTAATATCTAGTGCAAGGTTATTTAAGTGCATATTACAAGGATTACCCTCATAACCTGTACTGGCAATACCTACTAGTGGCTTTTTAAAATCTTCATCTGTAAGGCCTATAGCGTGCAACATAGCCTGTGCAGCTGGCTGCGTAGGATCTTGAGTTACCGCTTTACTATATTTATTAAGTTCTTTCAATGGTTTGTGGTTTTGACTGGTTAAAATTATTATTCTCTTACGCCACCTACAGACTGAGTATAAACCACACCCGACAACCAACGTGCACTTAAAACACATAAAATACTGTAAATCAGTTTTTTAAATCAATTTAAAATGGAATCCTACGTGTTTTATAGGTAGTGTATTTTTGTCATAACACTAATTATCACAGCATAAACTGTGAGATTTTAAATATTTCATAATCTGAGTTATGTGCTGTGATCTTATTTATAACTCACAATAAAAAAATCCTAAATCTTTGTCAATGAAGAAGAGATGCCGCAAAAACAGTTTATTTTTATAGAAAACACACATATTTTGAAAATTCCATCCATTCTTGAAAATCAGCGTGCCTTTTTTGCATCGGGTCAAACTAAGGATATCGCTTATAGAAAAGCTGCTTTAGTACGCTTTCGCGAAAGCATAAAAAATCACGAGCAAGATATTATAGAGGCACTCGCAGCCGATTTTAAAAAACCTGCTTTTGAAACCGTCGCTACAGAAATAAGTGTTGTCATTAAAGAAATAAATCTCGCCATAAAGGAAATATGGAAATGGCAAATGCCAAAAAAAGTAAAGGCTTCTTTACTTAATTTTCCCTCTAGTGCCGCTGTACACTATGAACCCTATGGTACTGCATTAATCATTGCCCCTTGGAACTATCCCTTTCAACTTGCCGTAGGACCTATGATAGGCGCTATTGCTGCAGGAAATACAGTGGTCTTAAAACCTAGCGAACTTACACCTCACACGGCAAATCTCTTAGAAAAAATAATTACCGAAGTATTTGCCCCGGCTTATGTACAAATTGTACAAGGCGATAAAGAGGTAGCGCAAGAACTTCTTAAACAACGCTGGGATTACATATTCTTTACTGGTAGTGTACCCGTAGGAAAAATAGTTTATAAAGCAGCCGCAGCATATCTTACACCAGTTACCCTAGAGCTAGGTGGTAAAAGTCCTTGTGTGGTAGATGAGACAGCTCTTATACAACAAACAGCCAGACGCATTGTATGGGGTAAATTTGTAAATGCAGGACAGACCTGTATTGCTCCAGATTATATACTTGTGCACTCCTCTGTTAAAGATGCATTACTCAAAGCTATAGCTATAGAAATTACTAAGGCTTATGGAGCTGACCCAAAGATTTCAACAGATTTTGCTCGCATAATCAATGAGAAAAATTTTGATAGACTCTCTGAGATGCTTGAGAATGCAACTATTTATAAAGGTGGACAAACAGATAAGAATGACCTCTATATTGCTCCTACCGTACTTACTGATGTATCTGTAGCAGATAAGGTAATGCAGGATGAAATCTTTGGCCCTATATTACCTGTGCTTACTTATGATAAAAATGAGGAAATTGCATCGGTTATCAACGCTATGGAAAAACCGCTGAGTGCGTATGTTTTTTCGCGAAAGCGTTCTTTTAAGAATTGGTTTAATACCACTTTTTCTTATGGTGGTGGTGCTATAAATGATACACTTATACATTTTATAAATGATAAGCTCGCCTTTGGTGGTGTGGGACACTCTGGTATAGGTAGCTATCACGGTGAGAAGAGCTTTTACACATTTAGCCACGCAAAGTCTGTGGTAAAAAGAGGCACCTGGCTCGATGTGCCAGTAAGATATGCTCCATATAAGGGTAAATTAAGCCTTCTTAAAAAATTTATGAACTGGCTGTAAAGCTATAAAAATGGGGCATTTACCCCTACATTAAAAACTACACGTCCTATATCTTTACGTAAGTTTAATTCCCCCGTATAATTACATTATTATGGGTAGACCATCAAAAACAGAACGTTTAAAATGTGCACGACCATTTATTATGCAATCAACACTGACCTTTTGCAAATTAAATTTACAAAAGTTATATGCACGTAGTAGAAGATTACAACTCACGCACTGGAATGAAGATCAAGATTATGCAGATTATATTAATAACCTGTGGATCACGATGCTCAAACACGATGCTCTTAAAGAAGAAGCTTCAAAACTAGAAGAAATGCTAGGTACTGGTGATGCTGTACAAATACTAAGCGATATCGTTATGGAACATCGTCAATCAAGTAACGGACAATAAAACATTATCGCCTTGTTGTAGTTGTGCAAGAGTATCAATGCTAGGTTGTGCAATCTGAAGAATACGAGGATACCCTCCCGTAGTCTGGCAATCACGCATTAATACTATCATTTTACCTGAGGGGGTGAGCTGCACCGTTCCTGGAATTACCGGGCTCGTCATTATGCCCTCTAGTTTATTATATACTGGCTCTTGTAGCTGGATGGCCATTCTGTTCCAGAGTTTTGAAACGGTAAACGGCTGTTGTAAGAGTTGCTGCTGGTTGTAATCCAGTAATCTATACTCTGGCCCCTTATACGCTTTAATGGTGTGAACCCTACCCGCACTGGAATATGCATATTTATATTTCCTATGCGCCCCTTTTGAAATATCATACGTACTAATACCCAACGGGAATGTATCCCCATTTCTAATATGATTGTTAGATGTTATGGGTGTATACCAGCTCTTACTATTAAGTGTGATTGCAGATTCTATACCACCGCCAAAGGCTATATAACACCTAGTTCCCTGGCTTATTTTTGAGGTAATGAGAGTTTGTGATGCACGTGCGAGAGTTGGTACACCTATTTTTAAAGGCTCTCCTTCGAGTGTAGCTTTAGTGTGAGCACCTGTAATTACAAAATAAGTGTCTTGAAAAAACTTTATAGTAGGCCCTACCAGCGTGCATTCTAGCATCGCTGCATCTTTTGTATTGTTAAGAAGTGCATTTGCCTGAAAAAAAGATTGTCTGTCCATAGCTCCACTTTCTGGCACCCCCATAACAGCATAGCCAGTACGACCACCATCTTGTACAGTCGTAAAGAAACCTTTATTAATTATCTCTACCCTAGCGCTCATATACTTTATACTCTTCTAATGTGATTGCATAAAACTTTACGGAGTCTCCGGCTTTAAAAAGTGATTGCGGGTTTTTATTAACGTCAAATAATTGAACCGGCGTACTTCCTATTACGTGCCACCCTCCTGGACTTCGTTGAGGGTAAATACCCGTTTGCGCACCACCTATAGCCACACTACCTGGTTGTATAAATTGTGATGGTGTAGCCTTTCTTTCTAAATGAAGTTTACTATCAAGCCCTTCTAAATATGGAAATCCTGGTAAAAAACCTATAAAATATACGGGATATACTGGCGATGTATGTAAGGCTACTACTTGATCTACTCTCAGGTTTACTTGAGATGCATATTCTTCAAGATCTGGAGCTACTTGACTATTGTAACACACCGGTACTCTATGTAATATTCCATTAATGCCTGTACTCTCTATAGATGAGTTTAATATTTCTTCTACACTAGCTCTAATGGTGTCATATCGACCTTCTAAAGGTAAAAGAAACTTTACCAATATCTCATTATAGGTAAACACAACCTCAACCGCTGGTAAGGATTGTAGTTGTTCTTTTTTACATATAAGCCATTGTAATAAATCTTGTGAAGGTTTTTGTGCTACTTGTATTAACAAAGCATACTCGCCTAGTCTTGATATGGTAAAGTTATACATCATTTATACGATTTGTATCCCTTCTGAGTGTAGTTGCGAGCGAAGTGCACGCACAATGTCTATGGCGTTTTCTGTATCACCGTGCACACATATTGTATCAACTTTAAAAGGTAATATGTGACCCTCTAGTGATATCAAATTATCTTTCATAATCATAGGTAAAACGTGAGCAATCACAGCTTGCGCATTATTTAAGACTCCCTCTGCGTGCGTACGTGACACAAGGGTATAATCTTGGTGGTATGATCTATCTGCAAAGCCTTCAACAATGGTGGTTAAATGGGGTTTTGCAAGTATTGCAATTACAGAATTATAAGGCACATAAATTGCGAGATTTTCATCTACACTACGTATGGCTTCAATGATGAGCATTGCTATCCTGCTGTCTATTGCAGCTTGATTATACAATGCTCCGTGAGGTTTTACGTGATGTAAATGCTGGCCATTTTCTTCGGCAAGTAGTTTGAGTTTTGAAATCTGTTCAACTAATGATTTTTTAAGTGCATTATCTGAAATTTTCATTATGGATCTCCCAAAATTCTCTTTATCAGGATAGCTAGGGTGAGCACCTATTTTTACGTTACACGCTTTCGCGAAAGCGAGAACTTCACGCATCGTTTTTTCATCACCCGCGTGACCACCACAAGCTATGTTACAAGAACTTATAAGAGGCATTAATAAGGCTTCATTACCAATGCCCTCTCCCACATCACTATTAATATCTATGGAAATCATAATACCCCAAAAACTTTAAGAATCGTGCGGGCGCCAAGAATAAATACCACACACCAAATTACAATCGAAATGATGTTTTGTACTGTTGTATTGGTATGGCTTCCTAACACCGTTCTTTTATTAATTACCCAAATTAAATAACCAGCTATAATAGGTAACAAGACTCCATTTGCCACTTGAGCAAACTGTATAATCTCTACTGGACTATAGCCTATAGAAGAAAACACAATACCTAATATGAGTATGGTTAACCATACTAATCTAAACTTAGTTGCTTTTAAGTTTGGTTTCCACCCCAAACAACCCTGAACCACATATGCGGCTGCGAGTGGTGCTGTTATTGCAGATGTTAGACCAGCAGCTCCTAGACCTAGACCAATAAAATATCTAGCATAATCTCCAAAAAGTGGCTCTAAACTTCTAGCTAAATCTGAAGCATTTTTTACTTCACCACTTTGTATTGCTGCAGCACAAACTATAATAGCCATACTCACTAAACCTCCTAAAATCACAGCAACAACAGTATCTCTGCGTGCAGCAGGTATATCTTCTTTACCACTCCACTTTTCTGATACTAAAGATGCGTGTAAAAATAAATTATAAGGTACTACTGTGGTACCTATAAGTGCGACAATAGTAAGTAAACTATTATCTGGAAAAGATGGTATGAAACTCCCTTTTATAAGCGCTAGTATATCTGGCTTGGTCATTACAGCAGTGATTAAAAAAGCTAGACTCATAATAATCACAAGCGCTACAAGTATTTTCTCAAGAACCTTATAATTACCTATAAATAAAATGATTGCAGCTAGAACACCCAGAGATATGCTCCACGCGTTAAGTGTGAGACCACCTATTTTAAAAAGCCCAGAAAGACCTAGAGCTTCTATACCTAAAACTCCACCACTTAGGTTACCAGCTTCATAAGCAGCATTACCTAATGCTATGGCAGATAGCATTAAACCTATTGCAAAGATTCTAAAAAACTTATTTGATATGGTCTCTCGTATAACTCCAGCAAGACCCTTACCAGTGACAAGACCTATACGCGCTGCCATTTCTTGTAATACAATGGTCGCTATAATAGAGAGCACCATTGCCCATAATAGTGTAAAACCATAAGCGGCACCCGTAATTATACAAACGGTTACTGTACCAGGACCTATAAAAGCGGCAGCAACTAAAACTCCTGGACCAGAAATTGTTCTTTTTTTGTAGTTCATTAAATGCAATATTTTCAAATTAAGTAAAATACTGCGTTAAGATAATGAACTATGGTAGTTTATTTTTGAAATGAACACTAAATATAGCCCCTTCACCCTTTTTACTATCTACAGAAATCTGGTCACCCATATCTTCTACTTGATTCTTTGTCATAAAAAGTCCTAAGCCTTGAGCGTCCTCATTGTGATGGAACGTCTTGTACATCCCGAAGAGTTTATCTCCATACTTATCTAGGTCTATACCCACACCATTATCCATAACAGATAATGTCATATCGCTAGCCGATGTGATTTCTGCGTTTATAAATATTTTAGATAGACGTGTTGAGTCACTATATTTTATCGCATTAGAAATTAGATTAAACAAGATGCTTTCAAGATAGGCCGCATTATAGTTAATCTGTATGTCTTTAGGGATATTGTTAAGAACAATTACATCCTTTTCTTTAATCTGTGCTTGTAAATTACTCAGCGCGTTTTCTACATAATCGTGCAAGAAAATAAGTTTTGGTGTTTCTGCAAGGTTTTTATTAGAAGTCGCTATTTCATTAAGATTATTAATGGTAGTACTCAATCCAGCAGATACATTATTGAGATAGTTAGACAGCTCATTTTTTTCTTCTTGAGACTCTGCCATATCAATAAGCTGTAGTATATTTTTTAGATTTCCGGCGTGTGTAATGAGGTTATGAGAAACTATAAGAGCAAAGTTTTTAAGTCTACTGTTATGATTTTCTATAAGCTTATTTTTATCTAAAATGAGTTGTTCTCGGTTTTTTGACTCTGTGATATCTGTATGAGTACCTATAACACGTAATGGGTTACCAGCCGCATCCCACTTAACAACTTTACCTCTATCTTGTATCCATTTATAACTACCACTAGCTGTAAAAATTCTATGTTCATTAAAGTAATATGGGATCTCTCCACTAAAATGATTTTCGATATCCCTAAAGTAATCATCTTTATCATCAGGGTGAACTTGATTGTTCCAGGTATCTTCGTGAGGATCTATACTCTCACGAGTTTTTTCTAAAAGACCCAATGACTTGTCAGAATAAAATACAGTCCCTTTTTCAATATCCCAATCCCATAATCCTAAATCTGAACCTTTGATTGCAAACTCATAACGCTCTTTCATTATAGCATACTCCTCTTCAGTAGCCTTTACATCTGTAATGTCAGAAACGTGACCTATCCAGTTGGTACTAAACTCAGAAGAACGCTCTGGCGTTGCAAGTATTTTTATCCAACCACTTCTACCAGACTCTAGTGTATACCTGCACTCTAGCTTGAGAGGCGTTAAGTCTTCAAAAGATTTTTTACCCTTTGTGACTAACAGCTTTTGATCTTCTGGATGAATGCTCACATAAGCAGATCTACCATCTTTCAAAAGCTCAGAAACGTTTAAGTCATAAAGCTCCATAGCGTTATGACTTACATAAGGAAAATTAAATTCCTTAGTATTATGATTAAATTTTAAATCAAAAAAGAATCCTTCTAGATGATTCAAATATTTTTCTAAACTTTGCTGAGACTTTTGAGGACTCTCATCAAGGTTTTCGGGGTTTACTCTTTGGAACATAGGATTGTGCTTTAGATCAAAGTACAGCTTATACCAACAGAGCATAATCCGACTAAGTTAAAAATCATACAAATAGCTTAAAACATCGACAAAAGTACCGATTTTATCGACAAAACGCAATATTTAAACTTTTTATTGTATGTTAAAACTACCCCAACCAGCCATCTCTATCTAAACTTCTATACTGTATAGCTTCAGATATATGTGTACCAGTTACGACTTTTGAAGCTTCGAGATCTGCAATAGTTCTTGCTACTTTCAAAATACGATCATATGCTCGTGCAGAAAGATTTAATCGCTCCATCGCTGTTTTAAGTAAATCTTTAGATGCGTCATCTAGCGCACAATATTTACGTATTTGCTTTACATTCATCTGCGCGTTATAGTTTGTTTTCTCGCTTTCGCGAAAGCGTTCTACCTGCAACTCTCTCGCTGCTGTCACACGTTTACGTATATCTGCACTAGACTCTGCTTTAGTCTCATCACTAAGTTTTTCAAAAGGAACTGGTGTCACTTCAATATGAATATCAATACGGTCTAATAATGGTCCTGATATTTTACTCAAATATCGTTGCATCTCTGCAGGACTACTCGTTACGGGTGCGTCTGGGTCGTTAAAATAACCTCCAGGACTTGGGTTCATACTTGCTACTAGCATAAAACTAGATGGGTAGGTAACTGTAAATCGTGCTCTTGATATCGTTACTTCCCGATCTTCTAGCGGCTGTCTCATAACCTCCAGTACAGACCGCTTAAACTCAGGCAATTCATCCAAAAATAAAACACCATTATGAGAAAGTGATATCTCTCCAGGTTGCGGGTAAGCACCACCACCTACAAGCGCAACATCTGATATAGTATGATGCGGACTTCTAAAGGGTCGCTCGCTCATTAAACCTTGATTATCTTTTACCCTACCTACTACCGAATGTATTTTTGTAGTCTCCAGCGCTTCACGCAATGACATAGGTGGTAAAATACTGGGTAATCTCTTGCTCAACATTGTTTTACCAGATCCTGGAGGGCCTATGAGAATGATATTATGACCGCCAGCGGCAGCAATTTCCATACAGCGCTTTATAGACTCCTGACCTTTTACATCTGCAAAGTCAAATTCTGGATGCTCTAGACTTTTATAGAACTCAGCTCGAGTATCTATTACGGTTGCTTCAAGAGGTATATCTTTATCAAAAAATTGTATCACCTCACTTATATTCTCCACACCATATACCTCAAGACCATCTACTATAGCTGCTTCTTTTGCATTTTGTGCTGGAAGTATAAAACCTTTAAAGCCTTCTTCACGGGCTTTTATTGCAATAGGTAATGCTCCTTTTATAGGTTGCAAGCCACCATCTAGTGAGAGCTCTCCCATTATCACATACTTATCTACTTCATCACCCTTTATTTGCTCCGTAGCAATGAGAATACCTATCGCGAGTGATAAATCATATGCAGATCCTTCTTTGCGGAGGTCTGCTGGTGACATATTAAGAATAAGTTTTTTACCTGGTATTTTATAGCCGTTATTTTGAAGTGCTGCGGCAATACGATAGCTACTTTCTTTTATAGCATTATCCGGAAGTCCTACTAGATGGTATCCTACACCTTTATCTACATTTACCTCGATTGTTATAGTTGTAGCATCCACACCAAAAACGGCGCTTCCATAAACTTTTGTGAGCATTAGCTTATAATTTGCTTAAATATAGGAAAGTAGATTGAAAGCTTAAAGCACTATTTCGTCATCAACATAATAACATTTGTTACAATACATAGGAGTAAAAGGTAATGCGCACTCATTATGTTAATCATTATACCTGTTAAAAACATATATAGGGGCAAACACCCCTACTGTAAAAACTAATGGCATATTAACTTTACTATCAAATAAAACTACGATTTGTTATGGTAAGTTTTAAAAGTTTTGAATTTGATTTGTTTTGAGATTAAAGTCGCAATGAAGATTTGAACTTACAAATTTAGGGGTGAAAGGCATCCTTGCCTTGCAAGGGTGTTTTTCTTTTTAACAAGTTAAAAATTAACTTTTTAACAACTTATTATTTAAAAAACAAAGCTATATTTGACCCACCTTAAGACATTAAGGTTTGGGAGCTATTTATTTAGCTATCATAAATTTAGGGGTGAAAGGCATCCCTGCTTAGCAGGGGTGTTTTTCTTTTTTACAAGTAAATTATTACAACACAAAAAAAAGGTCTGAGATAAAATATATCTCAGACCTTTTTTTATCGTATTCTCTGTACTACTCTATTAAAATACTAAACTCAATCTTAGAATTATGGAATACTGAGTGTGTTTGCTTTGTAAAATCTTCTTCCTTTGCTTCAAAGATATTATCTACATATGTCTGAGGATTCAAATCTATAAGTGGGAACCACGTACTCTGTATCTGCACCTGTAACTTGTGTCCCTTTTTAAAAGTGTGGAGCACATCTTGTAACTTAACAAAAACCTCATCTTTTTCTCCCGCTACAAATGGCT
>JAHDEV010000057.1 GCA_020628615.1 Dokdonia sp.
CTAGAGACCTTTGTAAAAGATCACCGCACAGCTTTCCCTTGGGAGGGTGGAGAAGATGCTGCTTGGGCTCGTCTTAATGACTATTTCTGGACCACACAAAAGCTTGCTTATTACAAGAAAACCCGCAATGGACTCATAGGTGAAGGTTATAGCTCTAAGCTCTCTGCCTGGCTTGCAAATGGCTCCATATCTGTAAGGCAGATTTATTGGGAGGTAAAGAGATTTGAAAAAGAAGTCAAAAAAAATCAAGACACCTACTGGCTCATATTTGAGCTTATATGGAGAGATTATTTTAAGTACGTCTCTCTTAAACACGGTAATAACATTTTTAAAATAGGCGGTATTCTCAATAAAGAATACGACTGGAAGCATAACAATAAAGCGCAACGCGAGTGGATTAATGGGAGCACAAAATATGATTTTGTAAACGCAAATATGATCGAGCTCAAAGAGACAGGCTGGATGTCTAACCGCGGTCGTCAAAATGTTGCTAGCTTTTGGGCAAAAGAGCAAGAGCAAGATTGGCGTGTAGGCGCAGCATATTTTGAAAGCATACTCATAGATTATGACGTGCACAGCAACTGGGGCAACTGGATGTATAATGCGGGAGTAGGTAATGACCCTCGTGACCGTAAATTTAATATTAAGAGACAACAAGATATGTATGATGGCAATGGGAAATATGTTAGACTATGGACGCAAGAAGAGCTATTTTAAATGAAAAAACTACGACTCATACTAGGTGACCAGCTCAACCATAAACACTCTTGGTATCAAGAGCAAGACGATGAGGTAGTGTACTTTATGGCAGAGATGCGCCAGGAGACAGATTATGTAAAACATCATATTCAAAAGGTGGTTGCCTTCTTTATGGCTATGCGTGAGTTTGCAAGCTGGCTACAAGAGCGTGGCCACACGGTTGTTTATTTCAAGCTAGACGACGCACGCAACACGCAAAGTCTTACAGAAAACCTTAAACAGCTCATAGCTCAATATAAGGTTGAGCAGTTTGAGTATCAATTGCCAGACGAGTATAGACTAGATGAGCTTTTAGTACGCTTTCGCGAAAGCGTAAACATTCCCGTACAATCTTGCGACACAGAGCATTTTATGAGTTCGCGCACAGACTTGCAAGAATTTTTTAAAGGCAAAAAGCAATTTACAATGGAATACTTCTACCGTATGATGCGCAAGAGGTATGACATTATGATGATAAATGACAAGGATCCAGAAGGTGGAAAGTGGAATTTTGACCACAGTAACCGCAACAAGTGGAAGGGTGAGAACCTTATCCCACAGGAGCGTGGTTTTAGAAAAGATGCACGCGAGATTGTTGAGCTACTTGAAAAAGAAGGAGTAAAAACCATAGGTCGCATTACTGAAAAACATTTTAACTGGCCCACCAGCAGGGCAGACGGCCTCTCTGTGCTGAGGTATTTTTGCGAGAACTTATTAGTACATTTTGGCGACTATCAAGACGCTATGGATCCAGATCAAGCATATCTGTATCATAGTAGATTGAGCTTTGCGATGAATAGTAAACTCCTAGATCCTCAAGAAGTAATAGAGACCGTTATAGACTACTGGAGAGATCATAGCGATGCTATTTCTATAAGTCAAGTAGAAGGTTTTGTACGACAGATCTTAGGCTGGCGAGAGTATATGAGAGGAATGTACTGGATGCAAATGCCAGAATTTGCAACCGTAAACACGCTAGAAAATAGGAATGATTTACCAGATTTTTACTGGACGGGTAAAACTAAGATGAACTGCTTGAGCTGCAGTATAAATAACAGTCTCGATAATGCCTATGCGCACCACATACAGCGGCTTATGGTCACTGGTAATTATGCATTGCTTACAATGTGTGATCCAGCACAGGTAGATGAGTGGTATTTGGGTATTTATATAGACGCCATAGAGTGGGTAGAAATTACAAACACCAGAGGAATGTCGCAATGGGCAGATGGCGGAAAGATTGCTACAAAACCCTATGTGTCAAGCGGTAGTTATATTAATAAAATGTCTAATTATTGTAAAGGTTGTCACTATAAGGTGAGCAAGAAGACAGGTGAAGATGCCTGTCCTTTCAACTCGCTGTATTGGAATTTCTTAAGTGAGAAGCGTTCACATTTTGAAAACAATAATAGAATGAATATGATGCTTAGCCTTCTTGATAAGATGGACAAGGGCACTTTGCAAGCACACCAAGAACGAGCGCAAGATATTATAGAGCATCCTGAGAATTATTGAGCAATAGTAAACCACATATCACAGTACACTGGTTTAAAAGAGACCTAAGACTACAAGATAATGAAAACTTGTGGCAGGCTCTCCTACATAATGAACCTGTAATATTGCTATATATCTTTGAACCCTCTTTATTAACTGATGAGCATTATAGTGAGCGACATTTTAATTTTATAAAAGAGTCACTTCAGGATTTACAAAACAGGTTAGAAAATTATGACAGCAAAATACTTGTTGTTCAAGGAGAGGTGATATCGGTGTTTAAAAAATTACAACAGCATTACACCATAAAAAGAGTCTACTCGCACGTAGAAACTGGGATTCGTAAAACTTATGATAGAGATATTGCATTTAGGGTCTACCAGCAGTCTCAAGACATACGATGGATACAATTTATAAATAATGGTGTAAGACGTAGTTTAAGCAACAGAGTAGGCTGGGTGCAAGGTTGGGAATGGTGGATGAGTGAGCCACAACGCATTTTTGTGCCGCAAGGCGGAGACCTTGTTACAAAAAAGGAAGTAGAGGTGCTTGAGCAGTATTTTGATTGTGTCTCTTTACAAACACCAGAAAATAGCGCTTTTCAAAAAGGAGGCACTACAATGGGGCTGCGTTATTATGATAGCTTTTTGAGAGATAGAATCAAAAACTATAATGCCCATATCTCAAAACCCTTACTAGCAAGAAAGAGCTGTAGCCGCCTGTCTCCATATATAGCTTGGGGTAATCTGTCGGTGCGCGAGGTATGGCAGCGGGCAAAAAAGTTGCGACAAGACTCACCTTATAAAAGACAGATAGATGGTTTTACCTCACGCCTTAGGTGGTCTGCTCATTTCATTCAAAAATTTGAGATGGAAGATACAATGGAGTTTGTAAGTGTAAATAAAGGCTTCCATAGTTTAAAGAAGGTGCCTAATCCCGTCTATGCAAAGGTCTGGCAAGAGGGTAAAACGGGTTACCCGCTAGTAGATGCTTGTATGCGGTGCCTTGTAGAAACGGGTTATCTCAATTTTAGAATGAGAGCACTTACATTGTCATTTTTTACACACAACTTGTGGCAACCCTGGCAAGATGCCTCAGCATTTCTTGCGAGACAATTTTTAGATTTTGAGCCAGGGATACACTACCCGCAAATACAAATGCAAGCTGGAGAAACCGGCATTAATATGTTGCGTATTTATAACCCTGTAAAAAACAGTTATGAGCACGATCCAGACGGAGCATTTATAAAAAAATGGATTCCAGAGCTACGTGAAGTACCGCTATCATACATACACGAACCGTGGACGATGAGCCTCCTCGAGCAGCAGTTTTGTAATACAACCATAGGTAAGGACTACCCAGCGCCTATTGTAAATATAAAAGAGACCCAAAAATATGCGACAGATACAATGTGGAAGTATAAAGAGCGCCCGGCTGTAAAGCAAGACGCCGTGCGCATTTTAAAACGTCACACCTTAGTAGATAGACAGGTCTGGGACTAACAAAAAATAGATTAGAAAAAGGAAACAATATGAAAGAGTTTACAGATAGACAGCTAGATCGCATCATCGAGATGGCGTGGGAAGATCGCACCACTTTTGACGCGATTCAATTTCAGTTTGGGATAAGTGAGCGTGAGGTTATAGATATTATGCGCCGTGAGATGAAGCCTTCTAGTTTTAGAATGTGGCGTGCACGTGTGCAAGGTAGAAGTACAAAGCACGCTGCAAAGCGTAATTACGGTATAGATGATGCCCGTTTTAAGTGTAGCAGACAGAAACAGATTACTCATAATAAAATATCTAAGAGAAGGTAAGAGCAAACCACAGTAGGTTAAACTGTGAAGACGCTGTTAAGCTTTTCGTTTTAAGATATTGTTTAATGATTGAGCATTATCTTTGTACAAAAAATGAGTTGTCACGCTTTCGCGAAAGCGTACTTATGACTCCGCTCACCAAGCACAGTAATTTAAGATGACAAAGAAAAAACCAGATCAGGTTGTATATAATGAAGAAAAAGGGAAGTATGATGCTGCCTTAACTCCATATGCTACAAACCTAGGTGCTCCAGCCATTGTAACAGATGATGTTACTACCTGGAAAAACTCAAATATAAGTAAGGTTAACCATCAATTTAAGACAGAGTACCAAGAGCTTAAAGCGCAGTATGATAAAATGATGGAGCAGTTTGAGTATAATAATCTTATATACTCTGCAAAGTTTTCTTTTGAGCCCATAGTAGGCGCCGTGTATCATTTATACAAGAGAGGAGGAGGTGAGCCTTTTTTGTCACTCATCTCGCCAGAAGAGTGTAGCTGGGACTTTGTAGGCACTTTTGAGCTCAAGGCAGATAAAATTTGGAACCGCATAGACACACCTGTAGATGAAGAAGAATAACTTACAACAAGCAACCATAGGCGGAGGCTGTTTTTGGTGCACAGAGGCTGTGATACAACGTCTCAAAGGAGTTACAAATGTAGTTTCTGGTTATGCTGGAGGTACCGTGCCTGGTCACCCCACATATAGAGAGATTTGCTCTGGTCTCACAGGTCACGCAGAGGTGATACAATTTGATTATGATCCTACTGTGATTACTTATGCAGAGATTCTTACAGTCTTTATGACTACGCACGACCCTACTACTTTAAACAGACAAGGTGCAGACCGAGGTACACAATATAGATCTGTAATTTTTTATCACAATGAAGAGCAAAAAGAACAAGCCGAGCAAGTGATAAAAGTTGTGCAAGAGTATTATGAAGACCCTATAGTTACAGAGGTGTCTGAGTTGCCTACGTTTTATGAGGCTACGCAAGAGCATCAAGATTATTACAACGAAAACAGATTACAAGGCTACTGTAGAGTTGTGATTGATCCCAAAATTGCTAAACTTAAAAAGTACTATGAGCATTTAATAGCCTCATAGAATAAAACAGTCTTTACAATATTAAAAAGCCACACTACTTCTAGTTACATAGAGTGATGTGGCTTTTTTGAATATAAGTATTTTACGCTTTCGCGAAAGCGAACTTATCTCTTCTCATTGATGAGTCTGTAAATTAATAGTGCGGTACGTTTAGTAAGCATCTCTATAGTGTTTATATATACCGTTTCATTTGGCGTGTGTGCTCCTGTTCCCATTGTGCCCAAACCGTCAAGACAAGCCACATATTCTGCGACAAAAGAGGTATCTGCAGCGCCACGTTTTCCAGGGTCGTATGCTGCCACAGCTGGTCCACCCATATCGAGGCTTACTTGACTTAATTTTTCTAAAAGGGCATAATTTTGAGGAGTAGGCTGCATCGCTGGGTAACTATCTTCAAACTCAACTACAGCACTTGTTTGCGGTAAATTATTTGCTACGATGGCTCTCATTTTATCACGCGCTTCTTCTTTTTGCTCCTCAGATATAAAGCGCAGGCCACCTTGTACGTATGCAGTTTGTGCTACTACATTTCCTTTGCCAAAGATGCTTCCCTTACTTTGTTTTGCTTCAAGATCCATTTTTGTGCCTCCCAGCATCATACCAGGATTAAAGGATAGTAATTCTGGACCTCTTACTTCGTTATAAAAACCGTTGAGAATACGTGCAAGTTCAAAATTTGCTCCCGCACCTACGCTTTCGCGAAAAATTCCACTTGAGTGTGCTCTCTTTCCTGTAACGGTTACATTCCAGTTTGAAGAACCTCTTCGGGCTACGGTTGCATTATCAAAACCTGTTGAAGTTTCAAAACCAAGAGCAATATCTGAATTCTTTGCTGCATCTATGAGATCCTTACGACTTATAGTGAGCGGTTTTCCTGTGCTTTCTTCATCTCCAGTAAAGGCTACCGTAATTTGTGCATTGTCTAGCATTCCGGCTTCTCTTAGAGCTTTGAGTGCATAAAGTACCACCACGTTACCACCTTTCATATCATTTGCTCCGGGACCTTTTGCTACGGTGTCGTTTACCATTTCAAATTTTTGAAACTCGCTGTCTTCTTCAAAAACGGTATCAAGATGCCCTATGAGTAAAAGTCGTTTGCCTTTTTTGCCCTCTGTAGTTGCAAAGAGATGTCCTGCACGGTTCATTTCGGTGGGCATATCAATCCACTTTGTGTTAAAGCCTATGTCTGTAAATGCGCTAGAGAAGCGATTACCTACCTCTTTTACACCTTTTACATTGAGCGTCCCGCTATTAATGTTTACTACCTCTTCTAGAAATGCAATACTCTCTGCCGAGTTTTTTTCTACTAGGGTAAGTATGCGTTGTTCCTCCTTTGAGAGATTTGTATTAGTCTGTGCTGTGAGGGTTAACGCTTTCGCGAAAGCAAAAAAAATAAAAACAGTCGTGTATATAATAGAATTGCGGTTACTCATTGTTTACTATGGATTTATGGGTGTGATGTACTTGTTATAAATGTAGCAATATGTCGCCAGTTATCCATCAATCTGTAATATTTAAAAAATAGGGTAGGAGTTTTTTTGAGTAGACTGTTTCATAACCAAAGCATTTAATCCTACTAAATGATAGTTGATACCAGGTGTTGGTATATTGTTTTTATTTAAAACTACTCATTTATGACGTCCCCGATTTCGTAAATGAAAGCAGTACTTCTCCTACTAGAAGTGTTGTAAATAGAAACATTTTTGAAGAATCCCAAGAAACTTTTGTACTTGGGATTTTTTCAATTTTAAGGGTTACGCTTTCGCGAAAATAGCAGACTAATCACGTAAAAAGCTGTTTAAAAAGTAGTTGTAGATTTATTTTGTTGAGATGGGTTTTTGCTTAAGTGATGAGAGCAAAATAAATCACTAAAAAAAGTCGAAAAAATGTCAATTTTTTTTTGATGATTGCAAAAAAGCTTTATATTTGCATCCGCTTACAAAAAGTAACACTCCTCAATAGCTCAGTTGGTTAGAGCATCTGACTGTTAATCAGAGGGTCCTAAGTTCGAGTCTTAGTTGAGGAGCTAGTAAGTAAAAGCCACACAGTCCGTGTGGCTTTTTTTATGCTCAATAGTTTGTGCAAGGTTTTGGTTGTAATAAGTTCTTTTGCGCTCATCTTTTTTAGAATGTGCTCTAAACAAAAAAAGCCTCTCCTACAGGAAAAGCTCTTCACTGGATTCAACTACAAATCCTACCACGTGTGACGTGGCCAACACAACGATGTTAAAAGTACTAAAAAAATAGAAACTTCTATTTTATCTCTCCCAGTGTAAGGTGTAAATCAGATACATAAATTATAATATATTTGAGAGATGAAGAAATACTATCTAAGCTTCCCTATTTTTTTTCTTACCCTATTTTATCTTTTAATTTTTGCTTCTCACGCCCATAGCCAGACTAAGGAGGTTGATAGCACAACCTTCTACTATAATTCTATTATGGGTGCTACTAGTAAAGAATCTATACAAAAGGGTGTGGTTTTCTTTGAAAACGAATTAGAAGCTAATACTAAAAAAGAGGATCCACATTATAGAGCACAGATTCTTGACCTTATTTCGCTAGGATACTTTAATATGGGGGAGTTTTTTAAAAGCGAAATCTCTGCTATAGAAAGTTATAAAGCTCTTAATCTAGCATCACAAACTGCAGATAGAGAAGATATCAAAATAAGATTAGGAAACCGTCTAGGCAGACTTTATAGAAGGCTAGGAGATGATGATAATGCACTAAAGTATTATAAAAATACACTCCCTTTACTTTCAATAAACAGAGATAGTTTAATCCTTTCAAATAATATAGCTTCAATCCATATGGATCGTGAAGATTATCAAGGAGCAGTAGACTTGCTTGCTCCCTTTGTAATTGATTCAACTTCTATATTAGATAAAAAATATCTGGCTACTATCTTTGATAATTACGGTTATAGTTTGTCTCATTTGCGTCCTCACGAAGGGCTCTCTTTTATGAAGCGCGCAGAAGGTATCAATAAGACAAGCGGTTATATGCGAGGCCTCTTTTCTGTTAAAAGGCATCTTTCTCAATATTATCGTAAGAATAAAAATTTTCTTAAAGCAAGCGAGTATGCACTAGAAGCAAATGAAATTGCAAACTCACTAGGAAGTACTACTTATCAAAAAGAAGCTTTAGGACTCCTCATTGAGGCGGGTATAACAACAGACGCCTTAGCCTATAAGCAACTGTCAGATAGTTTGCAGAGTGTGCAAGAGCAAGTGGCAAATAAATATGTTGCTCAAAAATATGACTACAGTGTCTTTCAAAATGAAGCTCAGGAGAGTGAGCTAGTTGCTCAAAAGGAAAAAACTAAAAATAGATTTTACCAGTTTTTAGTCATTTTCTTATTACTAGTTGCTGTTGCTGTGTTTATTATTTCTAAGGTATTAGGTAAGAAGAAAAGGATGGAAGAGATGTTTAAAGCCGAGGCTCGTTTTTCTAAAAAAATACACGATGAGGTGTCAAATGATATTTATAAAGTAATGGCACATATGCAGAGCAGTAAGGAGCTGGATCCTGGTCTTATGGATAACCTGGAAAGTATTTATAATAGAACACGAGATATCTCCAGAGAGACAAGTCCAATAGATGCTGGTAAAAATTTTCAGACTACATTAAGTGATCTTTTACTGGGGTATCAAAGTGACTCACTAAATATTGTTACTAGAAATAGTGATGGTGTGAGGTGGGCACAAATATCAAACGAGAAGAAGAATGCTATTTATAGAGTTTTACAAGAGCTTATAACAAATACAGTAAAACACAGTAGGGCAAGTTTGGTCCTTATTGAGTTTAATCAAGATCATAAAAAAATTGCAATCAGATACAAGGATAACGGCATAGGATCAGAACTATCTAATAAAAATGGATTGCAGAATGTGGAAAACCGTATAAAAGCTTTAAAAGGAGCTATTACTTTTGAAAGTGAAAAGAATAAAGGTTTTCAGGCAAATATCCAGATGTAATGTTTAAAAAAGTTCTAATTGCAGATGACTTAGTCAGTATTAATGAAGGTGTGTCGCATACACTTAGTGGTTTAAATATAAATGGTGCAAAAAAGGTCACATATTGTGATGAGGCGTATTTACAAATCAAGAAGGCAGATAAAGATAATTTACCTTATGACTTATTAATAACCGATTTGTCTTTTACGGCAGATCATAGAAAGCAGCGATTTTCTTCTGGAGACGCCTTAGCAGAGGTTATCAAAAAAGAACACCCTGAGATCAAAGTAATAGTCTACACTGTAGAAGATCGCTTTCAAAGAGTACGTCAACTCTATAATGATGTCCATATAGATGCTTTTGTGTGTAAAGGCAGGGATGGTATTTCAGAGCTTAAGGACGCAATTAAAACCGTGTCTGAGGGTAATCGTTATATTTCTCCTAAAGTCGCAATGGCGTTATCTAATAATGCAAATCTAGAAATAAATGAGTACGACATTACACTTATGAGATTACTCTCATATGGGTATTCCCAAGAAGAAATAAGTAAAGATCTTAAAGAAAAGAATGTATCACCTTCTAGCGTAAGTGCTATTGAAAAGAAACTAAATAAGTTAAAAATTCAATTCAGAGCAAATAATGCAATACATCTCGTAGCTCTGGTGAAGGATATGGGTCTCATTTAAAAGAAAAATGTTCTAATTGTGGATTCCCGTAAAGTATAGAAAATACAATCTTATATACTTGTAATGCTTTAAGTTTTTGGGGGGCTTAAAGCATTTGTTTGTTAAAGAGCATCTTCGGGTGCTCTTTTTTTTGTGCTTTATTATACCCAGAACTTACCGAAAACAAAAAAAGCCTCTCCAATCAGGAAAAGCTCTTCATCGGATTCAACTACAAACCCTTACCACGTGTGACGTGGCCAACACAACACTGTAAAAAAAAAGCCCACAAATGTGGGCTTAATTATGCGGTCTGGACGAGACTCGAACTCGCGACCCCCTGCGTGACAGGCAGATATTCTAACCAACTGAACTACCAGACCGTTCCCTTATGTTATAGACTTGGAGGTTGTCTTAATTTTTCAATATTTTACTTGCTACATTTCCTTTGTCAAGAACTAACAACTCATCGTTGCTCTGTTGCGGGTGCAAATATAGAACACCTTTTTAATTGCACCAAATAATTTTTTAAAATTTTTATAAAAATTTCTGACGCTCTACTAAAAATGTCGTGAGTATAGGGCTAAAGCCGTTTTCTATAATCGCCGGAATGTACTTAATTCTGTATTGTGCACACTTGATTTGCAGTGTTTTAAAATAAGTTTCTACAGAGCTTTTGTAAATATCACGTATACTATCTGCATATAAATTAATAGATGCTCCACTTTCTACATCAACAAACTTTTTTGGGCTATTGTCAAAATCAAAGTTATATTCCTTCTCTTTACTGTAGGTGTGAAACAAAATTACTTCGTGCTTGTTGTATTTAAGATGCTGTAAGGCTTCAAAAAGTTGCTCTTGCTCCACATCGTCTTGTAGCATATCAGAAAAAAGAAAAACCAGAGACCTACGTTTTAACTTCTCTGCAATAAGATGAAGGTGTTTATAAGTATCTGTACCTTTAGGTTGTTCCTTATGTGAGCGAGTAGTATTTATAATACCATTAAGTTGGTCTAGTAGCATATGGTGGTGCCTGTCGCTACCTTTTTCTCCAGTATAAAAATCATAAGTATCACTATAGATACTCATTCCCACAGCATCACGCTGTTTCTTCATAAGATTCATAATAGCTGCGCTAGCCAGCGCAGAGAAGCTTATCTTGTTAAGTTCTGTTATGCTAGGCTCTTGAACAGCAGGATAGTGCATAGAACTACTATTATCTACAATAAGGTGACAGCGCAGGTTAGTTTCTTCTTCATATCGCTTTGTATAAAGCCTGTCTGTCTTTGCATAGAGTTTCCAGTCTATGTGTTTTGTGCTCTCGCCGGGGTTGTAAATCTTATGCTCTGCAAACTCTGCCGAGAAGCCGTGAAAAGGACTCTTGTGCATACCAGATATAAATCCCTCTACCACCTGGCGCGCTAGTAGCTCTAAATTGCCAAAGCCTGAGGTTTTATGAAGTTCTGATTTTATATCCATCGTTATGCGAGTGTAGCGGTTAGAAATGCTCTTAAATGAATCGGAACTTGCCCTAAAAGAAGAACAAGTTCCGATGTGTGATTAGAGTAGCGGGTTTATCCTTGGTAAACACCGTCTACGATACCGTAGTCTACAGACTCATCTGCACCCATCCAGTGATCACGCTGGAAGTCTTTCATTATTTTATCAAAAGTTTGCCCACAGTTATCTGCTAGAATCTGTGCGCTAAGTTCTTTTGTTTTTACAATTTCTTGTGCGGTAATTTCTATATCAGATGCTTGACCTCTAGCTCCTCCAGAAGGCTGGTGTATCATCACACGAGCGTGTGGCTGTATAAAGCGGCGTCCTTTTTCTCCTACAGAGAGTAATAATGACCCCATACTAGCAGCTAGACCTGTACAGATGGTAGAGACTGGGCTCTTAATCATCTTTATAGTGTCATACATTGCAAATCCAGAAGTTACATAACCACCAGGGCTATTTATAAATAACTGAATCTCATCGTGCCCTTGTGCGTCAAGATATAGTAATCTATCTATAACGTGCTTTGCGCTCTTATCATCTACCATTCCCCAAAGGAATACCTTTCTATCGTTGAGCAACTGGTTGTCAATAGCGTCTTGTACTTTTATTTTCTTTTCCATAAATATCGCTGCTCTGGCAGCTATTAGTCATTTTTGCTTGCGCAAAAATCTATTGGTGTTAGACAATATAAATTTCATAAATAGTAAAGTGTGCATTTTACGCTTTCGCGAAAGCGTACACCTTCTATCTAATGCTTTAAAAATACAAAAAGGCTCGGCACTGTGCCAAACCTTTCTGATAATCTTATTAAAATAGGGGAGACTATAAAAGTCCGTCTATTGCTTCTGTATAAGTAGCCTTTGGAGCAACACCTACTTGACGTCCTACTACTTCACCGTCTTTAAACATAAGTACCGTAGGGATGTTACGTACGCCGTATTTTGCAGCAAATTCTTGGTTTGCATCTACGTCTACTTTTCCTACGATGGCTTTACCTTCGTACTCTCCAGCAATCTCTTCAATAACTGGTCCTACCATACGACAAGGTCCACACCAAGCAGCCCAAAAGTCTACTAATACTGGCTTATCGCTTTTTAATACTTGCTCTTCAAATGTTGCATCTGTGATTTCTAATGCCATAACTATATCGTGTTAAATTGTTATTCTAATTTGTAATACAAAGTTAGTCAATAATAATTCCAAACCTTACAATGCGCATATCAGGATTGACTATCGCGTCATTGTGGCAGGTTATAGTAAGTAATTAACTACTATATAGTCTTTTATCTTCTACTCCCAAAAACTTGTAGTGCAAAGTATAAGAGAGTGGCAAGTGATCCTAAAGCGGCAACAAGATAGGTGCGTGCTGCCCATTTTAAGGCATCTTCAGCACCATCATACTCTTCTGGGGTTACCATATTTTCGGCTTTGAGCCAGGCAAGTGCTCTATTACTTGCATCATACTCTACCGGTAGTGTGATAAGGCTAAAGAGTGTTCCCATTGCATAAAGAGCAAGACCTATTATCGCAACAGTACCACCTATCTTAGTAGTAGCCATAAGTGCAACACCACCCATAATTACCCACATACTCATCTTAGAAGCAATGTTTACCACGGGCACAAGCTTAGATCTCATTTGTAAAAAGCTATATGCCGTAGCGTGTTGTATAGCGTGACCTACCTCGTGGGCAGATACTGCAGCAGCAGCGGCATTGCGCTGGCTGTAAACAACCTCACTTAGGTTTACTGTTTTATCTCTAGGGTTATAGTGGTCTGTAAGCTGGCCTGCAACAGAGATTACTTTTACATCTGTAATTCCATTATCTGCGAGCATCTTTTCGGCAATCTCTGCGCCAGACATCCCGTTGCGTAGTTGTAGGTTAGAATAATGTTTGAATTTACTCTTAAGCTTAGAACTTACAAGTCCGCTTATGAGTGCAATGGCTCCTACTATAATGTAGTAACCCATAGATCCTGCTAGCATAGTCGTTTATTTTTTTAGTTGTTTTACGTTTTTAAAGTTACAAAAGTATAGCGCATAAACTACGCCAAAATATAAAACGACATTTTCTAACTCACATTCGTGTCAATAATCGGTAGATCTATTGCTTTAGTGGAGTGATATTGTTAGAGAGATTTTTTACGCTTTCGCGAAAGCGTACTCCAACCTCCTTTAAATCGCTAGTGGTGTGTATGGGATATCAAAAACCTCAGAGATTTCTTCATAAACCACGTTTCCGGAAACAATATTTACCCCTTTTTTAAGAACCTCATCTTGTGCACAAGCTGTTTTCCAGCCTTTGTCTGCTAGTTTGAGCACATAGGGTAATGTAACATTTGTGAGAGCTACCGTAGAGGTGTAAGGCACTGCTCCCGGCATATTTGCAACACAATAGTGCACCACATCATCTATGATAAAAACTGGATCTTGGTGTGTGGTAGGTTTTGAGGTTTCTACACAGCCACCTTGATCTACCGCTACATCTACTATTACGGTACCAGGTCGCATCTCCTTTAGCATATCACGTGTGATTAACTTAGGTGCTTTTGCACCAGGTATCAATACACCTCCTATGATTAAATCGTGTGTTTTGATATGTTTTCTTATGTTGAATTCGTTTGAGAATTCTGTAACTACGTGTGGTGGCATTATATCATTTACATAGCGTAGTCGCTTCATACTTATGTCAAGTATAGTGACGTGTGCGCCTAGACCTGCAGCCATTTTGGCCGCTTGTATACCTACCACGCCTGCGCCTAGAACGAGTACTTTGCCAGGGCTCACTCCCGGTACACCACCTAGTAGTACACCACGCCCTTTTACGGGTTTCTCAAGATACCTTGCTCCTTGTTGTATAGACATACGCCCAGCGACCTCGCTCATAGGGGTAAGAAGTGGTAGAGACCTATCTGCTTCTTCTACCGTTTCATAAGCAATACAAGTAGCGCCGCTAGCTATCATTGCTTTTGTGAGTGGCTCGCTTGAGGCAAAGTGAAAATAGGTGAAGACTATCTGGTCTTTTTTAATAAGCGTGTATTCTGGAGCTATAGGCTCCTTAACCTTTACAATCATTTGAGCGATTGCATATACTTCTTCTATGGTGTCTAGTATGTTTGCTCCAGCATCTATGTATTGCTGGTTTACAAAACCACTGTTTACGCCAGCATCCTTTTGAATATATACTGTATGACCGCGATTTGTAAGTTCATATACACCTCCTGGGGTGATGCCCACTCGGTTTTCATTGTTTTTAATCTCAGTAGGTACCCCTATAACCATCGCTTAAATTTTTGCGGCAAGGTAGCAGAAATGTAAAAAATGAAAGCTGATAAAATATTAAAAATCAAGGGTGTAAAAAGTGATATTATTAAAAATAGATACCCATTTTTAACAATATGTAAATGCTATTTTTTACCGTATTTGATTTTGAAATATAATAGTAAAAAAGAAGAAACTACGGTAATAGCATTTGCTAGTATGATAGATAGACTTTCTTTAAGCACGCCGTAAATAAGCCAGAATACGATGCCTACAAAAAACATTGTAAACATAGGTAAGCTCAACCCTGATACATCCTTAGTTTTCCAAGTTTGATATACTTGGGGTAAAAAGGCTGCAGTGGTAAGTGTAGCAGCAATGAGACCTATGATCTCTATATCATCTATTTCAGACATTAGTGTGTAATTAAATCTTGCCCATAATATGACTTACGGGCAAGAGTATATGTGTGTTAACCCACGATGTTTACAATCTTACCAGGCACAACAATCACCTTTTTTGGTGTGCGGCCATCAAGATACATTTGTGTTTTTTCGTGCGCCATCACGGTTTTTTCTATCTCATCCTTACTCATATCTAATGGCAGCTCAAGGGTAAATTTCATTTTACCATTAAAAGAGATAGGATAGTTTTTTGCACTTTCTACAAGGTGCTTTTCTTCAAAAACCGGGAAGCCAGCTTCAGAAATACTTTCGGTGTGACCCAGCTTACTCCATAGCTCCTCTGCAATGTGTGGTGCATAAGGTGCAATAAGTATAGCAAGTGGCTCAAGAACTTCGCGTGAAGTACATTTTTGAGCACCTAGCTCATTTACAGCAATCATAAAGGTAGATACAGAGGTGTTAAAAGAAAAATTCTCAATATCCTCTTGTACCTTTTTTATGGTCTTGTGTAGTGTTTTTAAGCTGTCTTTGCTTGCTGGTGCATCTGTAACGTTAAAAGCAGCCTCTGGGCCATTGTGGTATAACTTCCAGAATTTTTTTAAGAAGTTATGTACACCCGTAATACCTGCCGTGTTCCAAGGTTTTGCTTGCTCAAGTGGCCCTAAAAACATCTCATACA
>JAHDEV010000241.1 GCA_020628615.1 Dokdonia sp.
CAAGTAGATCCTATAATTAATGCCATCACTGGCCGTACTAAAAGGCTCAAACGTTATGTGGAGATAGATAAGCAAATTGCTGTTTATGAAAGTCTATATGAATATCATGCCTATTTTATAAAGAATCGTTTTGAGATTGATGATACCGAGATTAAGCGATTTTTTAACGAGCTAGTAGATCACCCAGACATAACAGCAATACTCAAGAAAGATAATGAAGACCAGATTCGTATATGGCTTTGTGCTCAGTATATTATCTTTAGTAATTCATAATTATACTTTCTAAGACAATCAAATGCGCACATATTTTTCCTTAGTTATAATACTGCTTTTTTCTTTTGCAACCACTGCCCAGATTACAGGCACCGTAGTAAACAAAGAAAGTGAGGCACTTCCTTTTGTAAATGTGTTTATAGAAGATACTAATCGTGGTACCACGACTAATGGCGATGGGCAATACGCTCTGGAATTACTAGCAGAAGATCAAGGAGAAACATTAAATGTAACCTTTCAATTTCTTGGGTACGCTACTGTTGTAAAACAAGTAAAAGTAAATTCTGCAGAAATGACAGTTTCTGTTGTAATGGAAGAATCTTCTACATCCCTTGATGAGGTAATCGTGCAAGCTGGTGTAAATCCCGCAGACCGGATTATACAGGGAGCAATATCTTTAAGAGAAAAGAATTTACAAAACATAGGCGCGTATACAGCTTCCTTTTACTCCAGAGGATTGTGGAAGGTAAAAGATGCACCAGATAAAATTTTAGGGCAAGAAGTAGGAGATCTAGGCGGTGGTCTGGACTCTACACGTACAGGTATCATATATCTAAGTGAGACCATATCGAACATCAAATATCAACGCCCAGATAATTTTAGCGAGGTAATTGTAGCGAGTAAAGTAAGTGGTGATGATAATGGCTTTAGCTTTAATACTGCGAGTGAAGCAAATTTTTCTTTTTATGAAAATACCTTAGATCTCAACGCGCAGATAATTTCGCCTATCGCCAGTAATGCATTTTCTTATTACAAATATAATCTTGAAGGAACATTTTTTGAAAGCGACCAACTCATCAATAAAATAACGGTAACACCACGTAGAGAAAACGACCGCGTATTTACTGGAACCATCTATATTGTAGAAGATTCATGGCAACTTTATGGCGTAGATTTACAGACGGATGGTAGTGCTATTCAAGTGCCATTTATTGAAAATCTCAACTTTAAGCAGAATTTCAAATATGAGGAATCTCTTAGCCAGTGGGTGAAAATCTCACAAGTCATAGATTTTAGCTTTGGCTTTCTAGGACTTAAAGGTGATGGTAGATTTACAGCAGCTTATTCTGATTATGAGTTTGCACCTCAGTTTACAAAGGATTCTTTTTCGGCAGAGATTTTGTCCTTTGCAGACCAGGCAAATAAAAAAGATAGTGTATTCTGGGAGCGCAGTCGTCCCGTGCCTTTAACGTCACTTGAAATAAATGATTATATCAAGAAAGATAGCATACAGGTTATAAGAAAATCAAAGAAGTACCTAGATTCTATAGATGACCGAGGCAATCGATTTAAGATTACTTCACCCATCTTTGGGTATTCTTATACAGATACTTATAATAAATGGCGATTTGGAATCACGCCACCTATTCAGAATATTCAGTTTAATACCGTTCAAGGTTGGAATGGAACCATGCAAGCGACTTATTCTAGTTGGAGTGATGAAGATTATAGTAAATCTCTTTCCGCTTTCGCGAAAGCGAACTATGGATTCTCAGAAGATCGTTTGCGTTATACATTAGGATTTACTAG
>JAHDEV010000242.1 GCA_020628615.1 Dokdonia sp.
AAGTTCTAGTAAAGAAGCTATGCCAAGTGTAGTTTACTTGGTATTAGGTTAGTTTTTTAGTTGGTTAGGTAATCGTTGCGCTTGCAATGATAACAAGAAAGGCTCCGCTGGTTACGGAGCCTTTTATTTTTTATGGTGGTTATTACGCTTTCGCGAAAGCGTACTTAAACCCCTTTCAATTCTTCTAAAATTATAGCTCTTGTTTGCTCCCTAAGCGGCTTTTTATCGTCTTGAGTCATTCCTTCTGTAGGTATAAATGAATGTACTTTTGCACGCATCACACCAGGCTCACCTTCAAAGAATGAATAAGGAAATCTCTTCTTATTGTCATAAAACGTCATAGGCACGATAGGCAGCTTATGATCTATAGCAAGTCTAAAAGCACCGTCCTTAAAAGTGTCTAGCACGATAGAAGTATCATCTGGCACGCCACCTTCTGGAAAAATACAGATACTAAACCCCTGACTGAGCCTGCGCTGTGCTTGATCAAAAACCTGCTTGCGGCTACGCGCGTTACCTCTATCTACAAGAATACAGGTACGTTTATAGAAAAACCCAAAAAGCGGGAGCTTTGCAAGCTCTGCTTTCCCCACAAACACAAAAGGACTTTTTGCAAGGTGCAACATAAGCAAGATATCCATCATAGAGGTGTGGTTACTCACCAGCATATATCCTTTGCCACGCACAAACTTTTCTTCACGAGTCACTTTTGGAAATAACCCCATAAGCAGCATAATTGTGCGTGCCCATATTTGAGCAAGTCTAAAAAACATACCATACCAGGTCTCCTTAAGGATACTTATAATAAGTAATGGAGATAATATGAGAATGACCACGAGCATTAAAAAGTAAAACCATACTTTCCAAAGTGCGACCGCTATTTTTCTTAATATGTGCATTCTTCCAAAAATAGGTAATTCAGCCTATGCAATGAACAGAAAAAGTTAACTTTGCTTTTTACTCAAATTTTATGTCAAGAATACTTACCGGAGTGCAAAGTACAGGCACACCACACTTAGGAAATTTACTAGGAGCTATTATACCAGCGATTGAGATGGCAAATAACCCTGCAAATGAGTCTTTTCTCTTTATTGCAGATATGCACTCGCTCACGCAAATAAAAGATGGAGCACAGCTACGTCACAACACCTACAGTACAGCAGCTACGTGGCTGGCCTTTGGTCTTGACATTAATAAAACGGTTTTTTACAGACAGAGTGACGTACCACAAACGGCAGAGCTTACTTGGTATTTGAGCTGTTTCTTCCCGTACCAGCGACTTACACTTGCTCACAGTTTTAAGGATAAAGCAGACCGTCTAGAAGATGTAAACGCAGGTTTATTTACCTACCCTATGCTTATGGCAGCAGATATCTTGCTGTATGATGCAGAGGTTGTACCCGTGGGTAAAGATCAAGCGCAGCATATTGAGATGACGCGCGACGTGGCAAGCCGTTTTCACGCAGCTACAAAAACAGAAGTTTTTGTACTACCAGAAGCAAGTCACAATGAGGAGACAATGTATATACCAGGCACAGACGGCGCAAAGATGTCTAAGTCTAAAGGTAATATTATTGATATCTTTTTACCAGACAAGAAGCTACGTAAGCAAATTATGGGGATAAAAACAGACAGCACTCCTATGGAGGAACCTATGGAAACTGAGGGCTGTAATGTATTTAACCTTTATAAATTACTAGCAACTCCAGAACAAGTAGACCGCTTACGCGAAAATTATAAACGAACAGATTTTGGCTATGGTCACGCAAAGCAAGCTGTCTATGAAGTGATTATAGAGA
>JAHDEV010000243.1 GCA_020628615.1 Dokdonia sp.
CCAAACAAATCAAAAATATTACTCAGCGCACTTGTCTTTGCTTTATAGAACTCCGTATATGAACAATTTTTGCAAGTAACCGTACTGTATTTTTCGGTTTGCATATTGAGTAATTTAGTCAGAAAGCTACCAGTTGCTCTCATTTGCCCTATGCTATAAGTTGTATTTGCACATTTTGGACAGGTATAGTTGAGTGTTTTCATAAAGTTATTTTGGTTATAGTATAAGTAGTTGATAAGTATATTTTGTTACAGAATCTAGTGCGAGCTCTCCTGTATATAGAAAGTTTATAAGGGTATAATTACGCTTTCGCGAAAGCGTAAAAAATCCCAGTCAAATCACCTGCGCAATCCACCATCAAAATGATTAATTTTACCCCAAGAATTATAGGTTATGACAGAAGAACATAAATCATTAAATTTTTTAGAGCAAATCGTTGAAGAAGATCTTAAAGGGTCTTATTCTAAAGAAGATTTACGCTTTAGATTTCCACCAGAGCCTAATGGGTATTTACACATAGGCCACTGTAAGGCTATATGTATAAGTTTTGGACTAGGGGAGAAGTATGGTGCACCGGTAAACTTACGTTTTGACGATACAAACCCAGCCAAAGAAGAGCAAGAGTATGTAGATGCCATTAAGGAAGACGTCTCGTGGTTAGGATACCAGTGGGATAAAGTATGTTTTTCTAGTGATTACTTTCAGCAATTATACGACTGGACTATCCAGCTCATTAAAGATGGAAAGGCTTATGTAGACTCACAATCTAGTGAGGCAATGGCAGAGCAAAAAGGAACACCTACTCAACCTGGTGTACCTGGACCTTATCGTGATCGCACGGTAGAAGAAAATTTAGACCTCTTTGCAAGAATGAAGGCAGGAGAGTTTAAAGAAGGAGAACACGTACTACGTGCAAAGATTGATATGGCACACGTAAATATGTTAATGCGTGACCCTATTATCTATAGAGTGTTACATAAAGATCACCACCGTACTGGTAGTGACTGGTGTATTTACCCTATGTATGACTGGACACACGGAGAAAGCGATTATATAGAGCAAATATCACATAGTTTATGCTCACTTGAGTTTAAGCCTCACAGAGAGCTATATGACTGGTTTCTTGACCAAGTTTATACAGGTGAAGACTTACGTCCTAAACAAAGAGAGTTTGCACGCCTTAACCTCAACTATACCATTATGAGCAAGCGCAAGCTGCTTAAACTGGTAGAAGAGGGTGTTGTAACTGGCTGGGATGACCCACGTATGCCTACTATCTCTGGTTTACGTCGTCGTGGGTATACACCTGCTTCTATACGTAACTTTATAGATGCCGTAGGTGTTGCAAAGCGTGAGAATGTGATAGATGTAGCGCTATTAGAATTTCATATACGTCAAGACTTAAATCGTACTGCACCACGAGTGATGGCAGTTCTTGATCCGGTAAAACTGGTAATTACAAATTATCCAGAAGGAAAAGAAGAGTGGCTAGATGCCGAAAATAATCCAGAAGATGAAAGTGCTGGAGAGCGTAAAGTTCCTTTTAGTAAAGAGCTGTACATAGAGCGCGAAGATTTTAAAGAAAATGCTGGTAGTAAATACTTTAGACTCACAACTGGTAAAGAAGTACGTCTCAAAAATGCATATATCATAAAAGGAGAAGAAGTTGTAAAAGATGCAGATGGAAACATCACAGAGATACATTGTACCTATGACCCAGAGAGTAGATCTGGAAGCGGTACAGAAGCTTCTAAGCGCA
>JAHDEV010000058.1:0-7171 GCA_020628615.1 Dokdonia sp.
AGAAAGTAAACAGCCAACATCTCCCTGACTCCCTCTTCAAAGAGGGACACTGTTGTGCAAAGAAGTTGCTTTTGCTTTGCAAAAAGCAACTTAAAAAATCCCCCTCTTTGAAGAGGGGCTAGGGGAGATGTTCTACAAGAGTAGCTAAGACTAAGAGAATGATGTTTTTGCAGGAGTATTAAAAGTAAGAGTACAATATTGAAAAGAACAACCAAGTCCAGAATTTTCCACCCTTTAGGGTCGGGGAAGGAAAATTCGGAACAGAGATTAAATAAGGTAACACTATGAATAACACACTAACCGAATTACAGCAAGAAGTAACCACACTCACTGGAAAGCTTAAGGATCTTAAGAAAGAGATAGCAAAGGTGATTATAGGACAAGAGGAAACGGTAGAGCAATTGCTTATTACGTTTCTTGCTGGTGGTCATGCCTTGTTAGAAGGAGTTCCGGGGCTTGCAAAAACGTTGATGATTCGCACCTTGTCACAGGCGATAGATTTGGATTTTAAACGTATCCAGTTTACCCCAGATTTAATGCCTTCAGATATAATTGGAACAGAAATTCTGGAAGAAGACCAGGCTACGGGTAAAAAGTTTTTCGAATTCAAGAAGGGACCTATTTTTGCAAATATCATCCTAGCTGATGAGATTAATCGTACACCGCCAAAAACACAAGCTGCATTACTGGAAGCGATGCAAGAATTTGAGGTGACCTATTCTGGTAAAACCTATAGTCTTGAGCGTCCATTTTTTATACTCGCAACTCAAAACCCTATTGAGCAATCGGGTACATTTCCATTACCAGAAGCACAGCAGGATCGATTCTTATTTTATATCAAAATAGGATATCCAACGGCAGCAGAGGAAACTCATATTTTAAAAAGTACTACGAGTGGTGTTAAGCAGACAGTACATCCTGTACTCACGGGAGCAGATATTTTACGATTACAACAACTTGTAAGAGAGGTGCCTATAAGCGATAATCTTATCGATTTTGTAAGTACGATAGTACGTGCGACCAGACCAGAAACTACCACAAACGACTATGTAAAACAATGGGTAGGCTGGGGCGCAGGCCCAAGAGCGGGACAGGCAATGATTCTTACAGCAAAAGCTAGAGCGCTCTCACAAGGGAGAATGGCAGTAACACTAGAAGACATTAAAAATGTGGCATTACCAGTATTGCGTCATAGAGTGATTGTCAACTTCAAGGCAGAGGCCGAAGGGATCACATCAGACCAAGTAACAACTCACTTACTTAAAGAAATAAACTTAGCTTAATCACCATAATAGCAGCAAAGAATACTATGCCAAAAGACGATTACAAATCGCTACTTAAACCCGAAGTGATAAACAGAGTTTCTGGATTATCACTTATTTCGCGCGTTATCGTAGACGGTTATCTGTCTGGACTTAATAAAAGTAGGCGAGTAGGTGCGGGATTAGAATTTAGTCAGTATCGAGGGTATGAGCCGGGGGATGACCTCAGGTTACTAGACTGGAAAATGCTTGCTCGTTCTGGTAGATATTACATCAAGCAGTCAGAGATAGATACTCATATCTCTGTGAGATTTATAGTAGACGCAAGCATGTCTATGCTTCATACAGAAGGTGATATTTCAAAAATGGAGTATGCAAATGTACTCGTGGCAAGTCTTGCACACCTAGCACAAACGCAAGGCGATGCGATAGGCTTACTTACGGTAAATAATCAAAGGTTAGAAGCACTGCAACCAGCTATTGGGAAGCAACATTTTAATAGGTTTCTATACCAATTATTGCAATTAAAAAATCAAGGATCTTGGCCTAAACAGTTGGCAAGTGAGAAGCTCCATAATCGTAGTCATAAAGAACTTATATTTTTTATCACAGATTTTTATGAAAAGGATGAGGAAATTATAACAATGATTAAACAGCTAAAAACAGCTAGAAACGAAGTCGCAGTATTCCATTTGCTGGGTAAGAGCGAACTAGAATTTGATTACAAAGGGCAGGTGATTTTTGAAGATCTTGAAACTGGTACTAAGGTGAAGGTAAACGCAAAAGATGCAAAAGCTAGTTATTTACAAGCGCTAGAGCAATCTATGAAAACTACTAAGGAAGCGTTACTTGCAAGTGGTATAGACTATGAGTTATTCTCATTAGAAGACCATATTGGAGAAGCATTGCACTTATTCCTAAAAAAGCGAAGCGCTATTTTTTGATATGACACTACTACAGCCATCATATCTCTGGGGACTACTCGCACTCGCGATTCCAATTATCATTCACTTGTGGAGTCGCAAGAAAGTGCGCACCATAAAAGTGGGCAGTATACAATTTATCGCGCCCACAAAATCTAAAGAGAGTAATAGTATTCAGCTTAATGAATGGTGGCTGCTACTATTGCGTTGCTTGATTATTAGCACGCTGGTTGTGATTCTTGCACAACCACATATCACAACAGCTCCCGATAAGGAGGAGGTTGCTTATCTCTTTGAGCCTTCGCTACTTTCTACAGCAGATGGTCAGGCGAGATTTGAACAAATACCGCTGGAAGGAAGGCGATTATTACAAGAAGATTTTCCACTGTGGGAGACTGGAGATGTAATAACAAATAAAGAGGTGGTGCCTAATTATTGGCAGCTCGCTAGAGAAATGGAAGAGTTAGCTGCAGATAGTATTGTGGTTTTTACACACGCTTTCGCGAAAGCGTTACAAGGCAAAAGGCCTACTATAAAAAAGAACATCACTTGGATTCCTGTGGAAACTAATAAGCAGGATGAGCAGTCACTAGTTGCAATTGCTCGTAAGGATAGTTTAGAAATCATTAATGTGTTAAGCGAGGCGCAACTACTTGGTATAAATAAAGAGAAAGTAGCGATACGTGATGCAGCAATAAATCTTGCAAAAGACAGCGTCGAGATCAGAACGAATGGTATTTCTAGAACCATTGCTATAAAAGAGTATTCTCCTATTGAGATTACAATTATCTATAATAAAAAACATGATGCCGAACGTAGTTATCTAGAGGCTGCCTTGCGTGCGATTAGTCAGTTTACTCAGAGAGAGATTGCAATTACTGCAATATTAGACGGTGAAGAAATAGATACGACGACTATAGATTATTTGATTGACTTGAGTGATAAATCTATGGTAGCTCGCGAGATCTCCACGCTATATTATCGACCGAATGAAATTGCAAATTCGCTTATTGTACCAGGACCTGCAGCAACTACGTCGATACTGACAAAGAAACTAACGCCAAAACTCATAACAGAAGAGCCGCTAGTAACACAATTACTTACATGGCTCCATCTTGACCAAGAATTAAATACAAAAATAGCAGACCTTGATAATCGGGTGATGAGTTTAGAGCAACTACAAACCATTAATATTCCCGCTACTACGATGAAAAAAGAGGTGAAGGCAGATATGTCAAGTATCTTCTGGATACTACTTTTAGTACTCCTTGTAAGCGAGCGCATACTCTCTAGAATACGTAAACAATAATGCAAGAAGGGATACAACTCATACAGAAGTACATGAGGCGCTGGCAATTATTGCGAGGCTTAGAAGCCGTGCTTTATGGTATCGGTGCTGGACTTTGTAGTGCATTTATTACTAGAAACCCAACAATAGGTATTGTTGCTTTTATAGTGGTAACTGCAATAGCAGTGCTCATGATTAAACCTTGGAGAATCAATCTAAGTACTGTGAGTGCTTACATTGATAAACATCTCGATAATGCTGAATATAGTAGTAGTTTATTGTTGGCGGCGCCAGATGGAATGTCAGGGCTTGCACAATTACAACAACAGAAAATTACCACACTCTTATCACAGCAAATTACCACTGTCAAACCTAAAACGAGGTTGCGATATGCTGCGATTACAGCAAGCGCATTAATACTAATCGGTGTCATAGTTTTTTATGCATTTGGAAAGAGCATAAATCGTACTAATGGAACTACACCTGAGCAGGAGATCATGACATTTTCTGTAACAGATTCTGTTGCTCCGGCATATAAGCCACCTGTGCTCATTAATCAGAAGCTTACCATTCGTTATCCAGCTTACACAAAACTTGGTTCACGTACTTCTAGTTTGATGAATGCAAAGGCTGTTGAGGGATCACAGCTATATTGGCAATTGGATTTTGACAGTAAGGTGAGTGAGGTTATGGTGGAAGGAATAGGAGTTAATGATAAGATGAGGGGTGGTGGTACCGCTTTCGCGAAAGCGTATAAACCCACACAATCTGGTTACTATAATTTTAAATTTATAGATACGCTTGGGGCTAGTTACGCATCAGATATTTATGCGATTGAAGTAGTTAAAGACAAAGCGCCATTAGTAGAAATTAAAAACATCCCACAGTTCACGTCTTTGGATTATTCTGACAATAAAAAGCTCTCATTTACTGCCGAAGTAAGTGACGATTATGGAGTGGCAGCAGCGCACATAATCGCCACCGTAAGTAAAGGAGAAGGAGAGTCTGTAAAGTTTAGAGAGGAAAAGTTGGCTTTTAATCAATCGGTTCAAGTAGGAGAAAAATCCATGCGATTATCTAAAAATCTTAATTTAGATGAGCTGAAAATGGAGCTGGGAGATGAGTTGTATTTTTATGTTGAGGTAAGTGATCAAAAAACACCAAGACCTAATATTACCCGAAGCGAGACATTCTTTGCAGTAATAAAAGATACGGTGAGCGATGGTTTTGGAGTAGAGGGAACTCTAGGAGCAGATTTGATGCCAGATTACTTTAGGAGTCAGCGACAGTTGATTATCGATACGGAGAAACTCATAGAAGAACGACCACAACTCACAGAAGAAGAGTTTAAAAAACGAAGTAACGATTTAGGTTTTGACCAGAAAGCATTACGATTAAAGTACGGTCAGTTTATGGGTGATGAGGCAGATTCTGGTATCGCGGTAACTCCAGAAATCTCCCACGAAGATTTTGATGCAGATGATCCCACGGCAGGTTTTAGACATGATCACGATAGTGAGAATGAGCATAATCTTGTTCCAGAAGAACATGATCATGAAGAAAGCGGTGAGGAAGAAGGTGAAAAATCTATACTTGAGGGATATGTGCACAATCACGATGACCCTGAAGAATCAACACTTTTTACAGAATCCTTGCGCAGCAAACTCAAACAAGCCATGGCCGAAATGTGGGATGCAGAGCTACACCTTCGTCTTGCAGATCCTAAGAAGTCCTTACCTTATCAATACAGGGCATTGACATTAATACAAGACATAAAAAACAGTGCGCGTATCTATGTGCACCGCATAGGATTTGATCCGCCGCCTATTAAGGAAGACAAGCGACTTTCTGGAGATCTCAAGGAGATTGAAAATTTTTACAAAACCGAACAAATAGCGGCCACTAATCCCTATGTAAGTATGGAGCAAAGTATTGCGCTTCTTGAAAAGCATATTGCTGAACAGACGTCTTTGACAGCTTCAGATAAGACGATACTTGCTAGGGCTGGTGAGGAGCTAGCAATAATTGCAATACAAGAACCTGCACGACATCTTAACACCTTGCAACAACTCAAATGGCTCACAGAGGAAAAGCAACAGCCAGCAACTACACTGCGACAAGTACAGCGCGGTTTGTTACAAGCATTACCAGTAAATGATGCAATGCCAATTACTCGTAAGCCATACAGAGGAAAGCTAGAAGATATATTCATTAAAGAACTACAGAGAGGTGATCGATAATATATCATTTATACATGAAGAGTGGATGTTGCCTGTAATTGCTGGCGCCGTAATATTATGGGGTCTTTTTATATGGAAAGAACTTCGCGTTACAGGTACCAAATATGTAATAATAAAGGCGATAGTTGCACTTATTGCAGTAGCTAGTCTTGCATTGATGTTACTGCAGCCAGTAAAAGCTGTACCGCGTACTAAGAGCGTAGGCATAATTCTCACAGAAGCTTATAAACAACAGCATTTAGATAGCTTACAGGGACTCTACAAGGACATAGAAATTATCAATTATGATGGTGATGGTTTTAATCCCTCGCAACTTGAGGCTATAAGTACTGCTTATATACTCGGGAATGGTATTGCTTCTTATGATATTTGGCAATTACAACCTATGGCGACTACCTATTTAACAGGTGAAAGATTGAGCGGTATTACAAAACTTGCTTATAATAAATCTGCAACCGTAGGAGATTCCCTTTCAGTTCGCGGGATTTATTCATTACCTGCAAAAGGGCATCGCTTGTTACTAGAAGATGCTGGAGGAAATGCTCTTGATTCGGTAACGGTTTCTGATGGTGATGCATTTAATTTTGAGTTGCAAGCTACCACTTCAGTAAGTGGAAGGTATGTGTATAAACTTATTGAAAAAGACAGTCTGGGTTCAATTATTACTGAAGATCCATTACCTCTAATTATTAAAGAAAGAGAACGCCTGCGTGTTTTAATTATAAATGGTTTCCCCACGTTTGAAACTAAGTACTTAAAAAATTACCTAGCAGACGAAGGGCACGAAGTGCTAGTACGCAGTCAGCTTACCAAGGAACGGTACAAATTTGAGAATTTTAATAGGAAGCAAGGGACTATTTATGGATTTACGAGCGCAAATCTTTCAGCGTTTGATGTGGTGATCATGGATGCTAGTTCTTATAGTGGCTTGTCTAGCGGTTCTCGCAGAGCACTTAATAATCAAGTATCGCGTGAAGGTCTCGGTGTATTTATACAGCCAGATGTGGCAGTAGTAAATGATGGTAAACGATTTGGTTTTCGCTTTAAGCGAAACAATAAAAAAGAAGCCTCACTCTCAGCCTGGCCAAAGGTTAAGATGGCTACTCTGCAACATAGTTTTGACACTGGAGCACTAGTACAACCTATTATTTCAAAAGATGGAAATGTGTGGGCAGCTTATGCTCAGCGGGGTGCTGGTAGATGGGGAAGTACTACACTTACAGATACCTACCAGCTCGTACTAGATGGTAATGAGGCTGCTTACAATTACTTATGGTCTTCTATATTGAGCGCAGTAAGCCAGAGAGAATTACCCATTTTACACTGGGAGTTTCAAGAAGAGCTAGGGGTAAAGGATGCACCTTTTCGCTTTAAGCTACGCACAGCAATACCTGCTCCAAAGGTTCTAGATAGTAAGCAGGTTGCAGTACTATTGCGACAAGATCTTTTACTAGAAGA
>JAHDEV010000058.1:7271-14983 GCA_020628615.1 Dokdonia sp.
TTCTAGATAGTAAGCAGGTTGCAGTACTATTGCGACAAGATCTTTTACTAGAAGATCAATGGGAGGGAACGGTCTACCCATCACAAACAGGCTGGAATGAATTACATCTAGAGAAAGACACCACAGCAATAGGAAACTATTATATTCCTCTTGATACTGACTGGAAAACGCTAAAAGCGTCTACTCAAATTGCGCATAATAAGCGCACATTTACCGAAAAGCAAGAAAATGTAGCCACTCAATCAGTCTTGAAGCCTGTGGAACGTTTATGGTTATTTATCATATTTATTTTAGCTATGGGCTATTTATGGCTAGCACCTAGACTAGAAGGTGTGTGAGACTACTTGCCTTTTTTGAGTGATTATTTAATCTATAACAAAACATCAATTTATGAGTTCGAAAACTATTTCTAAACTTTTTGTAATAGCTGGCCTCTCTAATGTGCTAGGTGTTCTACTATTATCTAGAGGATTTACAAATCAGGTAATGATGGATACACAGCCAGAAGTAATGGGCTACTTTGGACTTATAGCTATCGTTTTATGGGGACTTGCGTATATAGCAGTTGCAAAAAGCTATGCAGCCGTACCATGGCTCATAGCGGTATTTGCTGTAGAGAAGTTGGCTTATGTTATTGTATATCTGCAGTGGTTTACAAGTCATTCAATCGCTACAGTATATGAGCGGGACGCCTTTGCAGGAGTGTTTTATAGCATTTATGGTCTTAATGATTTTATCTTTATGCTCTTTTTTGGATGGGTATTTATACGCGTGTTTAGAAAAACTAAAAGGTAATTATTACTCTTATAATTCAATTGATTTACGATTATTTATAAATCGCAAAAGGCTATCCATATGGATAGCCTTTGCAAAACAATCAGGTTAAGTTAAGTATGGTAACAAATCATTACTCAAAACCAAATTGAAAATTTGGGGGAATTCAATCTAATAAACAATCTATAAAAACATCTTTTCTGCAGGGATAATCAAACTCCTTTTTCTGTTCTAGTGTCGAGTAATACTCGATATGCTAGGTGAGTAAGTCATTCTGCACTGCTAAATTAGCTATACATGATCTTCTCCATCATTTTTAAAATGACAAGTCGTATGTATTCTATGAAATACCTAATTAATCGATAAAATGCACAAAAAAAGAGTGTGGAGCTTCTAAGTTTTGAGCTTGATCATTTTATGAAAGAATAGGAAAGATTGAAAAAGCGGGTTGTTGAGGTTCGCTTTCGCGAAAATGGGATAGATTTTAAACTAATTATGATGAAAGAAAACCATGATAATTAATCTTAGGTAGATGCTATGTAGTAGAATAGTGGTCTGAATGTAATGTTAATTACTTAGTGCCTCGAAAGTTTCGGCTATAGTAAAATCATTTTCCATTGCGTAAGGATAAATAAATAGAAAGGAGTAATGCTCGTCCTTCAACAATATTTCATATTTATCTAGAATACCATTAACAGAGGACGAAAACGTACTTTTAATACGACGATAACTTAAGTTACTATCTAGAGCTACTAACCCATCGAGGTAAGAATAAGATGTAGCTACATCAGTTACCATGACTGGATGTTCTGCTGTGAGACCGTAGGTTGCATTTTTGTTGTCCATAGTATTAATTTAAGCTAGATACTAAAGTTTAAAAAGAATTGAAATTTAATAAGCATACACTTTCTAAGGTGTATTCACATTCTGGAAAATTCATTAGATTTTTGAGTATTTTACAGATTGCGTAAAGCAAAAAAGGGTCTCCAGATGGAAACCCTCTACAAACAATCCCGACTTAGAAACCCCTAGTAACTAAGCCGTGACAAGTATACGAACTTTACAAAAAGATGGCGTGCGGGAAACCGCATTGAGTTCATTTTTATTTTTTTCAGTCAATAGGTAGTCTAAAGAAAACTACAAATGTTCTAGGTTTCGTTTTGTTTTTCTTTCGCGAAAGCGGACTTCTTAGGTATGTATTTAAAACAAAAAGGCACCCAAGTGGGTGCCCAATGCAAATAATCTTGACCTAGAAACCCCTAGCAACTAAGCCGTCACAAGGATACGAGATTTTCTTATAGGTCTTTTACGGATTTCCTTTATTTGGGCGTTTTTTATATTTTTTTAACATTTTTATATTTGGTGATATTTGATTGTTAGGTCTTTATAAAAAAAATAGAGGATGCCCAAATGAACATCCTCTACAAACAATCCTTGACTTAAATTCCCCCATGATTTTAAGTCGTAGTAAGATTACAAGATTTTTTAATGATTATCTTACGGTAAACCGCATTAGAGGTGTTTTCTTAGGGATATTTCTAAATTAGACCTAAATCTTTTACTAATGCAACGAGATGGACAGCATTATTAGCTCTAAACTTTACTTTTAATTTGCTCATCTTTTTTTCAATAGCGCTTAGACTCGAGGGAGACACGTTGAGAGCAACGAGTTCTTTACTTATTTCATCATGAGAGTATCCGTAAGAAAGTAACCGCATGAGGGTAATGTCATACTCATCTATTTCTAAATCTGCATTGTTAGACATTGCCATTGCAACGCGTGTAGAAACAAAACGTTCTCCATTAAAAACAGTGTTGATTGCCTCTTTAAGATCTGAGATTCCTTCTCGTCCTTTGCATACAAAGGCATCTACCCCCGTATCATTATATAGCTGCCTCACACGCTGGAAGCGATCTTCTACAGAATAAATGATAATATTGAGCTCAGGATGTTCTTTCTTTAAAGTAGCTGCAAGATCATCTCCAGATGCAAATTGTTGCTTGCGGTGGTCTGCTACAAATGAGAGATCAGAAATTATGAGGTCATAAGGTTTACCATCCATTTCTGCTTTTTTAATGAGTTTATATGCCTCATCACAATATTGAACCTGCTTTATGTAGGGAACTTGATAGGTAGTGAGAATGTGTTGTACACCTTCATTAACGCTTCCTAAATCGTCTGCTATAATTACTTTTTGAAACATTATATCTTGATCTGTGCTTTAAAACCTTGGTTAGACTTACTTTCAAAAGTAATTGTTCCTTTTAGAGCTTCTATACGGGATTCCGCATTAAGCAAACCATTTTTAGAATTTATAGCACCGCCTATACCATTATCCTTATATAGAATATGCAAATTTTTACCTTCCTTTGAAATCTCAACAAAGGCTATAGTGGCTTTACTATGTTTCTTAGTGTTAGTAATGAGTTCTTGCAATACCCTATAAATAGTGGTCTTGTGGGCTTTTGGAATTTGATTCCAATCTATCTTGTCGATACCTTTTGTAATGATATTGAGAGAGGGAGTTTTATAACCCACTAACAAATCATTTAAGGATGTTTGGAAAGATTCTTCTGTCTCAATAAAACTATTTTCTCTAGATATATCTCGAGTTCGACTATAAATGTGCTCTAGATTGTCTAGTAAGTGACTTTCATTGTGCGTATTAGTTTGCACTTGTGAGATTAGTTTATACACATCATTTGCAACTTCGTCGTGTAATCTCTTTGAGATTTTTGTTTCTGTAATATATACTTGTTCAAGTCGCTTTCTTCTATGGCGAGATGAAAGAAAAATGATAATAACTACAGTAATTACTGCAATAAACAAGGCTAAAAATTGGTAGCGTGTTTTGTTGATTTTCTCCTGCTGCGCTATGAGCTCGCTTTCTTTTGCTTGCGTTTGGAAAGTGTCGTATTCATATTTTTGAGCTACATATTTATTTTCTTGAAGAGTTTCTACTCTGTCTAAGCTGTCCGAGAGTTTTTTAAATACAACGGCGTTTGCTGTAGCACCTATATCAATTGCCAGTCCGAGGGCTTCTAGTTGATATCTAGGGTTGTTAAGGCTGTAAGCAATATTTCTTGCTATCAGGGCATGTTTTCTAGCTAGTGTTTCTTTGCCTTGCTGATGGTAGTAGTAAGATAGATGTCTATTTGTAGAAAAACTTCCCGTTATATTGTTTTCTTTTTCATTAATAGTAAGGGCTTCTAGCATCAATGTCTCACCCATTGAGTCACCTAACTGCGTAGTACTATACCCATAGTTATCATATATAGTAGTCAGTGTGTTGTTATCTTCTATGCGCTCTTTATCCTTCATAAATGGACTTAAGACTTGAGCAGCTTTCTCATAAGATGAGCGCTCCATATAAATGGTGGCGATATTATTTGAAATGGCAATACTATCTTCTTTTTTTGTAGCCATTGCCAGCGCTTGCTGGTAATTTTCTAGGGCTAGTGGCAGATTGTTAAGACTTCTATGCAACCTACCCAGCCTATTTCTAAGACGAACGATAGTTTGTGTATCTGTTACAGGAATATCTTTTAAGAGGTTAATGGTGGTTTTTTCACTCTCAAAAATGTCACCATTATTGAAATATCCTAAGGATATAAGCTCAGAGTAATAGTTGTTACGGGCTGTATCAGTATTAGGGTTTTCAAGTTGGCGCTTGAAGTAATTAATTCCCGCTGTCACATCCTCAGTGTTTTTTGGGTATGCAATAACTCTATAGTAGTGCTGGGTGCTATCTATAGGTGTCTGTGCCGAAAGTGGTGTCGTCCAAATACCACAAAGCGCGAGCACTAGAAATACAAGTAGGGTTGTAAAAGTAGATTTCTGCATCCCTCAAAGATATTATATTTTGTAAGTGAGAAATAACGAGGTCGTAAGTAATGAAGTATTGATGTGTATAGTTACGCTTTCGCGAAAGCGTATACTTACAACTTGTATATCAATAGCAGTATAATTTAATGTCAAAACCTTGTCTATCTAGATGAGAGGTTTTTAAAATTGCAAAATATTTTGAGAAAGTGTAGTGTTATAATTATTAATGAAACTTTAATTTGATGAGGTTAGGCTTACCTAGAAATTGAATAGAAATGTTATGTAGTTTAAAAATCAGACTCTTTACTCTTTTCTATTTAATAGCGCCAATTAACTGTTCAATTACGATAGTAATTTGTTAAATCAATATAACTTTGCAATAAAAAATTGAAGAAAGAAAATACTTGGATTAGCTGGAATGAAAATGTAAAGCATCCATTCATAAATAGTTACGACGTAACTACAGAAGAAGAGTTTGCAGAAGCTATTAAAAACTCTGACAGTGTTAGGTTTTACGGTTCCAAACAATCATCATCAGATATTGCTGCTGGGACTGACACACTTATTAATATCAAAAATTATAATCAGATAATTGGTATTGATAAAGCATCTAAAAAAATAACTGTCCAATCTGGAATTGAACTTAAAGACCTTCTAGAAAAAATAGAGAGTTTAGACTGGTGTATTCCTTGTTTACCAGACATCAACACTATTACATTAGGCGGAGCCTTAGCAACTGGAACACATGGTACTAATGGAGGACTTATCTCTTCGTATATGACGAGTTGTAGACTCATTCAAGCCGATGGAACAATCCAGGTGATTGATGAAAAGGATATGCTCATGGATGCTGTGAGAGTATCTCTGGGAGTTCTAGGTGCTTTCTCTACAATTACACTGCAATGTGAGGATTCATACACACTACATTTAATTGAAGAACCTGAGAGTGATGCTACATGGACTAAGAATCTAAGTAGTTATTTATCTAATCATGATTTCTTAAGAATATTATGGCTTCCTCATACAGGGATGGGTTATGTGATAAAAGGAAAAAAGATTTCAAAAGATCAACACGTTGAGGAAGATCTAGGACCTGCATATTTGAAAAATAGGAGAAAGGCTTCAAAATTTTTATATCAGCTTACTAAGACAGCCCCTTGGACCATCTATTTTGCAAATAAAATTCTTTACCAGCGGTTTTTTAAAAGTAGAAAAGAACATAAAGGAAGTTTATACCAGGCTACTGTTACAAAATCTAGAGGATCAACGCTTGAACTTGCGGAGTGGACAGTTGATTTTGAAAAATTCCCTTCTTTGCTTAAAGAACTGTCAGAAACTATAAATAGTTTTAAAAATAAATCATTCATCCACATACCTATGGATGTTCGTTTTGTAGATAGTGATGATAGCTGGTTAAGTAATGCTTACAAAAGAAAAACGGTAACGATGGGTTGCGTTTCAAGAGATGCATCAAGTGCAGATAGTTATGAAGCATTTAAAACAGTGGAGGATATTTTTCTTAAATATGGAGGAAGACCACATTGGGGAAAGCGCTTTGCTGCAAAAGACCCTGAGCTAACTAAACTCTACCCAAAATGGAATGCTTTTAAAGATTTACGTAAGTCTATGGATCCTACAAACAAATTTTTAAACAAGTATTTAGCTTCTATTTTTTCAGAAAAAATATAATCAATGGTTAAAGGAGTATTATTTGATTTTGATGGAGTAATAGCTCATAGTAAGCACATACATTTTGCCTCTTGGCAGTTTGCTGTAAATGAGGTGCTGGATGCTACTGTAGTAATAACTTCTGGTGATATTAAATCTGGCGCATCACCAATAATCATATCAGAGATATTGTGTGAAAAGTTTGGAAGTAATTCTGAAGCCGAGGAGCTACTAAAAGTTAAGAACAATTACCTAACTGAGCATATAGATGAAGTAGAGCACTATAAGGGTGTTGAAAAGCTCTTTGAATATCTAAAAAAGCACAATATACCTTATGGTATAGCCAGTAACGCGAGCAGTGATTTTGTAAAAGACTGTATAAAATTCTGGAAGTTTGAAGTACCCGTGATGTATGGCTATGAAGATTACGTAAATCCAAAACCTAACCCAGAACCTTATTTAAAGTTGGCAAATAGTTTAAATATAAAACCCGCTGATTTTAAAGATGTGTACATCTTTGAGGATAGTGAGCTAGGCTTACAAGCAGCTTTAAATTCCGGTATGCAATCTGTTTACATACAATCACATTGTGTAGTTACTGAAAATATCATAAGTCAAACTAATTATCAATTTAATTCGCTGTTTGATGCGATGGGAACTATTGATAAGCTTATAGATTCTTAGTTAATAATAACTCTTTTCTTGAGCATTTGAATATTCGATGGTCTTCAGTTCAGGTCGTTATTATTACTCATTCTTTAATAAAACTTAAAATATCACCATTGTAGGTGAATCATTTAGAGGTATTTAACGCTTGCTAGTTAAAATGTCATAATCCAGCTTAAAATATATTAGTGTCCAATTAAATTTATGTGAAACTAAAATAGACCACATGAAATTAGTAGGAAAAATTTTTAGAATAGTGACAGTCGCTCAACTAGGTTATTATACCTACGACTGGATAAAGAACAAACGATCTTTTAATGATGAGTTTGTTCCAAATTTGAAGAAAATAAAAAGAAAACTAATATAATAAGCATTATGGACAATACTAAAAGAGCAGCAGATCTTGATAATAAGGAGCACGGTGTACATAAGGATAAGCACATAAATCAATACGGAGATCAAAACAAGGATTCATCCCAACCTAAAAGGGATGCTGGAGAGGCCAATAAAGCTGGAAGCAAAACACTTTCTAATAAAGAAAATGCAGTGCAAGACAATGCTCATAAGGACGCAGAACAAAAATCAAAACAATAAGATTATTGATTTGCAATTATTTCAAAATACTACAGTGAGAACTTTTAATCAACGCTGTACAATATGATGTAAGATTTCATTTCGATGATGCTAACCGATATTGATTGAAGTGAAAAATCCCGTAAACTAGATGTTTACGGGATTTTTTATTGAGTTTTGATACTCAATCAGTGGAGTCGGAGGG
>JAHDEV010000059.1 GCA_020628615.1 Dokdonia sp.
AGCACCCATCAGAATTCTGTGAGGTAGGAGATAAGCTAGAAGTAGTGGTTCTTGAACTTGACGTAGATGGACGTAAACTTTCACTAGGACACAAACAGATCGAGGCAAACCCTTGGGATAAGTATGAAGATGAGTTTAAAGTAGGTGCAACACACACGGCTGCTATCACAGAGATAGTAGACAAAGGTGCTACAATAGACTTTAATGAAGATATCACTGCATTTGTTCCTACACGTCACCTTGAGAAAGAAGACGGTACAAAACTAGGAAAAGGAGAAGAGGCTGAATTCCAGATTATAGAATTCAACAAAGACTTCAAGCGTGTAGTAGCTTCACATATGGTAATCCATAAAGAAGAAGAAGCAAAAATCGTTAAACAAGCAGCTAAAAAAGCTAAAGCTCAAGCAGATGAGTCTAAGCCTACACTAGGTGATGCAAACGATGCTCTTGCAGCTCTTAAAAAGAAAATGGAAGGAGGAGAGTAATCTCAATCACACATTTTAATACAAGAAAACCTCTCAAGTAATTGAGAGGTTTTTTTTTGCTTTTCCTTAAAAGTAAGATTTTGTCTTTTTTTCTTACAAAGTGATTAATTATATTCGCTCGCCCATTCATATTTAGTTTGGGTTTTAATCAATCAATTAACAATCATTTATTATGAAAAAAATTATTTTAACAGCTATAATAGCTGTAGTATCAATGACGGCTGCAATGGCGCAAGAGGCTGTTGTAGGAGCAAAAGCTGGTTACACACTAATAGGGTCTAAGGTTACTACTGATGGTCAAGAGTTCACAGGTTCTGCAAGCGGATTTCACGTGGGATTCACTACAGACGTTCAAATAGGCAACCAGTTATATGTTGCACCAGAACTTCTTTTTACGATGGTTTTTGAAGGGGGTACAGATCTTAAGTTTTTACAGGTGCCACTTTTCTTAAAGTATTATGCTGCAGATAAGTTCTATGTAAATGGAGGACCTCAAATTACCTATACTCTTGAAGAGATCTCTGACGATTTTACAAAATTTAATGTAGGGTTTGGAGCGGGTCTAGGTTATGAGTTTACAGATAATTTTTATGGAAATTTTAGAACTGTATATCAACTAAATAATTACTATACTGGTGAGGGCGATGTAAAAAGTAGAAGCAATATCTTTAATTTAGGCTTTGGTTTTAAATTCTAGATTTTTAGAACTTTATTTTAATAAATAATAAAAAGCACCGTATTGGTGCTTTTCTTATTTATGATTTAGACTACGCTTTCGCGAAAGCGTACTAAGACTTTCTATCAAATAGCTTATTAATCTTACGTCTTCGTAGCCAAGAAATTTTACGTTTTTCTGGCACACCGTGTAGAGAGATATGCTCCTTAATTGCGGCAACTACTCTCGCTGACGATTTTCCATCTGTGTAGGGATGATATTGAGCTATGATACTAGCACGCTCTGACGCATAATTATCTTGTGTACGTATTTTTAAGATGCTAGGGATTAAATCTTTTGGATTACTAATATTTTCCCACCGTATAGCATCCGAAATATTGTTGAGGGTGATAACTGGCTTGTCTAAAAGTAAAAATTCATATATCACAGAAGAGGTATCACTTATTAAGAGATCTGCCAGTACAAGCTGTTTTATGATATCCTTTTCTTCTATAAAATAAATAGTATCGTAACGCGCTGCTAGATCTTTGTAATAAGAAATAAGCTCTGGATGCATTAAATCGTGAAATTTAATATGTATCACATATTCCCTATGCGATGCGAGTGTCTTAATTTCTTTCTTTAAAACGTGGGCAGAGGTGAGTGATGGGGAAAATGTAGGCGCATAGAGAATGATGTTACTAGCATTGTGGTGATTCAGTATTTCTAGCTTGTATGCAGAAGCCTCATCTATGATTTTCTGATAGCTATCTAGCTTGGGCCAGCCGGTTTCTACCACGGTAATGTTTTTGTGTTTTCTCTCAAGCCTTTTAAAGCCTTCTGTAAAATAGGGTCCTTGCGTGAGATATAGATCAAAGTAATCACGTATTCTAAAATGTCCTTTTTTCTCTCCAGCAAGTCCGTGAAAAATTTGCACCTTAAGGCCTCGCAAGTAATAAGGGACTTCATTACCTGGGCAAATTATAGCGTCACTTTTAAAGGTCACTAATTCTTGTATGCTCGTAGTTACAGCGTCATTATGGAAAGGAAATACATCAAGAAGTTTTGGCATTATGAACCATAGTACTTGATCTCCACTTTGAGCGAGTTCTTCTCTTATGGTTTGCATAATCCCAAAGGCATATGCGTTTTGGCAGAAGAGAATCACTTTCATTTATAAAAAACTATTTACGTGTTCTAAATCTTCTTTAAAATCTACCTCCATACAGTTGAATTTTGAGATGTCTACCGCTTGTATTTTTGTTTGATACTTGGCAATCATAACCTCTAGTCCTTTTTCAAAATAGTCTTGTGCTTCACAGGCTTCTAGTTCTTTTATAAAGAGAGGAACATCTTTTGCAGAGATGTAATTTATACCTACAGCTTCTCCCAGTCCATTTATTACTTCTTTTGAGAGATTTTGTATATACCCGTTTTCAAGAGTATACTTTACCTCCTCATCTGCTACAGAGCAGGTGTTTACCGCTACAAAACTTTGATCTTTTTCTATATGTGGTACAAGCTCATTAAGTAGTAATGGGTCAAAAACTACATCTCCATTTAACCATAATACAGATTCATCACGACATTTTTTAAGCGCACATAAAAGACTCTTAGAAGTGTTTGTGGTGTCAAAATATGGGTTGTAGATATACGTAATGTCTGGAAAACGTTCCATAATACTATTCTTCTTAAAGCCTACTACGGTTAATAAGTCATTTATAGAAAAGTAAGATGATAAGCTCTCTATCATCATTTCCATAATGCTTTTTCCATTCTTGAGAGGGGTAAGTGCTTTAGGGTAGGGATTGCCTAGGCGTGAGCCTATGCCAGCTGCGAGAATGATTGTTTTCACTAGTTGGGTGTTTTCTTTTGTAATCTAAGCCTGCGTAGCTTGCAGTACTTTAAGTAGGTTGTCTTCGCACTAAATGTACAAAGAATAAAACCATTACGCCCATCTAAGAATCCCATCCTTATAATGTATGATCGTATAAAAATCCACGTGGGTTTTATAATGAGATCAAGTATACTTGCTTTACGCCCTCTTTTATAGTACTCTTTTGAGGCTATGGTGGAGAATTTTTCTGTCTTTTGTCTATGCTCCTCGTGAGTTGCGTGTACCCAATGCAGTATCTCTCCCTTTAAAGAGCCTACTGTAGCCCCATCACTCATCTGTACTTTATCGTGCGGATTTACACCGCCCCATCGAGCCTTTGTTTTGTCAAAAACACGTAATTTTTTATCACGACTCCAGTCTGTATGGTTAATCCACTGGCCGCAGTAATTGTTGTATCGTTTTACTATGTAGCCATCTTTATTAAAACTCCTTTTAACGCGCTGTATAGCAGTTTGTAACTCTTTGCTCAAAGCCTCATCTGCATCTAGAGATACAATATGGTTATGCGTAGCAAGGTCGAGTGCTACGTTTTTTTGCTGTATGTGTCCCTCAAATGTATGCTGTATAAATCGCACAGGATATTGCTCGCAGATATATTGTGTCTTATCTGTACTGTATGAATCTACTATCACAACTTCATCTACCACAGGTAGTAGAGACTCTATACACCTTGCAATGTTCCTTTCTTCATTATAGGTAATAATCGTGGCAGACATCTTTACACTACCATCATTAACCACCGCACTTTCTTTTAAAAAGGCACCGAGTTTTGGTATAATGAGCTCTGGTTTAAACTGCTGGTAGTTTGCAGCTACCTTTTGAGGTGCGCGCTCACGTTTATTAAATTTAGGATTATAATCTATGTAGTCATATAGATGGACAGAAACGTGTCTTTTATGATCGTCATACACACTCCATTCTTCTTTATTAATCCACGGGCAAAAGATGGCAAATGTAGGGATATCTATAGCCTTTGCCATATTTATAGCTCCGCCCTCGTTACCTATAATAGCATCACAGTGACTTGTGATAGCTATAAACTCTCTAAGGCTTTTACCATAACAGTCTAAAAATATATGAGCTCTGGTCTTTACTGCACAGTGATTGTATAAGGTAGTTATTAAATCTACTTGTGAGGGTATGTAATTAAAGATGAGTTGTGCATCTGTGCTTTCTACAATATAATCTAGTAAGGTTGCTAGGTAGGGTAGTGGGTACGTTTTTTTAGCTCCGCTGCCTAGGGCACTTATCTGGTACAACTTTTTTGAAAGGTCAATACCGCAAGATTCTATGATATGTTTTGCGTTTGTCTTTTCCTCCTCAGTGAGGTAAATTTTTGGTGCAATAGCATCAAATTCTTTGCCTGTAAGTTGCTCTAGTAAGAGCATTCTGTTTTCTATGGCGAGGCCTGCTACGGTGTATGACTTCTTTCGACGGCGTAAAGTGTCTGTGTAAAAAAGGTGGGTGTACCATTTATGATAACCCACGCTGTTTTTTGCTCCAGTAGCTTTAGTTAGAAATGCGCTGCCTATTTTAGAGTACACATCTATAACGGTGTCATAGGCTTCTGTCTTGAGCTGTTTTTTAAATTGTGATTTTGCCTTTGCACTCTTTTCTATCTCTGGTGTATAGATAATGAGCTTGTCTATAAAAGGATTATTCTCAAGTACGGGTGTAGTGTGAGCGTTTATGAGGTAGTGTATCTCGCTTTCGCGAAAGCGTAATTTTATCGCTTCACATAAGATAGACGATGTCAAGACATCGCCTATCATTTTCTGTTGTATGATGAGAACTTTTTTCAATAGATCGTTTATACGGCTACATCATACTCTCTTAGTGCGTCGTTAAGAGATGTTTTCTTATTTGTACTTTCTTTACGTTTACCTATAATAAGTGCACAAGGTACTTGGTACTCTCCAGCGGCAAACTTTTTAGTATAACTTCCTGGAATCACTACAGAGCGAGCTGGCACGCGGCCTTTCATCTCTACTGGCTCGTCACCAGTAACGTCTATGATTTTTGTGCTCATAGTAAGTACTACGTTTGCGCCTAGTACAGCTTCTTTTTCTACGTGTACACCTTCTACTACGATACATCTAGATCCTATAAAAGCACCATCTTCTATAATTACAGGAGAGGCTTGTAACGGCTCAAGTACACCACCTATACCTACACCACCACTAAGGTGTACATTTTTACCTATTTGAGCACAGCTACCTACGGTTGCCCAGGTATCTACCATTGTACCCTCATCTACATAGGCACCTATATTTACATAGCTAGGCATAAGGATGACTCCTTTTGAGATGTATGCTCCGTGTCTTGCGACAGCGTTAGGTACTACACGTATACCACGGTTCTCGTAATCTCTCTTGAGAGGAATTTTGTCGTGATATTCAAATATACCAGCTTCAAGAGTTTCCATTTTTTGGATAGGGAAGTAGAGTACAACAGCTTTCTTTACCCACTCGTTTACTTGCCATCCATTTTCTGTAGGCTCTGCAACACGCAGGGTGCCGCGGTCTAGCATATCTACCACTTCACGTATGGCATTTATAGTTACAGGGTTAGTAAGGTGCGTACGGTCGTCCCACGCTTCTTCAATAATATTCTGAAGTTGTGTCATTGTATATTCTTTTAAGTTTTACAAGTGAGTATAGTGGCTCACTGTGCTATCATCTTTGGCCCAAAGATAAAGTATCAATTGAGTTTATAAAGGTACTGTTTGTGGTAAAAGCTGCACAAGGAAGTGCTTTTTTGTTATATATGTTACAATAAGCAAAGCTTATAGTGAGTAATAGACTGTTGCTTATGGGTGTGGGTTTATGTATCGGTGTGCATATCCCTTATATTCTTGCTTGTTTTTACTTATTTTTGCACCAAATTTTACAGATGGCACGCATCATTGCAATAGATTATGGAACAAAGCGCACGGGAGTCGCGGTGACAGATGAGTTGCAACTTATTGCTTCTGGCTTAACCACGGTACCGACTAAAGATATTTTTAAATTTTTAGCCACCTACCTAGCCGAAGAAAAAGTAGAGGCAATGGTCATAGGAGAGCCTAAACGTATGAATAATGAGGCGAGTGATGTTGAGGAGCATATAGTACGCTTTCGCGAAAGCGTAGAAAAAAAACATCCCGAGCTTAAAATCATTAGGCAAGATGAGCGTTTTACCTCAAAGATGGCTTTCCAGACAATGCTAGATAGCGGCATCGGTAAAAAGAAAAGACAAAATAAAGCACTTGTAGATCAAATAAGTGCAACCATTATACTGCAGGATTACCTGTATAATAAATAGATATGATATTACCTATAGTAGCATACGGAAGTCCCGTGCTTAAGAAAAAGGCAAAAGACATTACTCCAGAGTATCCTAATCTTAGTGAGCTCCTTGAGAATATGTATGAGACAATGTATGGAGCGCACGGCGTAGGCCTTGCAGCACCACAAGTGGGATTACCTATACGCATCTTTCTTGTAGATACAACACCCTTTGCAGATGATGAGAGCTTTACACCAGAGGAGCAAAAACAACTATCTAGTTTTAAGAAAACCTTTATAAACGCCGAGATTCTAGAAGAGGAAGGTGAGGAGTGGGCTTTTTCTGAAGGGTGCCTTAGTATACCTGGTATAAACGAGGACGTTTTTAGAAAACCTACGGTTACCATCAAGTATCAAGACGAAGATTTTAAAGAGCATACAGAGACTTATGATGGGCTTATAGCACGTGTAATACAACACGAGTATGATCACATAGACGGTATACTTTTTACAGATAAACTATCGAGTCTTAAAAAACGTTTAATAAAAGGAAAGCTAGCAAATATCTCAAAAGGAAAGTGCAGTGCAGACTACCGTATGCGTTTTCCGGCGGCGTCAAAAAAACGCTAAAACGTTAAACCCAAAAAACTAATTTGTAAATATGTGGTGCAAAGTGCATCTTTGCCACCCAATAAAATAATATATGAGTTTAGATAAAGTAATCGCAATCGCAGGAAAGCCTGGTATATATGAGTTAAAGCAACAAACACGTAGTGGTTTTGTAGCAGAGTCACTCGTGGATGGTAAGAGAATTACCGTAGGGATTCGTCACAATGTGAGTGTTCTGTCTGAGATAGCCATCTATACACTAAGTGCAGAAAAGCCATTAAGAGAGGTTTTTCAAGCTATAAAGGAAAAAGAAAACGGTGGTCCTACCATACATCACAAGGTGTCAAAAGATGAGCTGGAAGAGTTTTTCTTTAACGTAGTGCCAGATTATGATGAAGACCGCGTGTATGCCAGCGATATCAAGAAGGTAGTGCAGTGGTACAACATCTTACAACAAAAGGAAATGCTCAACTTTGAAGCTCCAGTAGCTTCAGACGAAGAAGAATAGTGCATAACTTTTTATAATATTAAAGAGCCTTTACAATCTATATGTGAAGGCTTTTTTAGTTTTAAACTTTAGTACGCTTTCGCGAAAGCGTAACATAAACCCTTATCATACCTACTATAAAAAGAACCATTATGAAGTACTCAAGAGAAGCACAGCTCAAAGCCATAGATAGATTACTCACCATTATGGATGAGCTTAGAGTAGGATGCCCTTGGGATAAAAAACAAACTATGGAAAGCCTGCGCCATCTCACCATAGAGGAGACTTATGAGCTAGGCGATGCCATACTAGATAATGACCTAGAAGAAGTAAAAAAGGAACTGGGAGACCTTTTATTACACATTGTCTTTTATGCAAAAATAGGAAGCGAGACCCAAGACTTTGATATAGCAGATGTGGCAAACAGTATCTCAGAAAAGCTTATCTCTCGTCACCCACATATATATGGTGATGTAGATGTAGCAAATGCCGATGAAGTAGCTACTAACTGGGAGAAACTCAAACTCAAAGAAGGTAAAAAATCTGTGCTAGAAGGTGTGCCTAGAAGCCTACCGGCACTTGTAAAAGCAAGCCGAATACAAGATAAAGTAGCAGGTGTAGGTTTTGACTGGGAAGAGCCACAGCAGGTTTTTGAAAAAGTACAAGAAGAGCTAGAAGAACTACAACACGAAGTAAAAGAAAATAATCAAGAGAAGATAGAAGCCGAGTTTGGCGATGTTCTGTTCTCTATGATAAACTATGCTCGTTTCTTAAAAGTAGACCCAGAAAGTGCTTTGGAGCGTACTAATAAGAAGTTTATAAAACGCTTTAAGTACCTAGAAGGTAAGGCCAAAGAACTTAATAAAGACCTTTCAGATATGACCCTTAAAGAGATGGATATCTTCTGGGAAGAGGCAAAGCAATTGTAAAGGCGATATAATCTTGATGATTATGATGAGCGTTAGGTCACTTGCCTAGCTCAAAAGATGTGTTCACTCATTATGAGTTTAATTTAAAGTATGCCTAAGGTAGTTTTACCTCATACTTAAAAACTATTATTATGAGAGCCATCATCACATCGATCTTAGTATTTCTTAGTCTTATTTCTTATGCTCAAGACGTAACCATCACAGGAACAGTCACTGCAGAGGGTCACCCACTTCCGGGTGCAAATATCTTAGTAAAAGGGAAGGATCGTAAATCAGTCTCAGATTTTGATGGTAATTATGAAATTAGGGCGGCAAAGCTGGATACGCTCGTATTTTCATTTGTAGGTTTTGATACTCAAGAAATCATTGTAGGAGATGCTACCGTAATTAATGTTGTGATGGTAGGCAGTCCTGAGCTAGAAGAAGTAATTGTTACAGCTTCTGGAATGAAGAGGGAAAAACGAGCTGTAGGGTATGCCACCTCAGATGCTAGTATTGTTATAAGAGGTAAAGTTTCTGGCGTTGCAGTGACAGAAGGTTCTAGTCATCCTTCTAGATATAATGACCCTGCTTATGGACAACTTACGGCAGGTGAGATTAATGACTTAGAAAAATGGTCTGAGTATTATGAGATTTTCTCAAGTGGGGAGGCACAAAAAGTTGCCGGCCGCTGGGGATTTATCTATAAAAATAAAATAGACATTTCCCTCAAGAATAAAGATCAAACTCCTGTAGCAAATACAATGGTTGCTCTCTATAAAAATAAAAAGCAGCTTATGAAAGGTCGTACAGATGTTAATGGATCACTCGTACTTTATAAAGGAGCACACAACCTGAGTGATCGCTTCTTATTACAAGTATATAGTGAGGGTACTGTTGTGGGAAAATCTATAAGCGGTGGGCAACAGGCGGTAGAGATTACCATAGCGTCAAGTGTTGCTGCGACTAATACAGTAGACGTTCTATTTGCTGTAGATGCTACAGGCTCTATGGGGGATGAGATTGCTTATCTCAAATCTGAGCTCAAAAATATTATGAATAGAATAGATGCACAAATCGCACAAAAACGAGTAGCGCTCACAGTATATAGAGATCACGGTGATAGCTATGTAACTAGATCGATAGATTTTAAAGAAGATGTAAATGAGGTAAAAGACTTTTTATCACAGCAAGATGCAAATGGTGGTGGAGATTATGAGGAGGCAGTAGAGGAAGCTTTAAAAGTATCCCTCTCTCAATCTTGGAATAAGGATGCTAAAGCAAAGCTACTATTCTTGATGCTAGACGCACCCCCACACTACACGGCGCAAAATGTGGAGCTCATAAAATCACAGATTAAAAAAGCCCGAGAGATGGGCATAAAAATAATACCTGTTGTAGCTAGTGGAGCAAATAAAGAAGTAGAATTCTTGATGCGATCATTTAGCGTTGCTACAAATGGAACGTATGTTTTCCTTACAGATGATAGCGGTATAGGTAATGACCATATGGAACCTACTACAGAAGATGTAAAAGTAGAAAAACTCAATGACCTCATAGTACGTCTCATTGAGAAGTACGCAGGTGTAGAGAGCGCCTTATAGAAGAACTGTTTTTTAGTTTGTTTGTAAACGCGTTATTCAGTTATTGATAACGCGTTTTTTTATATAGATTGTAAATATAATTGCTCTACTTTTTCTCTAGCCCAAGGAGTACGTCTCAAAAATTTGAGACTAGATTTTATAGAAGGATCTTTTTTGAAACAATTTATATCTACCTGTAGACTCATTTCTTTCCAGCCATAATTTTCTACCAGAAACTCTAAGATGTCTATAAGTTTTACCCCGTGTAACGGGTTATTAGGTTGTTGCTGCTTCTCTTCCATAATAGCAAAGATAACTCAATCTAGTGTCTAAAGAGATTTACAGTTACCGTTGCCGCATCATTATTTGGAAATTTTTTACTTAGTTTTTCATCTCTCTTCATACCTATACTATCTAGCACTTTATGGAAAACGGGTACCTCTACTATAAATTGATCTGAGTATCCGTGCGTAGCATCATAAGCAGTAACTGCTGTTTTTCCTATATAATCTGCCGCGATGGCTGGAGGTACACTATGTAACTCTATGAGCAATAAACCGTATTTACCGGTATATGGAGACCATTTTCCAAAATGTTCTGCTAGTGAGGCCTCAGCATCATTATTTGCTATGCGAGCACCCTCATAGGCAAAGGCCCCAGTAGATGTGCTAGCCTCTTTGAGCGATATCGAGGGAGCTTTCCAGACACGGTTATGATCTAAGAAAGAGCGCACATTAAGAAGATCTCCTAGCGTGATGTCATATTCCTCCTGTAAGTCGGCAGCAAGTCTGTCTGGGTCACCTATATCTCCCCACATCACTTTTGCCCATATTTCGGCTTGGATGAGATTTTGCTTAGTAATATCTATTGCTGTTTGGTTATAATCTGCTCCTACTAGTATAAGTGGGTGTTCATCTAGATGCTTGCCACGTAGTGTGTGACGCTCAATAAGATTATAAAGGTGTATTAAAAAAGCACCGTTACCGCAGCCCATATCTAATATCCCTTTAGGTTGCTCGTCTAGAGGTTTGTTAAAAATATCAAGTATAATAGTATCTACCACTTTAAAGTAGGTAGCGTGTGCACCACCGCTTCCCCATACATTCATAGCTCTGTCTACGTGCCCTTCTTGGCTACCATCTCCTTGTGATTTTGCAGCTAGCGCATTACCAAAAAGCAGGTCATCAAGCTTACGCAAGGTAGGTATGTAAGAAACAGTCACACCGTATGCACTGGCTCTCTTTGCAAAAAAGAGTCCCTTGTCTGTAAATTGATAGGTGTGCTCTTTGCGAGTAAATAGCTCAAAATATGTGAGTATGTCTAATAGTTTTTTGAAGTTCTCGCCATCTGCGTGAAACTCTTCTGGCCTAAAGCTTGCCTGCATAAAGTATTTATGAAAAGCGCCATTCATAGACAGATGTACAAGAGTAGGCCCTAGTATACTTCCTTCTATATGTGCAAGTACTTGCTCTTGTATGCTTTTTTCTGCTGGGTCTTGTGATAGCGTGATACCATAATGATTGCGGTATTTTGAAAAAATATCTTGTAACATTTTAAAAGGAGCTACCTCAAATTTTCTAAAATGGTAATTTTCAGAGAGCTTTTGTAGTGCTGTTACCTCTTCATAAAGCGGGAATAGGGCAAAAGCGGTTGCTGTATGCCCATTTATACTATAAGTAACCGTATTTGTGCTGTTATCTATGTGCTGCACGAGCCATCCTTGTGAGGCTAGTAGTCGCAATGCCACGTTGAGGTATCCCTCATTTGCATCAAAGGTTGATGTCAAATCACTAATTGTGACCTCTTTTTTATCTAATATATATGTAGTCACGCCCTTTTTGTAAAGCGAAAACGCAGATGGAGCGGTAACGATACCGTCTAAGTGTCTAAAAAGTCGCTCTCTATAGGCGGCTTGTAATGCTTTGGATACCATAGTATCAGTGTGTTATGTGTTTGAATATTTATTAGTCTACCAGACCACTAGGTTAATAACTTTTTTTCAAATAAAAATGTTTTTAACATCAATTTATATCCGTCTCAATCTTGCGTATTTTTACACCTGTGAATCGTACTACAAAAACCGTAACCATAACAGACCTTAACGCCTTTAAGAAACAACTGCTTTCTTGGGCACAGCAGTATGAAGATATTGTCTGGCTTGATAGTAACAGTTATGAACGACAAAATTATCCTGAGTACGAGGCCATACTAGCAGTAGACGCTTTTACAAGTTTAAAGACTGACTATCAAGGAGCTTTTGATCAACTGGAGGAGTATCAAAGTACAACAAAAGATTGGATTTTTGGATACCTCAGTTATGATCTTAAGAATGATACTGAGCGACTTACATCAAAAAATGATGACAGTCTCGACTTTGCAGACCTATATTTCTTTCAGCCTAAAAAGGTTTTTTTACTCAAGGGTGACACCCTCGAGATGCACTACCTAGGTATGGTAGATGATGAGATAGAAGAGGATTATAAGGAGATAATAAATGGTGTAAACTATGAACCCTATATCCCTGCAGACCCCTTATCTATTAAGCTTAAGATTCACAAAGAAGCTTATAAAGAAAAGGTACGAGAGATGCTTGCTCACATACACAGAGGTGATATTTATGAGGCAAATATGTGTCAAGAGTTTTATGCGACAGGTAGCATTGCACCGCTAGAAACATATGAGCGCCTCAATGCAATAAGTACCCCACCGTTTGCTACCTACTTGAGGATGGAAGATCAGTACTTGCTTTCGGCAACTCCAGAGCGGTATATTAAAAAAATAGGAGAGAAGATTGTTACCCAGCCCATAAAGGGAACAGCTAGGCGTAGTGATAATGAGGAGGAGGATTACGCTTTCGCGAAAGCGTTACAACAAAACCCAAAAGAGCGCTCAGAAAACATAATGATTGTAGATCTCGTGCGCAACGACCTGTCTCGCACAGCTCGCAGAGGATCTGTTGTAGTAGAAGAGTTATGCGAGGTATACCCCTTTAAGCAAGTTCACCAAATGATCTCTACCGTTACCTCACAACTAGGCGTAGGCATCTCAGCGGTAGATGTAATACGTAGCACCTTCCCGATGGGAAGTATGACCGGTGCGCCAAAATTGCGAGCAATGCAAATCATAGAGTCACTAGAAGAGTCAAAGCGGGGTTTATACAGCGGCTCAGTGGGTTATTTTACCCCAAAGGGAGATTTTGATTTTAATGTTGTCATACGCAGTATACTTTACAATGCAGAGAAACAATACATCTCATACTCAGTAGGCGGGGCCATCACTGCTGGTTCTGACCCAGATAGTGAGTATGAAGAGTGCTTACTCAAGGCTAAGGCGATGCGTGCCGTTTTAGAGGGAGAATAGTAGCGATATTTTGTATTTTTGCCTTCCGCTTTCGCGAAAGCGTACTAACAATAAAACAACTAGCTTAAAGCATACAGCTTAGAGCCAAAAGCCAAATTATGAGCGACGATAAAAAGATCATTTTTTCAATGCAGGGCGTTTCAAAAACGTTTCCTGGAGCACAGACACCTGTACTTAAAAAGATATACCTAAGCTTCTTTTACGGAGCAAAAATAGGAATCTTAGGTCTTAACGGTTCTGGTAAATCTACCTTGATGAAAATCATCGCAGGATTAGATACAAACTTTCAAGGTGATGTAACTTCAGATAAAGAATTTTCTGTAGGGTATCTTGAGCAAGAGCCTAAGCTAGATCCAGAAAAAACGGTACTTGAGATTGTAAAAGAAGGAGCTGCCGAAACGGTTGCTATTCTTGATGAGTACAATAAGATTAATGACTCATTTGGTCTAGAAGAGGTATACTCAGATGCAGATAAGATGGATAAGCTTATGGCACGCCAGGCAGTTTTACAAGATGAGATAGATGCTCGCGGTGCCTGGGAGCTAGATACAAAACTAGAGATCGCGATGGATGCACTACGCACACCACCAGCAGATCAAAAAGTGGGTGTACTCTCTGGAGGAGAAAAGCGCCGTGTGGCTTTATGTAGACTTTTATTACAAGAGCCAGATGTGTTACTACTAGATGAGCCTACTAACCACCTTGACGCAGAGTCTGTACACTGGCTAGAGCACCACCTTGCACAATACAAAGGAACGGTAATAGCCGTAACACACGACCGTTACTTCCTTGATAACGTAGCAGGATGGATATTAGAGCTGGATAGAGGAGAGGGAATCCCTTGGAAAGGAAACTACTCTTCTTGGCTAGACCAGAAGTCTAAGCGTATGGCGCAAGAGAGTAAGACCGCTTCAAAAAGACAGAAAACATTAGAGCGAGAGCTAGAGTGGGTACGCCAGGGAGCAAAAGGTCGCCAGACTAAACAAAAAGCACGTTTACAGAACTATGACAAGATGATGAGTCAAGATCAAAAGCAAGTAGATGAGAAGCTTGAGATCTATATCCCTAATGGGCCACGTCTTGGTACTAATGTCATTGAGGCATCTGGAGTGAGTAAAGCCTTTGGCGATAAGTTACTCTATGAAGACCTCAATTTTAACTTGCCGCAGGCTGGTATCGTAGGTATTATAGGTCCTAACGGAGCTGGTAAGACTACTATCTTTAAAATGATTATGGGTGAGGAGGCTCCAGATAAAGGAACCTTTAACGTAGGAGAGACGGCTCAAATCGCATATGTAGACCAGAGTCACAGCAATATAGACCCAGAGAAAACAATCTGGCAAAACTTCTCAGACGAGCAAGAGCTTGTAATGATGGGAGGTAAGGAAGTAAACTCTAGAGCATACTTAAGTAGATTTAATTTCTCAGGTAGTGAGCAAAATAAGAAAGTAGCAACACTATCTGGTGGTGAACGCAACCGTTTACACCTCGCGATGACTTTAAGAGAGGAAGGAAACGTACTATTACTGGATGAGCCTACAAACGACCTTGATGTAAACACACTAAGAGCGCTAGAAGAAGGACTAGAGAACTTTGCAGGCTGTGCCGTAGTAATTAGTCACGACCGCTGGTTCTTAGATCGTATATGTACTCATATTCTTGCTTTTGAGGGAGATAGTCAAGTGTATTTCTTTGAAGGTAGTTTCTCAGAATATGAGGCTAATA
>JAHDEV010000060.1 GCA_020628615.1 Dokdonia sp.
TACAGGCTTTAATATTAACAATCTCTTATAGTGGTACTGACTTTCTAATTAAGCCTTAAAGCGGTAAATTTGTTACTTGCCTAAAAGTCTATGATAGAACAAGAAGAACGTATTGAAGTATATGGTGCTCGCGCTCATAACCTAAAGAATATTGATGTAATGATACCTAGAGAAAAACTGGTTGTTATTACCGGTCTTTCGGGTAGTGGTAAGAGTTCGCTGGCTTTTGATACGATTTATGCAGAGGGACAACGTCGTTATATCGAAACTTTTTCGGCTTATGCTAGACAATTTCTGGGTGGGTTAGAGCGTCCAGATGTAGATCAAATTTTAGGTTTATCTCCAGTAATTGCCATTGAGCAAAAAACTACGAGTAAAAGTCCGCGTTCTACCGTTGGTACTATTACTGAGATTTATGATTTCTTACGCCTACTCTATGCCCGTGTGGCAGATGCATACTCGTACAACACGGGTGAGAAGATGGTGAGCTATAGTGATGAGCAAATACAAGAGCTCATTACAGAGAGTTATGAGGGTAAACGTATAAATATACTTGCTCCTACCATACGCTCTCGTAAAGGACATTACAGGGAGCTTTTTGAGCAAATTGCAAAACAGGGGTTTGTAAAAGTGCGTGTAGATGGTGAAGTGCGTGATATTACAAAAGGAATGAAGGTAGACCGCTACAAGGTGCACGACATTGAGATTGTGATAGACCGTATGCAGGTTAAAAAAAGTGATGAGGATAGTAAACGCTTGCGCGAAAGCATAAATACTGCGATGTATCACGGTGATGATGTACTTATGGTACTGGATCACGATACACAAGAGGTGCGCTATTTTAGCCGTAACCTTATGTGTCCTACTTCTGGCATCTCATATCCTAATCCAGAGCCTAACAATTTCTCTTTTAATTCGCCTAAAGGGGCTTGCCCTAATTGTAATGGTATAGGTGAACTTTATAAGGTAAACCCAAAAAAGATTGTGCCAGACCCTAAAAAGTCTATAAATGCCGGAGGGCTCGACCCACACGGCCCGAAAAAAAACAACTGGATTTTTAAACAGCTAAAGCTCATCTCAGAGCGTTTTGACTTTAAACTTACAGACCCTATAGAAAGCATCCCACAAGAGGCGATGGACTTTATCTTTTACGGAGGTAATGAGAAGTTTTCTGTTTCTTCAAAACAACTAGGAGTTACAAGAGATTATAAAATAGATTTTGAAGGTGTCGCAAATTTTATAGAAAGCACCTATAAAGATAGTGAGTCCACCTCTCTCGTGAGATGGGCAAAAGGGTATATGAATAAAGTGGCTTGTCCAGTTTGTGAGGGATCACGATTACGTAAAGAATCTCTTTACTTTAAAGTAGATAACTTGAGTATTGCAGACCTCGCATCTATGGATATTCTTGAGCTTAAAGACTGGTTTGAAACGGTAGACTCAAGACTTTCTGAAAAGCAACTCAAGATAGGTTCTGAAATTATAAAAGAAATAAAATCAAGAATACAATTCCTTGTAGATGTAGGTCTTACCTATTTAAACTTAAACAGAAGCTCTAAGTCACTTTCTGGTGGAGAAGCACAACGTATACGCCTAGCTACACAAATAGGATCACAACTAGTAGGTGTACTTTATATTCTAGATGAGCCCAGTATAGGGCTTCACCAGCGAGATAATGAGAAGCTTATAAACTCTCTTGTATCACTTAGAGATATAGGGAACTCTGTAATAGTTGTAGAGCACGATAAGGATATGATAGAGCGTGCAGATCACGTAATAGACATAGGTCCAAAAGCTGGTAATTATGGGGGTGAGATCATAAGTGAAGGAACACCAGAAGAACTTTTAAATCACAGCACTCTTACTGCACAATATCTCAATGGAGAGAAGGAAATTACAATCCCTAAAAAACGTAGAAAAGGAAACGGAAAATTTATAGAGCTTAAAGGTGCTACGGGTAATAACCTCAAAAATGTATCTATAAAAATACCTCTGGGTAAAATGATAGCCGTCACCGGTGTTTCTGGTAGTGGTAAGTCTACACTTATTAATGAGACCCTCTACCCTATTATGAATGCACATTACTTTAATGGCGTAAAGAAACCTATGCCGTACAAGAGTATAAAGGGTCTAGATGAATGTGATAAAGTTATAGATATAAATCAATCACCTATAGGTAGAACGCCTAGATCAAACCCTGCTACTTACACAAAGGCCTTTGATGAGATACGTAGTCTATTTGCAAAAACTCCAGAAGCACTTATAAGAGGTTACAAGCCGGGACGTTTTAGCTTCAATGTCGCTGGAGGAAGGTGCGAGACCTGTAAAGGTGGAGGCCTCAGGGTTATAGAGATGAATTTTCTACCAGATGTGTATGTAGAGTGTGAGACTTGTCAAGGCAAACGTTTTAATAGAGAGACACTTGAGATACGTTATAAAGGTAAATCTATCGCAGATGTGCTAGAAATGACGATGAATGAGGCGACAGACTTCTTTGAAAACATCCCAAAAATACACCGCAAGTTAAAAACTATAAAAGATGTAGGTCTAGGCTATATAACTCTGGGCCAACAGAGTACTACGCTTTCTGGTGGAGAAGCACAACGTATCAAGCTAGCTTCAGAGCTTAGTAAGCGTGATACTGGTAATACTTTTTATATATTAGATGAGCCTACGACGGGGCTTCATTTTGAAGATATACGAGTATTAATGGAGGTACTTAATAAGCTTGTAGATAAAGGAAACACCATTCTTATCATTGAGCATAATCTGGATGTAGTAAAAATGGCAGACCATATAATTGATATAGGTTATGAAGGTGGTAAAGGCGGTGGCGAGGTAGTTGCTGTAGGCACGCCAGAACAAATAATTAAAAAGAATAAAGGCTATACTGCCGAGTTCTTAAAAAAAGAAATGAACTAGACGTAAAAACGTCTTACTAACAATATAAACATACTATAATGCGTAACGAAAGTAGACCAAAAGGTTGGAACGAAAAGAAAACAAACGACTCTTGGGCCATATTTAAAATAATGGGTGAGTTTGTAAATGGTTTTGAAAAAATGAGCCGCATAGGCCCTTGTGTATCCATTTTTGGAAGTGCTCGTACAAAACCAGACCACAAATATTACAAGCTAGCCGTAGAGGTTGCCGAAAAGATTGCAGATAACGGTTATGGAGTCATTACAGGTGGAGGACCAGGTATTATGGAAGCCGGTAACCGCGGTGCTCACCTTGCTGGAGGAACCTCTGTAGGACTTAATATAGAACTGCCATTTGAGCAACACGACAACCCATATATAGACAGTGATAAAAGCCTAGATTTTGACTACTTCTTTGTAAGAAAAGTAATGTTTGTTAAGTATTCTCAAGGTTTTGTAGTAATGCCAGGAGGATTTGGAACACTAGATGAACTCTTTGAGGCAATCACACTTATACAAACACATAAAATTCAGAAGTTTCCTATCATTCTTGTGGGTACTGAGTTTTGGGGAGGTTTAATGGACTGGGTAAAAGAAACCCTACTAGACTCTTTTAATAACATAAGTGCTGGTGATATGGATCTTATTCATCTTGTAGACACGTCTGACGAGGTGATTGAAGTACTCAACAACTTCTATGATGAGTATAAATTAAGTCCTAACTTCTAGAAAGTTTACGCTTTCGCGAAAGCGTAACTTACAACATACAAGGTTACTAAGAGGTATTAAGGAGATTTATATAGCGTTTAAATACCGCGCATATCATAAATCTCCTTTAATATCGTTTTAATAATAAACCCCATTTACATCTATATTGAAACATTTTTACTCATTTCTATTTTTGATTATATCTAGCTTTGTTGCGGTAGGTCAGAATGCGATGACCATAAATGCTCAATTACAGCCAGATGATAGATCAATTATCATCCAGCAACAAATCTCTATACAAAACAACTCTTCAGATGTTTGGGAAGAGGTATATCTTACAGACTGGGCAAATAGTTTTTCTAGCAAGACTACTCCCCTAGCAAAAAGATTTGCTGAGTCTTTTGAGAAAAAATTTCACTTAGCAACAGATGCCGAACGTGGATTTACAAAAGTTAAAGCAATATCTAGCTCTGACGGTATTTTACAATATACACGCCCAGAGCGCTTTCCAGATATAATTAAAGTACTCCTTAAAACGGCTATACAACCTGGCACGACAGTCTCTTTAAACTTACAATACACCGTCACACTACCAGATGCTAAGTTTACAGATTATGGAATTACTCGCAATGGAGATTATAACCTGCGCTACTGGTTTATGACACCTGCGGTTTATGATGAGGGCTGGCAATTTTACAGTAATAAAAACCTTAATGACAGATACTTCCCGCAGTCTGACATTACCGTTAGTTTTTCTATACCAAATGGTTTTACCCTAGTAACAGATCTAGAAAAAGCGATTCAAGGTTCTTCATACGCTCAAGGCGAAAAGTTGACACGGCTCACTGGAAAACAGCGTACAGATGCCAAAATATTTCTTCTCAATAATTCTAATTATGAAGAGGTTGAAACAGACTTTGTAACTATTGTCTCAAACTTACATAATGGCACACTCCCACCTCAAATAAGAGCGGTTATAACAGATCGTATTGCTGGTTATCTTGATAAGAATTTAGGAGCTTATCCGTTTGATAAAATTCTCGTAACAGATTTAGATTATAGGGAGCAACCTGTTTATGGCCTTAATGAGTTGCCTAGCTTTATAAGTCCATTTCCAGATGGGTTCAAGTATGAGATTAAACTCCTTAAAACCACTATAAATAACTATGTAAATAACACACTTCTAGTAAACCCTCGTACAGATAGGTGGCTTATAGATGGTATAAAAGTATACCTACTGCAGAATTATATAGACACTTTTTATCCAGATTTAAAAGTTGTGGGTGGCTTAGATAAATACTGGCTCGTAAGGCAGTTTTATGCATCACAACTAGAGTTTAACGATCAGTTTTCTGTGTTGTACAGTCATATATCAAGACTCAATCTTGATCAAAGTCTTAATACTCCATATGATAAGCTCATAAAGTACAACAAGAATATAGGCTACTCTTATAAAAGCGGTGTGGGCTTAGTATATCTTAATGAGTATCTAGATAATGACGCACTAGATGGAATCATAAAATCATTTTATGAGGCAAACGCCTCTATGCCTATTAAATCTGAAGCCTTTAAGGATTTAGTTCTTGAAAAGACGGAGAAGGATGTTAGTTGGTTTTTTGATGACTACATCACCTCAAACGAGCGCATAGATTATGCACTTAAAAACTCTAAGGTAAAAGGAGATTCTATCTATGTAACTGTAAAGAATAAAAAGAGACGTAAAACTCCTATACCTGTTTATAGTTTTAAAGATGATAGTCTTACAAGTACACGTTGGGTTTCTGGAAAAGAAAAGCTTACTACCCTTTCATATCCTAAGGGAGAAGCAAACCTTTTTGTTCTCAATTACAAAAATATAGTTCCCGAAAATAATCTTAGAAATAATTATGAAAAGCCTGGAGCTTTATTAGGCATAGACAAGCCATTGCAATTTAAATTTTTTCAAGATTTTGAAAACCCTTCAAAAAACCAATTATTCTTTATGCCTGTGGCAGAGTTTAATATATATGATGGTTTTTCACCAGGAGTAAAATTGTATAATAAAACAATACTTACAAAAGCGCTTAACTATAAAATAGAACCGCAGATAGGGCTCAAATCAAAAAAGCTCATAGGTAGTGCTTCTATATCATACCGACACGATTTTCAAAACCAAGGGCTTTATGGACTGCGCTATGGTATTTCTGGCAATAGATTTTCTTATGCTCCAGATTTATTGTTTACTAGGGTAACTCCATTTGTAAATTTGAGGTTTAGAACTTCAAATTTGCGAGCAGATAAGCGTCAATTTGTGTCTGCAAGATATGTGAGTGTACAGAGACAAGAAGACCCACTAGTACCCTTGCCTACGCCTAATTATGATGTGCTTAATTTAAGATATAGTAGGTTTAATCCAGGTATTATTCACACACTTAATCTTATGGGTGATGTGCAATTTGCAAGAAACTTTGGTAAGCTCTCTGGAAGCATCTTTTACAGAAGACTCTTTTTAAATAATAGGCAGCTTAATGTGCGTCTTTTTGGCGGGGTGTTTACATATAATAAAACACAGTCTGATGGCAATTTCTTTAGTTTTGCACTTGATAGACCTACAGACTATCTTTTTGATTACAACTATTATGGTCGTTCAGAAAGTAGCGGGCTGTTCTCTCAACAAATAATTATAGCAGAAGGTGGTTTTAAATCGCAACTCGATGCAGTTGCACCTGTATTTGCAAACGAGTGGATGTTTACAGCAAATGCGAGTACGACTCTTTGGAAATACTTCTATGCTTATGGGGATGTGGGTGTTGTAAAAAATAAAAGAGCAAATGGCGAGCTTGTATATGACTCTGGGATACAAGTAAGTTTACTAGATGACTACTTTGAGTTGTATTTTCCTATTTATTCAAATCTTGGATGGGAAATAGGACAACCAAATTACGATCAAAAAATAAGATTCCAACTTCAACTAAGCGTAGATACGGTCATAGGGTTGTTTTCACGTAAGTGGTATTAGATAGTTCATAATTTGATTTTGAAATTGATAAATCCTCAACAGAAAAGGTAATTATTGCATATTTTTAAATATACATCTATATAAATTACTTTTTGATATGAATTTTACAACTTTTTAACGCCTAGAGGTATTGCATTACGACAAACTTTTGGCTATTTTTACGTCTTAAATCCAATATGTACATATGGCAAGTAACCCAGATACAAAAGCAGCTTTATCTTATGAAGATTTTAAACAATCTGTTCTTAATGATTATCGCATTGCGGTAACGAGTAGGGAGTGTAGCCTTTTAGGCCGAAGAGAAGTACTTACAGGTAAGGCAAAATTTGGAATTTTTGGAGATGGTAAGGAATTACCACAACTTGCTTGGGCACGCGCTTTTAAAAATGGTGACTTTAGGTCTGGATATTACCGTGATCAAACCTTTATGATGGCCATAGACCATCTCTCGATAGAAGAATTTTTTGCAGGTCTGTATGCTCATACTGACATCGCTTTTGACCCTATGAGTGCTGGAAAACAAATGGGTGGCCACTTTGCCACGCATAGTCTTGATCCTGATGGAAATTGGAAAAACTTACTACAGCAAAAGAACTCAAGCTCTGATATCTCACCTACTGCTGGCCAAATGCCTAGGTTATTAGGTCTTGCACAAGCATCAAAGATTTACAGAAATGTAAAAGAAGCTCAAGGCGAAAATTTCTCAAACAACGGTGATGAAGTAGCCTGGGGAACAATAGGTAACGCAAGTACTAGTGAAGGTTTATTTTTTGAAACCATAAACGCTGCTGGTGTACTACAGGTACCTATGGTAATAAGTGTATGGGATGATGAGTATGGTATCTCAGTACACGCTAGACACCAAACAACTAAAGAAAGTATCTCAAAAATTCTTGCTGGCTTCCAGCGTGATGAAGAAGATAATGGCTATGAGATTATAAAAGTAAAAGGATGGGACTACCCTGCCCTAGTAGATGCTTATGAACGTGCTGGTGCTATTGCTCGTAAAGAGCACGTACCTGTATTAGTACACGTGGTAGAACTTACACAACCACAAGGACACTCTACGTCTGGATCACACGAGCGTTATAAAAATCAAGATAGATTACAGTGGGAACGTGAGTCTGACTGTAATGTACAGTTTAGAACCTGGATTATAGATCAAGGGCTCGCTACAGATGAAGAGCTTAAGGTGATAGATAAAGACCTTAAGAAAAAGGTAAGAGATGGTAAAAAAGCTGCTTGGGAAGCATTTTTACACCCTATAAAAAAAGAAAAGCAGAAAATTGTCACCATATTAGAAACACTCATAAGTAATTCTAGTAACGGGAGTTTTATAAAACCACTACTAAGCGATCTTATAGATAATAAAGAGGCTCTTAAATCTGACTTACTAGGCACAGCTCGTAAGGCACTCAGATATGCAATAGGAGAAGATACTCCAGCTAGAACGCAACTCATAGAGTGGATAGATAACTACACAGCAAAAATACAGCCTCAATATAGTGCTCATTTATATAATGAGAATGGTAATGGTGCAACCTCTGTACCTGCTATAGCTCCTACTTATGGAGAAGAAAACCTAGTAGATGGTCGTGTTGTGTTAAGAGATAATTTTGATGCAATTTTTGCAAAGTATCCTAATACATTAGTTTTTGGAGAAGATGCAGGAGCTATAGGTGATGTAAACCAAGGTCTTGAGGGAATGCAAGAAAAATATGGTGCGCTACGCGTGGCAGATGCAGGTATACGAGAGGCAACAATTATAGGTCAAGGTATTGGTATGGCTATGAGAGGTCTCCGCCCTATTGCAGAGATTCAATATTTAGACTATATATTATATGCTATCCAAATAATGAGTGATGACCTTGCTACATTAAGGTACAGAACTCACGGTAAACAAAAAGCACCGCTTATAGTGCGTACTCGTGGTCACAGACTAGAAGGTATCTGGCATAGCGGTTCTCAGATGGGAGCGATTATACACTTGTTAAGAGGTATGTATGTGCTTACCCCACGTAATATGGTAAAAGCAGCAGGGTTTTATAACACGCTTTTAGAAAGTGATGAACCTGCACTAGTTGTAGAGTGTCTTAATGGATATAGACTTAAGGAAAACTTACCTACTAATATAGGAGAATTTAAAACACCTATAGGCGTTGTAGAGACTGTAAAAGAAGGTACAGATATTACAATTTTATCGTACGGTAGTACTTTGCGTATTATTATGGATGTAGCAAAAGACCTACTATCTGTAGGTATTAATGCAGAAGTTATAGATGCACAATCACTACTGCCTTTTGACCTTAATCACGATGTCGTTGAGAGTATAAAGAAAACAAATCGCTTTATCGTAATAGATGAGGATATGCCTGGAGGTGCAAGTGCTTATCTTCTTGATGAAGTGCTTAACAAGCAAGATGCTTATAAATATCTTGACAGCAAGCCAGAAACACTCGCTGCACAACAACATAGACCAGCATATGGTACCGATGGTGATTACTTCTCAAAACCATCTGCAGATGATATTTTTGAAAAGATTTATAGAATGATGCACGAAGCAAATCCCTCAAGTTTTCCAAAACTACGATAGATTAAAACAGAAATAGATAGTTATAAAAAAACGAGATACATTATGTGTCTCGTTTTTTTTAGTTTACGCTTTCGCGAAAGCGGAATAATACCCATCTCCCTACTCTGGATACTCAATTCTAAGGTGATAGATGTTATTGAGCTTCTTTTTAAGCACCTTTTTAATCTGCTGGATTTCTTTGAAGGTAATATCAGCATTAAGATACTGATCTTCTTCCATTTGCTTCTTGATAATCTTCTCTACAAAAGCATCTATGAGTGTTGATGTAGGATTCTTAAGACTTTTACTTGCCGCCTCAACACTATCTGCCATCATTAATATTGCGGTTTCCTTACTAAAGGGTAAAGGGCCAGGGTATTGAAAATCTTCTATGGCAGCGTCTTCATTTTTTTCCTTTTCCTTAAAGTAGAAATATTGCACAGTACTAGTACCGTGATGGGTTCTTATAAAATCTATAACACGATCTGGTAGATTATACTTTCGCGCAAGCTCAATACCATTAAGAACGTGATCTATAATGATACGTGCACTTTCCTTTGGTGATAAATCATCGTGACTATTTATGCCCGTTGCTTGATTTTCTGTAAAATCTGTAGGGTTTATTATTTTCCCTATATCGTGATAGAGGGCTCCTACTCGTACAAGCATCGCATTTGCTCCTATTTCATTTGCTGCTGCTTCTGAGAGATTTGCAACGTTAAGACTATGGTGAAAGGTTCCCGGAGCCTCATCTGCAAGTCTTTTTAAAAGCTTACTATTTGTGTCTGAAAGTTCAAGAAGTGAGACGTCGCTCACGAGACCAAACATTTTTTCATAGATATATATAAGCGGTTGTACAAAGAGTGTAGCAAGACCTGCAAGCATAAACATCCCAAAATCTGGCCAGGCAAGCCCTTCTACCCCACCTTCACTTATAATATGAAATGCAAAGTATGCCAAGATATAAATAAGCGTTATCTGACCTACAGAAATAAACAAGTTTGCTCTCTTATAAAGTTCTGGAACAGTAAGAATAGTAACGATACCTGCAATAACTTGTAAAAAGAAATATTCAAAACTATCTGGAACTATAAAACCTAAAAGTAATATTGCAATGACGTGCGTAAAAAGTCCTAGTCGTGCGTCAAAAAATGCCTTTATGATAAGTGGTAAAATACACATAGGTACAGCATACACATACTGTGGGCTCCACTTTATCACGATGGTTGTAAGTAAAACCATAAGCAGAACATTAAAGAATACAAACGTCACTTTTGTGTTATTAAGAAACACAGAAGGTCTATAGGTTCTTATAAAAAGGAGCAGCATTACTAAGGCGAGCAATACAAGTAATACATAACCAAAAAGTACCCAGTTGTATCTAGACTCACTTATGTTCTGAGATTCGTATTTCTGTTTGAGAGAAAGTAATTTTTGTAAATTTTCACCTTCTACTAGCTCTCCTCTATTGATTATAATACTGCCCTTAGGTACAATGTTGTGGGTTTTTGATATACTTGACAGCTCGAGATCTAGTGTTTCTTGTGTGAGAACTTCATCTAGTTTTATGTTTGCTTCAAGACCATCAAAATAGACTTGTAAATATCTATTAGAATACTCACTATAAAGACTAGATTGTATAGCGTCGCTCAACGCATCTGGCATATCGCTCAATACAGTAATGTTATCGAAGTTCATTTCTGATACTTCATTACCACGCTTTAAATAAATAAGTCGTCCACTATTATAAACAGGTTTATCTTTTACTACACCATTTTTATAAAACGTAGATAATAGATTTTTACCGTAGTTTTTAAGCTCCTGTTTTGTGCTAGTATATGATAAAGTATCAGGAAAGGCTTTATTAAAATTTGAATCGTATAGTGCTAAAACTTTATTTATAACAGCTTGATCATATTCATAATAAATTGCAGATTGAGATTTTATTTGCTCCTGTTCTTGGGCTAGCTCGTCTGCACTTTTTAGTATTGCAAAGTCTTCGTCTGCATATAGGTTTTCATACTGCCACGGAAAACCCTTTTGTATTTCATATTTAAACTTTCCGCTCTTTGGAAAGAAATAAACAATAAAACCAGCACATATGATGATAAGCAAGAATTTATAGAGAAGATCTTGATGTTTATAAAACTGCTGTGCCGTTGTACTCATAAGGTATAATACTAAGTAGCTAAAATACTAAAATAATATCGCTTCAATTAGCCTTAGGTGCTGTCTTGAAGCCTCAAAAATCTTATATTTTTTCTTACATTCGCAAGACTAAAATTAAGCACTTCAAACACAAATAATATGAGTAAAAACGTTGTTATAGTTGCTGCGGCACGTACACCTATAGGTAGTTTTATGGGAGCACTTTCCTCTGTAACTGCAAGTAAGCTAGGAGCAATTGCTATAAAAGGGGCTCTAGATAAAATTAACCTTGATCCAGCTTCTGTAAACGAAGTATTTATGGGTAATGTTGTACAAGCGGGTGTAGGTCAAGCTCCAGCTAGACAAGCTGCGCTTGGTGCAGGTATTCCAGATACAGTACCTTGTACAACGGTAAACAAAGTATGTGCTTCTGGAATGAAAGCTGTAATGATGGCAGCTCAGGCTGTAGCACTGGGAGATGCAGATGTTGTAGTAGCTGGTGGTATGGAAAATATGAGCAGAATCCCTCATTATGTACACCTACGTAATGGTCATAAATTTGGACCACAATCTATGGTAGATGGTATGCAAAAAGACGGTCTTGTAGATGCCTATGATGGTAATGCTATGGGAGTATGTGCAGATGCTTGTGCTACAGAGTATGAATTCTCTCGTGAAGATCAAGATAATTATGCCATCCAGAGTTATAAACGCAGCGCTGCAGCCTGGGATGCAGGAAAATTTGATAACGAAGTTGTACCCGTACCCGTACCACAAAGACGTGGTGACGATGTAATTGTAGATCGTGATGAGGAGTACACAAATGTAAAAATGGAAAAAATACCAGCTTTACGTCCTGCTTTTACAAAAGAAGGAACCGTTACAGCTGCAAATGCTTCTACTATAAATGATGGCGCTGGTGCAGTAATCGTAATGAGTGAAGAAAAGGCAAAAGAGCTTAACCTTACACCGCTGTGTACAATAAAAGGATATGCAGATGCTGCTCACGAGCCAGAATGGTTTACAACAGCACCTTCTAAGGCATTACCAAAAGCACTAGCTAAGGCTGGAGTGACTCAAGATGAGATAGACTTTTTTGAGTTTAACGAAGCATTTTCTGTAGTAGGTCTTGCAAATATGAAAATATTGGGACTTACAGATGAAAATACAAACGTAAACGGAGGTGCAGTATCATTAGGACATCCATTAGGTTGTAGTGGTGTGCGTATTCTTATTACATTAATAAATGTATTAAAGCAAAATAATGCTTCACTAGGAGCGGCAGCCATTTGTAATGGTGGCGGTGGCGCATCTGCAATGGTTATAGAAAATCACAACTAAGAGAACTTTATAAGAACTATGCGTTACGGTATCTGCCAGCTTAGTATTGTCCCAATGCGTGCCGAACCTTCGGATCCTAGCGAACTTGTAAACCAGGTTCTCTATGGAGAACATTTTAAGGTAGTCGAGCAACGAAAAAAATGGAGCCGCATTAAACTCTCACACGATAAGTACGAGGGATGGATTGATAATAAGCAGTATATAGAAATAAGTGAGGAGGAGTACGCTTTCGCGAAAGCGCAACCTGCAACCCTCACTACAGATCCTGTACAATTTATCACCACAGAGCATAACCAGCTACTTACAGTCGTGCTAGGTGCAGCCATAGAAAATATAATTTTACTTAAAGACACCTTTGATGGTCTTAGTAGAACGGGAAAATCTGATAAAAGCCAGCTTATAGAAACAGCTATGCTCTATCTTAAATCTCCCTACTTATGGGGAGGAAGAACGCCCTTTGGGATAGATTGTAGTGGATTTACTCAAATGGTTTATAGACTAAACGGTTATAGCCTCAAAAGAGATGCTTCTCAACAAGCGACACAAGGTGAAGCTTTAAGTTTTATAGAAGAAAGTGAGCCAGGAGATCTAGCTTTTTTTGATAATACAGAGGGTGCTATAACACACGTAGGTATTATTATGGAAGATAATTATATCATACACGCTCACGGTGAAGTACGCATAGATAGATTAGATCATTCTGGTATATATAATGTGCATAAACGCACACACACTCACAAACTAAGAGTTATCAAGAAAATTATCTAATTATAGATTTTATATATTTTCTAAAGGAGAATATTGTAAAACAAAAAAACCCGCCATACTGGCGGGTTTTTTTATACTTTGATGAGAGAACGATTAGTTCATTGCATCAATTTTAGCTTTCATAGCATCTGCTTTATTAGTATCCTCAAGAACTTGATACAGGTTAAGTAGGTTGTTTGCAATCTCTAAATTATCAGGTTTAAGTTCTAAAACTTTCTCCATATAAGTTACCGCTTTTCTGATATTTGCCTTACGCTCTACCTTAAGAGCTTCATACTTATCAAAATCTGCATTTGAGGTACCTAAGCTATTCATTTGATCTACAAATGTTGCATCTTTTCTCAATACTAGTGCTCCTAAGTTGTTATAAGCATTTGCATAAGTAGGATCAAGCTCTATTGCCTTATTGTAGTATTTTACAGCTGTAGCATTATCTCCCTGCTGGTCTGCAGTAACACCGAGGTTATAGTGAAGCTCTGCATTATTAGGATCAATTTGTAAAACTTTTTCAATGATAGCTCTATACTCATCTTTCTTATCCATCTTAAGGTAGATGTTAGATTTTGAAGTAAGTAGTTTTACATCATTAGGATTTTTCTCTAGCGCAGTATCTAACATTGCAAGTGCTTTGTCATTCTGATCTTGAAAAGAGTAAATACTTATTAAGTATTCTGTGATAAGTCCTTGTCTTGACTCGCTTAACTTTTCGCTAGGCTTTACATATTCCTTTGCAAGAACAACGATATCTCTTTCTTGTTTGTTTTCAAATTTTTTCTCTTCACCAGAAGTAGCATTTACAGCATAGTACTCTGTTACCTGCCCCGTATAACCAGCAGCCATAAGGTCTTCAAAGATAGCTGCAGCTTTATCATACTCCTTAGAGTTGAGATAATTTGAAGCTGCATAGTATTGATAATCTTTATTATCATCACTAAAAGCATATGCCTTTTCTAGCTTTGCTCCAGCATCACTAAATTGATCTGTATTCTGATCTTGTACTGCGCTATTTACTAGTGCTGCAACAACATTAGAAAGTCCAGTTTTTGCTTCGCTCTCCATTTTAGTTCCCATAAGAGCTTTAAATGCTTCACCAGCCTTTGTTAAGTCTGCTACATTTTTATTATCTACTCCTAGAAAAGCTTGTGCTTTTAAAAGCAAAAACTTGCTTTTAGTCTTGTCATCCATCTGGCTTAAAAGACCATCTGCTGCTCCTACTAAAGATTTAGCCTCTCCATAGCTTCCAGACTTGATAGCTTTTTCAATAGCTTTTACTTCCTTCTTTTGTGCAAAAGCCATAGACGTTACGGCAAATGCTATTGCAAATAAAATTTTAGTTTTCATTATAAATGTTTAATTAATATAAGGGTTTCAAAATTACTCTTTTTTTTCTCAACCCTTATGTGTCTATTCTTCTTCTTCAGAAGAGTTTTCGTTTT
>JAHDEV010000061.1 GCA_020628615.1 Dokdonia sp.
TTACAATGAGCTCAAAGTTCATCGCAAGGTTTACAAAATCAAACGTGGTACAACCCGTAGTAGCATCCTCAAGACTGTAGTAAATGGTCTGAGGGTTGCTGCTGTTTGAAAAAGCGGTAGGATTAGCAATGGCATTCATCGCCGTGTAATTACCTACGTTTTCATAATAAGTAACAAGAATATTAGGATCACCGCCAGTAATCTCAGCACCTTGCTCTGTAAGGTCAAATTGTGCAGCATTTGCGATAGGTGAACATTCTTCAAGTGAAGAGATGTTGGGTAGAAAGGTGGGGTTAGGTACAACGGTAAGACGTACGTGCTCTCCAAGACCTACACAACCATTATCTGTGTCTGCTTCAACTCGTACCCAGATATCTTGAACACCTCCAGCACTTGTGTACGTAAGGTTGTTATTATAAGCAGAAGGATCTGCAATAGGATTTACTTCAGATAAAGCTTCTTGTTCAGTCTCGTAATAAGATACAACAACAACTTGCGGAGCAAACGATGCTTCTATAGCTGCTGTTGCTGCAGAAAAATCAAATAAAGCCACTCCATCACTATCTGTATCACACTCCATCTCATCTGCAAATAATGTGCCTGCAGGTATTTGAGAAGCACTAATTATAAGATTTATGGTCCCATTGCGAGAACACCCATTTAAGTTTGTTACCGTAACTCCAATTGCTTCAACAAATGGGTTACTACTATTCATATAAGCCATAGGGTCTAGAATAGCTGTCCCAGAAGAATCAAAATATGCAAAGGTTTCGTTTGCAGCATTTGTACTTAACTCACCTTGTACTTGAGTTAGATTTATGATGCTTACTCCATTCATATCATCATCACACTGGCGTAGCGTCACAGGTGAGGTTAATACTGGCAAAGCATTTACTCGTAAATTTACTGGGGTGATAGAAAAACAACCCGTAAAAGCCGTATTCTCAACACGTGCAAAGATTTGATCATTATTTGGAGAACCTACGTTTTCATAAGCAAGCGGTAATGGATTTGCATTTGCAGTCGCATCAGGACCTGTGGCGTGGTAACTCACCACAAATTGCATAGGATCAAGTCCATTTAAAATATCGTCATTAAGTGTAGATAGGTCAAAAGTGGCAATACCATTTGTATCATCACCATCTGCCGCATCATCACAAATCTCATAAAGACCTGGTGCTGTTGCTACAGGTAAGTCTACAACGTTAATCATAAAGCTTGTAGTTGCTACACACTCCTGAAGGTTTGCATTTTCTACACGCACAAATATCTCATCTGTAGTAGAAGTGTAAGCTGCTGTACCTGCAAGGGCTCCTATTCCTACCGGACCAGAAGCATCTGCAATACTTAAGTGAAAAGTCACATCAAACTCATTAGGGTCTTGCCCGTTAAGGATATCACCTATTTGTGTGTCTAGATTAAAAGTAGCCGATCCGTCTGCATCTGTATCACATTCAAAAAGATCTGCTGGTTGCGTTGCTGTAGGTACCGTAAAGAATGTAACTAACGCCTCATCTTCACCCGTGTCACCATTAAAATCTGTTATAGTCACTTGGTAGTTACCAGAAGTCGTTACATCAAGTGTTGCTGTTGTAACTTGTGTACCCGTACCATCTAGTACTGGCATAAAACCTGCGCCCGTATCTACTGCCCAAGCATAACCAGCCGCATCTGGAGATGTCGCATCTAGCGTAACTGTCTCTCCATCACAAACCTCTTGATCTGCTCCTAAAGAAGCATTAACTATTGAGCAATCTGTAGTTCCTGCATTACCGGCAGTAGCATTTGTTTGACTTATAAAAATTTCACCTTGACCTCCATTCGTTGTACCTCCAATACTTGCAGCATAATTAGTTACTAAAAAAACATAAACCTCACCAACCTGCGCATTTGGAATAGTGGCATTCTCAATGGGTGCTGCCGAAAAACTACAATCTAATGGTGATCCTAACATACCACATACGTTAGTGTCATTAAAGGGCCCCCAAATAGCAAAATCCACATCAAGTCCATTTCCTGTAGGAGTTCCGTCGTCTTCTATAGATCCATTTTGAACGATTTCAAACTCAAGCGTTCCCGCTTGGTCTATTTGTAAAAAATACCAAGTTGGATAGGGCGTAGAGCCTAAACAGCCATAATCAATTCCTGATTCTCCAGAAGTAGTACAGTTTGGATTTGTACTACCATTGTAGCAGTTATCAAAGGGCTGAGCTAGCTCTGCCGTACAAAAAGGTACAGCGTCTGCACACGTAGGTCCACCAGGACTAGCCTGTCCAAAAACCAAGGTATTAGAAAAAGAAAATAGTATGAAAGCTAATGCTAGACGTAGGATTTTCATCATAGATATGTTTAAGAGGTGAAAAATAGCATTTTTTTGCCAAAATTCTGTTAATCAAAGGCGGTTTTGTGTATCCTAACGGAGATTAATTGCAATTGTTATAAAACCTAATCTTATTAAGACAAGTTAGGTGTCAAAGCATTTGAGAGTGATATCACCTCCATAGCTTCCTTAACATCGTGTACTCGCAGTATACGTGCACCTTTACTTATTGCCACCGTATTAAGAACAGTCGTGCCATTAAGAGCATTATCTGCTGTCACATCTAAAGTTTTATAAATCATAGATTTACGAGAAACACCTGCTAGCACGGGCACTTCAAAAGCCTCAAGCAAGTCAAGGTTATTGAGTAGCTCAAAACTTTGCGCTGTAGTTTTTGCAAAGCCAAAACCAGGGTCTATAACAAGGTCATTAATCTTATGACTTTTTGCCACTGCAACTCGCTCTGAGAAGTAGTACATCACCTCTTTAAGAAAATTATCATAAGTGGTAAGTTGCTTCATAGTTTGAGGCGTCCCTCGCATATGCATCATTATATAAGGCACCTGTAATGCCCCTACGACAGCCATCATATCATCATCCAGCATACCAGCACTAATATCATTTACAATAGCTGCACCTGCCTCAATTGCTTTTTTTGCTACGCTTGCGCGAAAGGTGTCTACGCTTATCACAATCTCCGGAAAAGTAGTAACTAACTGCCTTACCACTGGTATGAGCCTGCGCTCCTCCTCCTCTACCGAAATATCTGTCGCACCAGGCCTAGAGCTATATGCACCTACATCTATAAACGTAGCGCCATCGCTAAGCATCACCTCTACCTGACTTATGGCAGCATCTATATCACCATACTTTCCTCCATCATAAAAGCTATCTGGTGTGAGATTGAGAATACCCATTACCTTTGGTGTGGTGAGATCTATTAGCTTTCCGTTGCAGTTTATGGTCATTATAGGTTAACGTTGTTTAGATGTAGTTAGGTAATTATTTATAATAGTATCACTTATAAAGTCTCGAGGTATAAACTACCTCTAGTCTCTAGCCCCGATTGCCGTGTAAATCCCACAGCTGGCTGGTGCAACCGCCGCGAGGAATTGCAACAGAAAGCGGGATACTCCCCCAAAAGTACACCATAAATTGTGTGCTTCAAAAAGATAGTACACTTCTCTCTTTATAAGGCAAGGGGTATTTCTTATATTGAAGTTTTTAACCGAAATTTACCAAAAATCAAAAGAAACCCTATGGCCGATACGTCTGCGCAATATGATGCGGTAATCACGCAATGTAGAGATTTGTATATAAAAAAAATGAAGGATTACGGGAGTGCGTGGCGCATACTGCGCTTGCCATCTCTTACAGATCAGATTTTTATAAAAGCACAACGCATACGTGGCTTACAGCAAAACGAGGTGCAAAAGGTAGATGAGGGACAGCAGTCTGAGTTTATAGGCATTATAAATTACTGTGCGATGGCGCTAGTAAACCTAGAGCGCGGTGTGGTAGAGCAACCCGACCTCGAGCTTGAGGAGGCTGTAAAGGCTTATGACGAGAAAATCGCACTCACAAAACAGTTAATGATGGATAAAAATCACGACTATGGTGAGGCCTGGAGAGATATGCGTGTGAGCAGCCTTACTGATCTTATATTGCAGAAGCTGTTACGTGTAAAACAGATAGAGGATAATAAAGGTAAAACACTGGTGTCTGAGGGGATTGATGCAAATTATCAAGATATGATAAACTATGCGGTGTTTGCAATGATACACTTAGGAGAGGCTTAATATTTATTACTGACTACAGATATATTAAAAACGACCAAAGCTTTTTTATGATGAAGGTACTTACACACATAGCACGCTTTATAGTAGGTGCTTTGTTTATTTTTTCTGGTTTTATAAAACTTAATGACCCGCTTGGGTTCTCATATAAACTTCAAGAATATTTTAGCGCAGAGGTGTTAGGGTTAGAGTTTTTATCTCCTTATGCACTGCTTATCTCCATCATACTGGTTGTAGTAGAGGTGTTACTGGGTATTGCACTGCTCGTAGGTTTTAGAAAGAAAATCACCTTGTGGCTGCTGTTTGCGATGATTGTATTTTTTACATTCCTCACGTTTTACTCGGCTTACTTTAATAAGGTGACAGATTGTGGGTGTTTTGGCGATGCGATACCGCTTGTGCCTTGGGAGTCTTTTGCAAAGGATGTGATACTTCTAGTATTGATTCTTTTCTTAATGATTAACCAGAAACACATAAAACCGCTCTTCTCAAAACTTATAAATGCATCGCTAGTTTTTATATCATTTTTAGGATGTATGTTTTTTGGTATGCACGTACTTGAGCACTTGCCGTGGCTAGATTTTAGAGCATACAAAGTAGGCTCTAATATTGCAGAGGGTATGATGGTGCCAGAAGGAGCACCAGAGGCGACCTTTGAGTATCAATGGACCTTTCTTGTAGATGGTAAAGAAGAGGTAATCACTACAGATGGTGGGTATCCAGAGGTAGATGGCACATACGTATCTTATGAGGTAGTACAAACTAGTGAGGGATATGAACCACCTGTGCACGACTTTACTATAGAGCGTGACGGCAGGGATTATACTACCACTTATCTTGAGAAAGAAAATCTTATCGTAATCATTGCCTATAATTTACTCAACACAGAACCTCAGGGTTATTACAACATACGTAATATTACAGAAGAGGCTATACGCAAAGGGTATAATGTAATAGGGCTAAGCTCATCTGCCCAAGACGCCGCAGATGCTTTTGTACAAGAAAACAGATTGCCTTTTAAGTTTTTCTTTACAGATGAGACGGTACTTAAAACCATTGTACGCGCAAACCCCGGTATTGTGAGTATGCATAAAGGAACCATTCTTCAAAAATTGCATTACAATGATGCAGAAGACCTACGACTTGTACCACAAGAAAATAGTAAACCAGAAATGGACTTTGCTCTCAAGTACGAGCTAGACAGTATTGCATATCTTGACCAAAAGTACCGCAAACTAATGTACCTCTCTGAAGGTCCAGAAAAAATAGCAGAGGCTAAAAAAGCAGGTGTAGCCCCAGAAGAGTTGCAAGGCTTTTTATGGAAACAGCAGGAACTACTAGACAGCATAAATTTACAGCGGGTAGAACGCATACTTACTACATCTGGCTATCCAGGTAAAAGCATTGTAGGAGAACCTACAAACACCGCAGCCTGGTATGTCGTGCAGCATTCTAATAAAATAGACACTTATCTAGACACTATAAAGGAGGCTGGAGCAAAGGGAGAATTACCTATGCGCCTCGTTGCAATGATGGAGGATCGTTATCTCTCACAGCAAGACCTCCCACAAGTATATGGAACGCAAGGCGTAAACTATGGGTCTGGTGATTTTATGTGGCCTGTAAAAAACCCAGAAGAGGTAAATGCAATGCGCGCTCAAGCAGGTTTTACACAAACTATTGAGGAGTATGCACAAGCACTTTTTGGTGATGATTTTCAATACAAAGTAATTACTCTAGAGGATGCCCTCGCCATAAAACAAGGTAAACTCACTCCTAGTGACATAAAATAATTGGTTAAGCAACTTATATATAAACTAGGCTATGCACTTCTCACCTTATGGGGAGTTGTGACGGTTATCTTCTTTTTATTTACGGTACTACCCGGTGATCCCGCACGTATGATGCTAGATCAAAATGAAGACCCAGAACAGCTAGCAAAGGTGCGTGCAAAGTATGGTTTTGATAAGCCTGTAAGTACTCAGTATGGGTATTACCTCAATGACTTGTCACCATTATCTTTTCACGTAAGTGATCATACTAACTACACGTCTCTCACTTCCGGAAAGTATAGCGCTACTCCCCTATTTACGATAGGTAACACTACTGTGGTGTTAAAATATACATACTTACGAGAAAGCTTTCAGAAAACAGGTAAACCAGTCACTCAAGTTATCGCAGAAACGCTACCTAACACTATTGTACTGGCCGTAAGCGCCATACTTATAGCGATAGTTATTGGGATTATACTCGGTATTATTTCGGCGCAAATGAGGGACTCTTGGGTAGATAAAACCATACAGATTGTGAGCACCCTAGGGATGAGTGTCCCTAGTTTTTTTAGTGCTATTTTGTTTGCTTGGCTATTTGGCTATGCATTGCACTCCTTTACTAATCTTAATATGACGGGTAGCCTGTATGAGATGGATGATTTTGGCGAAGAGGTACACATACGCTGGAAAAACCTCATATTACCAGCCCTCGTTTTAGGCATACGCCCACTAGCAGTTGTGATACAACTTATGCGCAACTCACTTCTTGAAGTATATAATCAAGAGTACATACGTACCGCCCGTGCAAAAGGACTTAGCACCTACCAGATTATTAAAAACCACGCTATTAAAAATGCGCTCAACCCTGTTGTAACTGCTATTTCTGGATGGTTTGCATCTATGCTCGCAGGTGCCGTTTTTGTAGAATACATCTTCGGGTGGAATGGGCTAGGTAAAGAGATAGTAGATGCGCTCAACACCTTAGATCTTCCTATTATTATGGGAGCTGTACTGGTGATTGCAACCCTATTTGTTATCATTAATATCTTAGTAGACTTTGTATATAAATGGCTAGACCCAAAGGTAAAACTGGGATAAGACACTGCCACCTTACGAAAACGGTATCGTGAAAACTACGTTAACCGCACCCCAAACTTCAATTGCGGGTGTTATATTTGTTATGATGAGTACGCTTTCGCGAAAGCGTAATAACAACCCTTATTAATCACTTTGATAAGCTCATCTATAATCACATACAACTAACAAGCTACTACCCTAGCGCCGAAAAATATACATAATGAGAAAACACATCGTTGCCGGAAACTGGAAAATGAACAATGACCTTGCTGCCACAGCTGGTCTCATCACAGACTTAAAACGCAAAGTAAATAATGGGGATGCAGAGGTTATTATTGCTCCTACATACATTAATTTACATAGCGCCTTTGAGAGTCTAAGCGATAGTAACATCACAGTAGCCGCACAAAATATGCACCAGGCAAAAAGTGGTGCTTACACTGGTGAGATCTCTGCTGCTATGCTTAAAAGTGTGGGGGTAAATACAGTAATTTTAGGTCATAGCGAGCGTCGTGCTTATTTTAATGAAGGAGATGAGCTTCTTACAGAAAAGGTAAATGCTGCTCTTGAAAACGAGATGCGAGTGATATTTTGTTTTGGAGAAGAGCTAGAAGATCGCAAGGCTGGTAATCAAGAAAAGGTTGTAGAGAGTCAGCTTAAAAATGCACTTTTTCACCTTGATGCTTCGGCTTGGTCTAGTATCGTGCTAGCATATGAACCCGTATGGGCAATAGGTACAGGAGAGACTGCCTCACCAGAGCAGGCACAAGATATGCACGCGTTTATAAGAAAAACAGTTGCAGAGACCTATAACGAAGAAGTAGCAGAAAATGTAACCATACTTTACGGAGGATCTGTAAAACCTGGTAATGCAAAAGAGATTTTTGGCAAGCCAGACGTAGATGGCGGCCTCATAGGTGGTGCATCACTCAAAGCAGATGACTTTTTTGAAATCGTAAATGCTTTCGCTTAAAAGCAGCCACATTTTATCATAAATATGAATGCGCTGGCCATCACGGCTGGCGCATTTTTATTTTATATCAATTGGTATTAGTATTTTAGAGCTAAATCTTATTGTAATGAAAATACTTACGCTCGCTCTACTTATAATGTTAACCACCTCAAGCTGTGCTGCTCAAACTACTAGTGAGACTGCCACAAACCGTGATGGCTCACTGGCTCTCTTTAAAAACAAAAAAGAAAGCAACGCCATTTATGTGACTAAAAGTGGCAATATGGGCATAGGCAAAAAGAAGCCTACAGATAAGCTAGAAGTAAACGGACGCATACACGCTCGCTCTGTAAAAGTAGATCTAAAGGAATGGGCAGATACTGTTTTTGAAGACGGGTATGATTTAGCCCGCTTACGCGAAATTGAGAACTACATAAACACAAACGGGCATCTACCAGAAATACCCTCTACCGAAGAGGTACTTAAAAACGGGATAGAACTAGGTGAGATGAATAGATTACTCCTCAAAAAAGTAGAAGAACTCACGCTACACCTCATACGCCAAGAGAAACAAATAGAACAAGCACTAGATAAGGTCGCAACGCTCGAAAAAGAAATAGCTACGATTAAAAAATCATAGGTATGAAGCGGCTAGTCATCATCATACTTATTGCTTTCTCTTACACCATTACGGCACAAGAGGACAGATTTTATATAAGAACTGTTTCAAATGCTATAGAAATACCTGTACAAACACAAGACTCTGTTGTTACGTATACAGGAGATGACTTGCGTTTAAAAACACTTTTTGAAAAACACGATGTAAAGGTTTTTAGAAGAGGGTTTAAATATGCCACTCGCGATAAGCTCAAGCGCACCTTCTTTGCTATTGCCGCTGCACCTGCCTTTCAGCAAGAGTTAAAAATGATTGCTCCAGATATATTTGAGTTTTCCGAAAGCATTACCGCTCAAAAACTACAAATTTATGAGCCTAATGATTATGGAGTAACAAGTACTACGGGACAAAATCTGGGCTCACCTTTATTATTTGACTACTATGACTTTATGGGAGTACCCCAAGCCTGGTATTACACAACGGGTTCTCCAGATGTACACATTGGTATTTCTGATGGATATGTAGATCCAGAAGACCCAGAGTTTGCTGGTAAACTTACAATGGTAAAAAAAAGCAGCCTCTCTGGCGGACACGGCTTTACGATAGCAGCTATTGCAGCTGCTCAAGGTGATAATGCCTATGCTGGTGCAGGTGTATGTTATGATTGTAGTGTAAAAACCACAACTTATGGAGATTTTAAAGAGTTTAATCAACTACTAGAACTTGCGAGAAGCGGCGTGAAAGTAATAAACTGCAGCTGGGGAAGTCGCACTTATTACGAGACTGCTCAAGAGGCAATTAATGAGATGCGAGATCTTGGGACCATCATTGTATCTGTGCCCCATAATGCACCTTATAGTAAAACCAACGGAACACAATTAAGATACCCAGGTGCCTATGAGCACGTACTATCTGTAGGTAGTGTGCAACATAAATATGATACTATAGAAGATGGTCTCAACATAGAAGAAAAAAATGGTAAATATTATGCCGAAAAACAACAGTATCACCTCTCCCGCACTGGTGGTTTTGCAAATAATGACCCAAAAGACACCTATAGACTTTACCTAAGCTCTACAAATAACCTCGACCCCACAGTAGATATTGTGGCGCCGGGTAATGATATCTTTCAGTATTACAAGTTTCAAAAAAATGGAGAGATTGCTTACAACCCTTACCAAGCTACTTCTCCCGCAGCACCACTCGTAACGGGCACCATAGGTCTTATGCTATCTATAAATAATAATCTATCTGTAGATGAGATGAATAGCATTATAAAACTCACAGCAACAAACATAGATCACATCACTGCAAACGCGCCACTACGTGGGCTCTATGGCGCAGGGTCTTTACACACTGGCAGAGCCGTAAAAATGACACACGAGATGCTGCAACCGGACAGCTATACGCTTTTAGAAAATCAAAACTTTACAAGATGGAATTTTAGCTTACGAGCTCCTTATAAAGTACTTATAAGAAATGAGCAATTTAGAGAAGCTGCCCGAGTAGATTTTACTGCAAAAGAAGAGATTCTCATCGATACAGAAACCGTATTTTTGCCCGATGTAAATGGATCTATACTTCTCACCATAGACCCAGAAGCAACATACAACTTACAAAAAAACAACTAATGACTCCCATCTACCTAGGCTACACATTTACTATAGAACCACGCGACCCTGCTACAGAAATTCTCATTGCAGAGCTAGGCTACGCAGGTTTTGAAAGCTTTACAGAGACCTCTACCGGTGTAATTGCATACATACAGAAACAAGAGGCGTTTCCAGAAGGTGAGGTGCAGTTTGACCAACTACTCAATGATATACAGATCTTAAATTCTCAAGAATTTAAAATCACATATACTGCAGAAGAGATAGCGCAAGTAAACTGGAATGAGGAGTGGGAAAAGAATTTTGAACCTATAGAAGTAGATGGTAAATGTGCCGTAAGAGCGCCTTTTCATAATAAAACAGAGGTAGCATATGATATCGTAATAGAGCCAAAAATGTCTTTTGGGACCGGCCATCACGAGACTACCCATATGATGATCAAGCACCTTCTTAAACTTGATGTTACAGGTAAGAAAACACTAGATATGGGATGTGGCACAGGCGTGCTTGCTATACTTGCAGAAATGCGTGGCGCACAACCTATAGATGCTATAGATATTGACAACTGGTGCTACCTTAACACTATAGAAAATGTGGAGCGTAATAACTGTAAACACATCACCACTTATGAGGGAGAAGCCTCTTTACTTAGTGACAAAAATTATGACATCATCATCGCAAATATAAATCGCAACATATTACTAAGTGATATCCCTACCTATGCTAGCTGTCTTCCCGAAGATGGAATTTTATTATTAAGTGGATTTTATACAGAAGATATTCCGCTTATTTCTGAAAAATGCAATGAACACGGACTTTATTTCGTTAGTAACTACGAGCGCAATAATTGGGTCGCTTGTAAGTTTGAGAAGCGAGGCTAGACACAGTTAGAGAGTTGATAATATTATGTTAGAATTACGCTTTCGCGAAAGCGTAAACCCACAAAATTTGTAAATTTGTAGCAAAAATCTTAATGATATGAGCAATCAAGAAAAATATCAAGAAGAACTAGACATCTTAACCGAAGAATCACCGGCACACGAGATTATACTCTATAATGATGATGTAAATACCTTTGATCACGTGATCAATACACTCATCTATGCTTGTGATCACGAAGAAAATCAAGCACACCAGTGTGCACTACTAGTACACTATAAAGGGAAGTGCTCTGTAAAGTCTGGCGATTACAAAGATTTAGAGCCTCGTTGTTCAAAACTTTTACAAGCGGGACTTAGTGCAGAAATTGTATAAAATCATTCCTCAGAATTAATCACAAAAACTATTGCGCTCCCGTAGCGCATTTGTTATTTTTGCGAGGCAAATTAAGCATCTTAAACGAAGATTATGAATCTACACGAATATCAAGGAAAAGAGATATTAAATAGTTTTGGCGTACGTATCCAACGCGGTTATGTAGCACAGACTCCAGATGAAGCTGTTGCAGCTGCCAAAAAACTTACAGAAGAAACCGGTACTGGATGGCACGTAATCAAAGCCCAAGTACACGCAGGTGGACGCGGTAAAGGTGGCGGTGTAAAACTCGCAAAAAATCTTGATGAAGTAAAAACAATCGCAGACCAGATTATAGGGATGGATCTTGTAACACCTCAGACTAGTGCTGAAGGTAAGAGAGTACACCAAGTACTTGTTGCTGAGGATGTATACTACCCAGGTGACAGCGAGCCAGAAGAATATTATATGTCTGTACTTCTTAACAGAGGGACAGGTCGCAATATGATTATGTACTCTACAGAAGGAGGGATGGATATTGAGACAGTAGCAGAGGAGACTCCGCACCTTATCTTTCACGAAGAGATAGATCCTGCAACGGGATTACTTCCTTTTCAAGCACGTAAAATCGCTTTTAACCTTGGGTTAAGCGGTGCTGCTTTTAAGGATATGACAAAGTTTGTTGCTGCTCTTTATAAAGCATACACAGATTCTGACAGTTCACTTTTTGAGATCAACCCTGTTCTTAAAACAAGTGACGATAAGATTATGGCAGTAGATGCAAAGGTATCACTAGATGATAACGCATTATACCGTCGTAAAGATTATGCAGCAATGCGTGACAAGCGTGAGGAAAACCAAGTAGAGGTTGAAGCTGGTGAGAAAGGACTTAACTATGTAGACCTAGACGGAAACGTAGGGTGTATGGTAAATGGTGCTGGACTTGCAATGGCAACTATGGACCTTATCAAGCAATCTGGTGGTGAGCCTGCAAACTTCCTTGATGTAGGAGGTACTGCAGATGCTGAGCGTGTAGAAGCTGCTTTCCAATTAATACTTAAAGATCCTGCTGTAAAGGCAATCTTAGTAAACATTTTTGGAGGTATTGTACGTTGTGACCGTGTGGCACAAGGTATTATTGATGCATACAAAAACATGGGAACTATCAACGTGCCTATCATTGTACGTTTACAAGGAACTAATGCAGATATCGCAAAGAAACTTATAGATGATTCTGGACTTGACGTTCAATCTGCTATCGAGTTTAAAGAAGCTGCAGATAAAGTTCAGGCGGTACTAGCTTAAGACTTACATTATATAAACGTGAGTTATCACGTTGCAAAATCCCGCTTTTATAGAGCGGGATTTTTTTGTTTTGGTAACATTGCACTATATGTAATAAAATCTCATAATTGATATCTATTCCGTCATAAAAATTGCTTAATTAAGGTGACATAAATAAGGTTTTTAAAGATTACTTAGGGGGTGCTTTATGACGCTTTCGCGAAAGCGTTATTTGAAAATCAACAAAACGTTAACGACTGTAAATGAGGGTTAAAGAACAGTTAAGCTTCAAGTCGAGGTGTCACATATTGAAAAAATAGCCGTCTCTTTGTTATAGAATTAATCAAAAAAACAAAAACCTATTATGAAAAAAGTAAACCTATTAGTACTTGTAGCCTTATTATCAATAAGCACAGTATTTGCAACCGAAACTGAACCAACGTCTGACGAGAAAGGAAAGACTGTAACTCAACAAGTGGCAACTCTTTTAAGCGAGCCAGGATTTGAGGTAAAAAAAGATCTTACTGCACAAGTTACCTTGATGGTAAACAAAGCTAATGAGGTAGTTGTTATAGATGTAGACACTAAAGAAGAATATGTAGCTGCTTTTATTAAGTCACGCCTTAATTATGAAAAACTGGACACTCAAACTGTAGGAACTCAATTTACAGTACCTGTACGTATCGTACCGGGAGTATAAAACTTCTTTAATATTGTAAAGCCAGACTATGTCTGGCTTTTTTTTTATGGATTTAAGTTACTAGATAGGCTTTGTTCCTTAATCGTATCTCAACTATCTTTACCATCTATGAAAAAGGCACTACTCCTACTTTTACTAGCTTGTTCTTTTATAAGTGAAGCACAGCAACGGTTTCCTACACTCTCTACAGAGGCAAGTATCGAGCTCATAACTATAGGACCTGGTCCAGAACTTTATGATGCCTTTGGGCACACTTCTGTACGTGTTAAAGATGTGCCTAACAAGATAGACCTGGTTTTTAACTATGGAGTTTTTGACTTTGACACGCCTAATTTTTACTTAAAATTTGCTAGAGGAAAACTACTTTACAAGCTAGCTGCCGCTCCTTATAAAAATTTTGAGTACAGCTATAAAGCGCAACAGCGCTGGATAAAATCACAAGAACTCAACCTAAATCAAGAAGAAAAGCAAGGTACCTATGAGTTTTTACTCAATAATTTAAGTGAGACTAATCGCTACTATAAATATGATTTCTTTTATGATAATTGTGCAACACGACCTTATTATGCCGTTGCATCTTCTGTAGAAGGGTCTCTTGCATTACAACATACAGGTATAGATACAACGCTCACTCATAGGGATCTTATAAGACAGTATGTACCCTGGAACAGCTGGGGAAGTTTAGGTATAGATGTAGCTCTAGGATCTGTGATAGATCGTGTTGCCACGCCAGAGGAGCATTTATTTTTACCTAACGAGCTTATGGCTTCTTTTAAAACAGCCCAAGTCACTAGTGGAGATAGTTCAAAAACACTGGTTAAAAACTCTCAGACTATATTTGAACCTAGCTTTATACACTCTTATGGAGTACCTTTTTATGTAAGCCCACTATTTATACTAGGACTCATTGCTTTATTTATCGTTTACAAGACCTATAAAGACTTTAAAGGTGATAATGGAATAGGGTGGCTAGATACTACTCTTCTACTTTTTACGGGTGTTACGGGTGTGCTAGTGGCTTTTTTGTGGTTTGGGACAGATCATATTGCTACCGCTTGGAATTATAATATTCTCTGGGCATTTCCTTTTCACATACTTGCGGCATTTGCCGTTAAGAAGGTGCAACCTGCAAGATGGATTTATCCTTATATGAAACTAGCAGTTATATTAATGTGCTTACTATTTGCTCACTGGGCAATAGGAGTACAGAGTTATGCTCCCTCATTGTTGCCGCTTCTTATAGCAATAACTGTAAGGTATATTTATATATTGAGAAATATAAAACTTACACGTATAGAAGCGTAGATTTGTTATTGCCCTCTAAAATTGATTACCGTACTTATGGTCTTGAGGATAATACTCAAATCCATAAAAAGGTTACGGTGCTTGATGTAATATAAATCATATTGCAACTTTTCTAGTGCCCCTTCTTCAGAAGTGGTGTAACTTCCCATTACTTGTGCCCAGCCTGTGAGACCAGGTTTTACAATATGCCTTGTCTCATAAAAAGGGATTTCTTTAGATAATT
>JAHDEV010000062.1 GCA_020628615.1 Dokdonia sp.
CCTCATTTTATAATGGTAATAGCTTGTTTTAAAAGGTTATTTGATGCTGTGATATGGGTGTTTTTTTCGCGTTCTTCTATTTACGCTTTCGCGAAAGCGGGATACCTCAACACCACATACACTTATACTTGTTGCACCTTCTAAGGGACTGATTACCAAAATCTATACTACATCTGAAAATCTGTATAAGAAACCTCCCACTTCTCCCTCTTACCTTTGCCCAGTAATTAAAAACGAAGCAAGATGAAAGATTATCAGTTTGGAAAAGATGGATGGATGCCAGATAGAATTACAGATGTTAAGGATAAAACCTTTTTAATTACAGGTACCACGAGTGGTACTGGTTATGAAGCAGCAAGAATCTTACTCGCTAAGGGTGCGACTGTTGTAATGCTTAATCGTAATAATACTAAAGCTGCAAATACCATTGCTACTTTAAAACAAGAAGTAGGAGACACCGTTAATGTGTCTAATATCGAGATGGACCTAGCCTCACTTGCATCTGTGAGAAAAGCAGCCGCAGAAGTACTTAAAACAGTACCTCGCATAGATGCCCTTATGCTTAATGCAGCCATTGCCCAAGTTCCCCAACAACAACTTACTGTAGATGGTTTTGAGAGTCAGCTAGGTGTAAATCACTACGGTAATTTCTTATTACAAGGTTTGTTGTTTCCGCTAGTAGAGCAATCTAATGGTCGTATTGTCACTGTAGGTAGTGAAGGATATAAAATGGGTATAAAAACCATACAGTTTAACGATATGAACTGGGATCATAACTATAACCCTAATAGTGTATACAGCCAGAGTAAGCTTGCACAAATTATGACTACCTATGAGTTACAAGACAGACTCAAAAAAGCTGGTAAGACTAATGTAAAAACCTATGCGTGCCATCCAGGTGCCTCACGTACCTCATTAATTAAGACAAGTGGTAGCCTTATGACTCGTTTTGTGTGGCAACTTATGAAGCTATCACCCTTTGTACAATCTGCAGAGAAGGGTGCATATCCAGAGCTTATGTGTGCTACAGAGCCAGATCTTGATCAAACTGCCTTTTATGGCCCCACAGGAAGAAACTACTGGACGGGACCCGTGGGTGAATGCACCTTAGAGCCACACGCAAAAAATAAAGAGGTGATGGAGCAACTATGGAAAGTGTCTGAAGAGGCAACAGGCTTTAGCTGGAATTTATAACTTGTTATACAATCATTTAGAATTCAAATTATACTATAACTTTGAGATATGGATATATTAAAAGCCGCAACAGACTGGGCAAAAGCAGAGCTATTTTCTACACCTTTTTTTGTACTCTTTGGGGTGGTGTTTATAGCTGCTAGTATAGGCTTCTGGCAACTGGGCAAAACAGATATTGCAAGAGCATACATTATACCTACACTGGTAGCGGGAGTACTACTAGTCACGATAGGTTTAGGGTTATTTTTTACAAATAAGGCTAGAATCACACAGTTTGAGACCGCATACCAGGAGGACGCAACAGCTTTTATTACCTCAGAGATAGACCGTACAGAAGCCACACTTAAGGAGTATACTACAGTTGTCTTTAGAGCTATTCCTATCATTATTATTATAGCTGCGTTGCTCATTATATTTGTAAACACACCTAGCTGGCGTGCCATAAGTATCACTACCATTGCAATGCTTATCATAATCTTACTTATAGATGGTATAGCTTATGCCAGAATAAACGATTATAACAAGCATCTAGTAAGTGCACAAAAGGATAATAGGTACTAGATAGTTAAAATAAAATATAGATCTAAAACGTTATAAGTAACTTCACAAAAACGACTTAGCATATTTAGTTTATTAATATGGAGCATTTTAAAACCTTATCATCATATATTAACTACTTAGGATTGCCACCAGCAGAGCACCCTATGCTAAGTGTTTTTACAACCGTGGGAGATGGACATCTACCTTGCCCAAGAGAAAGCTCCCCTCCTATCACAAATGATTGCTACAACATAAGCCTCAAAAAAATAATAAAAGGTGACTTAACCTATGGTCGCACTAAGTATGACTTTACAAATGGTGCCCTCATTTTTATTGCACCTAGACAGGTCCTTCAATGGGATAGTAGTGTTATTTATGATCAAAAAGGTTTTTCTCTTACCTTTCACGAAGATTTTATAAAAGGTACAGAGCTTGTGGCTCAAATCAAGAAGTACAACTTCTTTTCTTACAATGTTAATGAAGCACTACACCTCTCTCCAAAAGAAGAAAAGCAAATAGAGTCTATCGTAAATAACATAGATACAGAGTATCATAATAATCAAGACGAGTTTAGCAAAGATATTATCATCTCACAGCTTAGCACCCTGCTTAAGTACGCAAACCGCTTTTATGAACGTCAGTTCTTAAACCGTAAGGAGTTCTCTACAGATTTACTAAGTCTATTTAATAAACAACTAGATACCTATTTTGAAACCGGACAGCTACAAGAAAACGGCATCCCCAGCATAGAACAAATAGCAGGCAAGCTTTCTGTATCACAACGCTACCTGAGCGACACGCTCAAAAAAGAAACAGGTAAAACCACAACAGAACACTTACAGTTGTACTTAATAGACGAGGCTAAGAACACCTTACTTAATCCGCAGAAGTCTATTTCTGAAGTAGCTTATGAACTGGGGTTTGAATACCCTCCTTATTTCTCAAGACTCTTTAAAAAGAAAGAAGGCATAAGCCCAAGCCAGTACAGGCAGAAGTATAAAATGAATTAGTATTATATTATGCTCTATAAAACCCTAAGAGACCTATATTTTGAAATACATTTTACTACTCACATTTGCTATATGCCTAGCAAGCTGCAATTCAAAAGGTGAAACCGGCACCGCCACGACGTATCCAGATGTAAAGGTGGTGGGCGCTATGAAAAACGTGATGTGGAAAGAGGAACTAGAAGGTTCTATATTACTAGATACCCTCACAAATAAGAAAGGACTTTATGGCTTAGGCCCTGAGAGTTATCTCACTGGCGAACTTCTCATTGTAAACGGTACTAGCTATCTATCAAAAGTGAGCTCAGACACTACAATGATGGTCACACCTACTTATGAAGTCTCTGCACCTTTTTTTGTGTATACTAACGTTACAGACTGGTATGAGATAAATCTTCCCGCGTCTGTTAAGACTATAAAAGATATAGAAGACTTTGTAAGTGAACGCACAAAAGAAGCAAAGCGGCCATTTGCATTTAAACTAGAGGGTACTGTATCTAAGGCAGACATACACATACAAAACTTGCCTAAAGACACAAAAGTTTCTTCTCCACAAGAAGCGCATCAGGGCCAAACAAATTACACGCTGCAAGACGAAGAAGTAGAAATTATAGGATTTTTCTCTACAATGCATAAGGGTATCTTCACCCATCACGACAGCAATATTCACCTACATCTCATTACAAAAGACGAGTCCAAAATGGGGCATCTTGACAATTTAACTATCGATAATTTAAAGCTGTTCTTACCTAAAAAGTAAATTAATAAGTACTCTTTAAAAGAGTTATTAAAACTTAAATTACTCTAAATGAAAACATTCCTCCTCCTTATTTGCCTTACATTTTTAGGTCAACTAGATAGCTTTGCTCAAGAAACTGTTGAGATTGGCGCTTCAGAAAGTATGCTACTCACTGGTAAAGGCCAGGGGCAAGACGGCGTAATAAATCCGTATGATGGTAAAGAATGTTACGCTATCATACGCAATATAGGCAGTGCCCACTTTATCTTAAGGGTACAACAAGAAGGGAAGATTATAGATACCATCGAGATCTCTTCACACACACCAGAAAAAATAAAGCTTCTCAAAAATTATGAGCTTTACATAGACGCTGGACCAGAACTTGGAGTTAATGCTACAATTACTTTTGAACCTCTCAAAGAGGATGACAAGTCTGAGAGTAAGTATTAATAATCTGAAATCATACTTATAATTGCTCAATCTATAAAGTTGAGAATTACGCTTTCGCGAAAGCGTAAATACACTTTTTCCACCTCTACTGTTCAATCCATACATAGCTATCTGTCTGCACATATGATAAGTAGCACGTTAATACCTTCACAATAGATATTAAACCTTTGTTATGGGTCGTGGGTTTACTGTGATTATTTAATAATTTACAGTCTAACTAATAATAGCTTATCACAACTTGTGAATAAACTATGCCCAAAAAACAACAATATGGATTGGATTTACAGCACAGACGACCCACTACTACAAACAATAGCCGGAAGCTTAATGATTTTTATAGTAGTCATCATATTAACACGTATTATAGGGTTGCGATCTTTTGCAAAATTTACAGCTTATGATTTTGCATTTACCATCGCAATAGGTAGTATCATATCTTCCACACTAACTTCTAGCACCTCTATTGCGCACGGATCTGTAGCTGTGGGAGCGTTACTGATTCTTACATTTATATTTTCTTACTTACAGCGTGCTGTGCCTGCCATAAACAAACTTATATCAAATAAACCCCTACTCCTTATGGACGGAAGTACCATTCTTGAAGAAAACCTAAAGTACGCTCGTATAGAAAAAGGGCAACTTATTGCCAAACTTAGAGAGGCAAATGTGCTCACCTATGAGCAAGTAGAGGCAGTCGTACTAGAATCTACAGGTGACATATCTGTGTTACACACCTCATCGTCAGATGATGATGGTGTGCTTAACAAGGCATTGTTAGATGGTGTGCGTAAAACGCCATAAGGGTATTCTTATTTTATAAATCGTGATAGATTTGATGATTAAATAACGACTTTTGCACTATGGAAAAATCAGAGTTTTTAGAACAACAAGTATTTGCAGGATTAACACCAAAAAATGATGGATCAGGAACAGATACTGCTTATCAATTTTCTGAAGCAGATTTTGAAACTGTACTAGATCGTGCAGAGCATTATGGGCTGGGTATCTATACTATTGAGTCATTCTTTAAAGGGACTCCATATGCCACAACCACTCACGAAGATTTAAAGAAAAGAGCTACCGACCATCGCTGGTTTAAAAGAGCATTCTTAACTTCAAAAACAAAACAAGCAGGACTTACTTATGCAGCAACCTACAAGGTATCGCCTAAGTTGCTCGCACGAGATACTTTTCAAGACGAAGAGGAGTAAAAACTAGTCCCTACTTACCCAGGTGCCTAGTGTACTTTTATCATAACTGTAACCCAGCGACATACCGGTCTCCTTTATTACAAGCGATTTGCCCGGAGCTGTTATCACCCCCTCAGTAAGTAAATAGCTGTTTATCCTTTTAACATCACTGCTAGGCAAGGCAACATTATCTACTATAACTGAGCTTCCGTTAAGCATCATTTTTACAGATCTACTAGAACTAGCTATGTAATCATTACGTACTAACCACGTTACAATCTTTTCTACAGCTGTAAAGCCATCTACAATAACAATATGATTTCCCTTTTTATAGAAACTCACCTCTGTAACGTCTGGCATACCATATTTTCTAAAAACACTATTTACCTTAGACCATTGAGTAGTAGATAAACGTGTACCGTTTACATATGCTCCGGCATCTTCTTTTACAAATACAATAGTTTCTTCACCTTTAAGTAATCCTTCATTATTTAGAGTGTTAATGAGAGCTTCTTGTACCTCCGGCCACTGCCAGAGACTACTCTTCTCATCACTTGCTGCCATTTTTGTACTAGGTAGCTCTAGTAAATCACGCACGTAACTATCTATACCTCCACCTCTTTTTGAGTTAAGACCTAGTCGCTCTGCTTCATTAGAGAGGCGCAGTGCCTCTCTCTCTAGCCGTGCAGCATCTCTTACAGAAACTTCCCTAAGTCGTGCAGCCTCTCGTTGCATACGTGCTGCATCACGTCTTGCACGGTCTGCATCGCGTTCTAATCGTTGTATTTCTTGTCGCTCGCTTCCTCCAGAAACAAGGGTACGTAAGATGTTACCCATATCTGTAAACTTTGCAATCATATCTGGTGCAGCGATTGTTTTATCTAGTTCAATCTTGAGGCGTTTCTCACTCAGTGCGATTTCATAAACGGTATCTTCATCACCCTCAAGACTCCAGACCACATCCTTCCCGCTAGATTGCATATTTTTTGTACCCATTTCGGCTACTAAGAAGTCTTTTATAGCGGCATATCTGTTACTCGGATAACGAGATTTTACTCGGTACTCATCATTTGAGTTACTTACTGAGTACGACGTACTGCCGCCACTTCCATAATTACCATTTTGGGTAATCACAGATACGTTAGAAGAGTTTGTAGTTACCGTGGTGGTTGCATCTTCATAAACCGTTGCTGGTGGTGCAGGCGGAGCTGGTGGCGCTGTTTGTGCAATGACATTCATTCCTAAGCCTATGAGGGCTGCTGTGCATATATTTCTTACTGTTTTCATTGTGTTACTTTTTTAGTCTTCCGCTTTCGCGAAAGCGATTACCTATTCATTTTTTGATAATTCAATTGTAAAGGTTAATCCTACACCTCTTGTGCTAGCGATTGAAATGGAAGAATCATCTTTAAAATATTTTCGAAGCCGACTGATAAAGACATCCATACTGCGGCCTGAGAAAAAGTCGTCGTTTCCCCAGATTTTAGATAGAATATCTTCTCTTCGAAGTAGCTGATTTTTGTTTTCGTAAAAAAACTGAATCAACTGTGCTTCCTTTTCTGTAAGAGATTGTACGGTCTCTCCAAAGGTGAGCGTGTGATTGTGAGCATCAAAGTGATAGTTTCCTATCGCAGTGATTTCATTTATATCTGGTCTAACCTTTGCAAGGTTAGGTCTAGATCGTTTTAAAATATTAGTAAGGCGTAGCACGAGTATATCTGCCTCAAATGGTTTTACGATATAATCGTCTGCTCCTAGCTTGAGCCCCTGTATGCGGTCTTCCTTCATCTTACGAGCGGTGAGGAACACAAAGGGAACTTCTGGGTTGATACTTATCACTTTCTCTGCAAGTGTGAACCCATCCATCTTAGGCATCATCACGTCAAACACACAGATATCATAGGTTACTCCTTCTGAGTGCGCTTTCGCGAAAGCGTTATGAGCCTCCTCTCCATCTTTGCACCAGGTAACTTCAAAATTGTGTATCTCGAGATATTGCTTGAGGATACTTCCAAAATCAAAATCATCTTCGGCGAGTAGTATGTTATTTTTTGCGATCATTATAAAGGCAATTTTATGGTGAAGGTGCTACCCTCGTTTTCTATACTTTTAAGGCTTATCGTTCCCCCGTGAGCGGTAATTATTTGGTGTGTAAAATAGAGGCCGAGACCTAGCCCTTTTACGTTATGTACATTACTATTACCAGCGCGATAAAACTTGTCAAAAATCGCTTTCTGGTCTGCTGGTGAGATACCTGTCCCGTTATCTGATATCTCAATGCAATAGTTTCTATTTACAAGGCGCGTGGTGACCGTTACAGTAACTTGGTCTTTACCATACTTTACTGCGTTCTCTAGCACGTTAAGGAGTGCCGTAGTGAGGTGAAATCTATCTATGCGCAAGAGCACTTCTGGACTGTAGACCTTGTTTAAAACTGTGAGATGCGCGTGCTGTGTAGCAATCTCAAAATCTGAAAGTAGGTTCTTAAAAAATACATTGTCACTTACCTGCTCTTTATTGAGCTGTAGCTCCTCTGCGCTCAAGCTATTAGTAAGTACTTGATCTATGAGTTTTTGTAATCTACTATTTTGTCGCTCTACGATACCCAGCGTGTTATTAAAGGCATCTGGATTACTTTTTATCGCTTCATTGCGCAAGCTTTTGGTAGCGATACCTAGTGTTGCGAGAGGTGTTTTGAGCTCGTGAGTGACATTATTAATAAAGTCCGTTTTTACCTCGGCAATTTTTTTCTGAGTAATGAGGTTTTTTATTGAGTAGTAGAGCAACCCTATTACAAAAAGGAATAAAATGATACTTCCCACAATGAGTACCCACATTCTTCTAAGTACTAGAGATTTCCAGTTAGGTACTTGTATCTCTTGTGTGGTGCGCACTTCAAAATCGTACGAGCTTATACTTATACTGTCACCTCTACGGTCTATAAACTCATTTGTATCAAAGGTGCGTGCATAGTTAATACTTCTTGAAATTCCTGTTTTAAACTTCTGCCCAAAAATGCGTTCTCTCTCATTGTCTTTTATAGGAAAAATGGTGTCTGTATGAGGATAGTCTATGATGACAATGCTTAACAAATTCTGTCTATACGCTACCTCATAACCCAACTCTTTTTGTAATTGCAAGGCTTCATACCGCTGCATATAATGCTCGTTATAAGCATCTGCATTGCGGTAAAATCGTTCTACCACCTGTCGCTTAGTTATACTCTCATTAAAGTAATCTGCTAGGTGATCTTCTAGGTCTACTTCTATAAGTGCGTCGTAGAGAGAGTCTAGTTCTCTATCATTTGCAATCTCAGAAACCGCATTTGAGGTTTCATTAAAGAAAGCGGTTTTTTTGAGCTCGTAGGTATTACTTATTAAATAAGCTTGTATGGCACATAACGCTAGTAATGCTAGTGCAGATATTGCTATTAATAAGGAGAATTTACTTTTCATCTGTGGTTGATTGATGTTGTAAATGTAGTGGGAAAGTACAGTTAGACATAATTAATACTCTCCGTTAACCGAGCATTAACCTTAAAATTGCTCGCAACCCTTACTCAGTATGTACTTCGCTCTTAGGTTAATACAACGACTAGTGTTCTTGCTATTACATTAACCTAGCCCTTAACCTGTGGTTAACCTGATTATCAAATAGATGATCTCACTTTTGTGCCATCAAACAAAAGAACCAACCTTATGAAAACAGTACTCATTTTTATACTCACCTTACTCACAGCAAGCGTCACTGCGCAGCAATCTCTTAAAGCGCATCGCACAGGAGAGGCTCCTAAAATAGATGGAAACCTCACAGAGGCAGTCTGGAAAGCACAACTAGAAACCAAGACATTTACACAAAAAGCACCAAATGCTGGACAACCCTCTCTACGTGCAACAGAGATTGCCGTATTATATGATGATAATTACCTCTACGTAGGTGCTGTGCTCCATACAAATGATAAAAATGAAATAAGACGCCTCCTTACCGCTCGTGATGATGTGGGTAATGCAGACTATTTTGGCGTGCAAATTGATCCCTTTGGGCAAACACGCGAGGGGTATGACTTTACCGTTACGGCAGCCGGTGTGCAGTTTGACAGTAAGATATCTGGCAACACCGGTGCAGACGAAAATTTTAATGTTATCTGGGAAAGTGAAGTCACCGTGTACGATACTCACTGGGACATTGAGATACGCATCCCGTGGAATAGCATACGTTTCCCTAAAGAAGACTTATCAGATTTTACGATTAACTTTCAGCGTTTTTCTGGGGCGCTTAATGAAGAATCTTTCTGGAGTCCCATAGATCCTACTATAGATGGATACCTCAACCAGTTTGGGTCGCTTGTAGGTATCGAGCCTGTAAACCCGCCGCTCAACCTATCTTTTGTACCCTTTGTATCTGCCGTACACGAGACAGATAGCGATGGCGCTACAGAGAGCACACTCAACCCTGGACTCGATGTTAAGTATGTGATTGATAATGCATACACGCTTGATGTATCTGTTATTCCAGATTTTAGCCAGGCGCGCAGTGATGACCAGGTTTTTAACCTATCTCCTTTTGAAGTACAGTTTGCAGAGCAACGTCCATTTTTTATAGAGGGAACAGAGCTTTTTGATAAAGGCGGCTACCTTTTTACACGTCGCATAGGTGGTAGACCCATTAATGCAGATGCAATTACGCTTTCAGATAATGAGACGGTGGTTACTAATCCTACAAGTTCAAATATTATAAACCTTGTAAAATTTACCGGAAAGTCACAAAACGGACTCTCCATAGGGGTGCTTAATGGGGTAACCGCTTTCGCGAAAGCGGAAATAAAAAACACCTCTACAGATGAAGTAAGAGAGGTAATTACAAATCCGCTCACAAATTACAATGCGCTAGTGATAGATAAACAACTCAAAAACAATAGTTCTGTCACGTTTATCAATAACTCGGTGTTACGATCTGGAAATGCTTATGACAGTAACTTTAGCGCACTGTTATATGAGTGGTTTAATGCAAAACGTACTTATAGGGCTAGCTTTAAGAAAGCCGTATCACAGCAATATGGGCTGGAGGGAGATAACGTTTTTGGACACGAGTATAATGCTTATGTATCAAAAGTAAGTGGCGCCTGGACGGGAGGTGTGAGCTGGAACTTAAAGGATGAAGATTTTGATAATAATGACTTTGGCTTCTTGCAGCGTAACAACAGTATGGTTTTCCGTGGGAATGTAAATTATCGCAATACTGCTCCAAAAAAATGGTTCCAGCAGTATCAACTAGATCTAGATCACCAGCAGCGGTTTTATTACAGCCTTATGGAACGTGAGCGCTCGCAATATCGCTTCTCAAGCTTTGCCACGACAAAGGGTAACCAAAATCTGTTTGTGACGCTGAGCTACGTCTCAAAACGTCAAGACTTTTTTGAAGCACGAGTAGAAGACCGGGTTTTTAATAGGCCTGCGCTCTCTGAGATCGTTCTAGAATATCAAACTAACCGAAACAAAAATTTATCGTGGGCTGGCTACTTTGTAGCAGTAGATTACAAAAATCACAACATACAGACCGAACAGTACGTGATGGGTTATGGTTTACGTGCAAGACTGGGGCAACACTTCTTTGCAGAGTTTGAGCAAGATTATACAGATAACCCTAACGATATAGGTTATATCACAAATCAAGAGGATCAGATCATCATAGGTCAGCGCTCTATAAACCAGCTTACAAATGCCATACAGCTCAACTATGCGGTAAACGCAAAAATTAATATGAATCTAAGATTACGTCACTACTGGATTAAAGTAGATTATAAAAATCAATATTCTTTACAGCAAGATGGAAACTTGGCGGTAAATAACCTCTCTATAGATCCTGATAGTTTTGACAGCACATTTAATGCCTTTAATCTTGACTTTGTAGCACGCTGGCAGTTTGCTCCCGCAAGTGAGCTATCACTGGGGTATCGTGTAGGTAAAACTGCCTTTGCAGATAATGTGAACGGAGATTACTTAGACGGACTAAATACACTTAATGATGCTACAGGTTTAGAAACCCTGAGCTTACGTATGCGCTGGTTTTTAGACTTTAACAGATTTAAAAAGCATCTTTAGTGTAACAAAATGAAATACTTTCCTACATATAGGGTATGTATAAATCATTTTTTCAAAATATAGCGACAGAGCAAGGAGGTACTTTTTTATACCAAGATCAAGATACTAGCATAGGTGGCGGCATACGCCTTCCTAAGGTTCAGTATTTATTAAAAATACCTGTAGGAGATACTGAGATGAATATCATTAATATCACTGGAAAAGAATTTTCTGGTCATATCTCTATGAAGTTACCAAAACAGCCCGAGAGTCACACTTTTGAAATCACTACAAACTCGCATATCAAATCACTTTTTATAGGAAAATCAAAGCGCTTTAACATTAATAGCGACAGCTCTCAAATGACTGAGTTTTTAAGAAACAACAGCCATATTGCAAGCTTAAAAGAAATTGCTCAAAAAGATAGCTTCAAGCCTATAATTACGGGTACCAACGAGGATAATCACTATATGTTGATAGCAAAATATCATCTAGAATTTGACAACTGGAATAGTCCTGTGCTTCCACTTATGGATTTATTTAATGAATTGCACACACGATTTGTGGTTAATAACGAGCGATTTGCAAATGATGTAACTATCAGTATGGGGTCTTAAATAACTCCTAACACAATCTTAAACAACTACCGTCTAGCGTAGTAATGCCATAGCTTTGTTACACTTGCCCTTTTATAAAGGGTGAGTATAACAACCAACCTATGAAACACTACGCCATAATAGGAGGAGGTCCCAGAGGACTTTTTGCTCTTGAAAGCCTTTTTACTGCGCTCTACAATAACGCTCCAGATGCTCAAATAAAAGTCACCTTATTTGAACCTTTTAAATATCCTGGAGCAGGCTGGGTATGGAATCCTGAGCAAGTAGCGAGCAACTGGCTTAATATTACTGAGCGTGCTTTACAAGACTTGCCTGGCAGACCAGAAATAAAACTAGGTGATGATATCATCCCCTCATTTCCCTCTTATACGGAGTGGCTACCAGAAGAACAACAAAATCCTCCTGCAACACATCCAGATCAGTTTCCTCCTCGGGCAAAGATGGGGACATACCTTAATGCGCGTTTTGAGACTATTACTAGTGCGCTTAAGGGGTTTGACTTATTAAAGATTGTAGAGGAGACTGTCACTAACCTCACCTATATCGCACCAGTATTCACAGTAATTACAGAAAATGCATCCATCACCGCAATAGATGAAGTAGTCCTCACAATAGGACATCAGGATACGGAGCTCTCAGAGCAGCTGCAAGAATGGAAAGATCACGTTGCACAAACTGATAACGCCCTACTATTTACAGAAGCCTATCCAGTAGAAAAAATGATAAATGCAAACATCACCTCAGAGAGCGTAGTTGCTTTTAGAGGTTTTGGACTTGCAATGATTGATCAGATACGTGCGCTCACCTTGCAGCGAGGCGCACATTTTGAAATACTTGATAATGATACTAAAGAAGTAGCTTTCCACGCTGGAGAAAACCATCCGCAGCGGTTTGTTCCCTTTTCCTTAGACGGACTTCCTATGGTGCCAAAACCTATAAATAAAGCGGTAGATAAGTGGTTTATGCCAAGTGATGATGCTATAAACGCTTTCGCGAAAGCGATACATAAAGGCGCCTGCGGCGATCACCCTGCCAAAGATCAATACTTTCTACTAGAAGCAATGGCAGCTGTTGTGGCTCCCTTGTTTTTAAAATTAGGAGACAAAGCCATACAACACGATCTTACCGAAGAAGAAGTTTATTTCTTGACGATAAATTACCTCAACAATAAATCACTAGCGCATCCCCTACTCCTATCCCATCAAAAACCTGTCTTACAAATGATGCAACAGCAAGTAGAAATGGCAGTAGGAGAAGCACCAGTAAGCCTAGACTATTTTATAGGTCAAGTATGGCGACACTGCCAGCCTACCATCTACAGAGAGTTCTCATATCCAGCAATTGCAGATGATGTAGTGGCAGAAGTTATTGCGCTAGACGAAGCATCAAAACGTTATTCTTACGGTCCACCCGTTGAAAGCATACAACAGCTTATCGCGCTTGCAAAAGCTGGATTATTAGATCTTGACTTTGTAAATAACCCAGAAATCACTTGTGTAGACGGAGGCTGGCAACTTGAATCTGATGCTAACAAAGTTACCGTAGACGTAATGCTTAACTCAGTACTAGACTCACCACAGCTTGTTACGGTAGATACACCTATCATTAGAAATTTACTACATAACGAGATGATTGAGCCTAAACATACAGACCTAGGCATACGCACAGACGATTATGGTTATGTAGAAGTACCAGAAGGTAAAAGTTTTGTGCCACTAGCGGTATTAGGTAGATTATCTAAGGGAAGTGTGATAGGTGTAGATGCAATTTTAGAATGTTTTGGACCGCGCACTATAAGCTGGTCTGAGCGCAGTATAGCCTTAATGAAGAACGAAAAATAAAGAAGATGAGCAGAGGATTTGTAAAAGAAGATGACCAAGAAGAAACTCCTATAATTCCGCCTAGGGCAGCATTACCAGATGGTGTGACAAACTACGTCACTAGCCACGGATTAACGCAACTTAAGGAAGAGCTTAGTACGCTAGATAATAAAATCTCCACCCTAGATGAGACAGATGAGCGCGAGCGCAGGCGCGCACTCGCAGTTCTTAATGGGAAGCGCAACTTACTACTGGAACGCATACAGAGCGCAAGACTACTTGATCATATTAAGGATGAGGGAGAAATACGTTTTGGCGCCACAGTCACCTATACCATCGCTGGTATGCCTAAGCCTATTACCATCCAGATTGTGGGCGTAGATGAGGCTAGTGTAAAAGACAAAAAAATTGCCTTCACCGCTCCTATTGCTAGAGCACTTATTGGCAAAAAGGTGGATGAAACAACTACATTTCAGCTAGGTAATGAGGAGAAGAAACTCACTATTAAAAATATAGCCTACGTAGAGTAGTATGAGGTTTACGCTTTCGCGAAAGCGTAACAAACACATTTAAAAACAAGTTCACATATCGTAACTTTATAACCAAAAATAGAGCTACTTAATCCCTAATTTATCACCTATGCAAACGATTCTATATAAAGCAAACAGTCGAGGAAACGCAAACCACGGCTGGTTACAGAGTTTTCACACCTTTAGCTTTGCGAGTTACCATAACCCCAATCGTATGAACTTTGGGGCGATGCGTGTACTCAATGATGACACGGTTGCGGCTGGTAGAGGTTTTGATATGCACAGGCATCTCAATATGGAAATTGTATCCATCCCGCTTTCTGGTGATCTAGAGCATAAAGATAGTATGGGTAATCAGACGGTGATACAGCAAGGTGACATCCAGGTAATGAGTGCCGGGACTGGAATAGATCACAGTGAGTATAATAAAAATAGTGATCGCGAGGTACAGTTTTTACAAATCTGGATTATGCCTAACCAGCGTCCAGTCTCGCCTCGTTACGACCAGATTAAAATAAATGAGCATCATCTCAAAAATGAATTTGTACAAATACTCTCAC
>JAHDEV010000063.1:0-5795 GCA_020628615.1 Dokdonia sp.
AAAATATAATATCTTGAAGTACTACCTGGCTCTGGTATTATCAATGCACCATTAGTAGAAGAAAATTGTCCTAGTAACCCCTCGCCATTTGCCATAATGCCATCACTAGCATTATAAACTGAAACTCCGTCTGTATAAAAAAGTAAATTTCCAAATGCATCACAGATTGAAGAGCTACTCTCTATAGTATTCATCGCATTACCGTTAAATGGCATTGGGCAACCTTGTAAAAAATCTAACCCTGCTCCATTACCAAAATACCACTTAGATGCCTCTAGTTGACTAAAGGCAACAGAGGTAAATAGCAGAAAAACTAATGTCAGACTTTTAAGTGGCATTTGTCAAATATCAAATCTATTTATGAGAAATTGGTATTTCCCGATAAAAATTAACACAAAACCGTACTTTTGTTACTCTAACAAATAGAATATTATGGTATACCACGATCCTGCAATTTTAGAAAAGGCAAATGCCTGGCTTACTGACACTTTTGATGCACAGACACAACAAAGCATTAAAGATAACATAGCTCATAACCCAGATGAGCTCGCAGATAGTTTTTATAAAAATCTAGAATTTGGTACAGGAGGTATGCGCGGTGTTATGGGCGCAGGAACCAATAGAATTAATAAGTACACCCTAGGTAAAAACACTCAGGGACTCTCAGACTACCTATATACTCAGTTTAAAGATGAGCAAATAAGTGTAGCCATAGCCTACGACTGTCGCCATAATAGTAAAGAACTAGCTCAAGTTGTAGCAGATGTATTTTCGGCAAATGGCATTAAGGTTTTCCTATTTTCAGACTTAAGGCCTACACCAGAGCTTAGCTTTGCTGTAAGACACTTAAACTGTCACTGTGGCATTGTACTTACCGCAAGCCATAACCCCCCAGAATATAACGGCTATAAAGTATACTGGCAAGATGGAGGTCAACTAGTACCACCACAAGATGCTGCAATCATTAAAACCATTGATGCATTAGACTTTAGTGATATAAAGTTTACGGGCAATGAAGATCTTATAGAGCGTATTGACACCACGGTAGATAAAGCTTTTATAGACGCAAGTGTTGCAAAGGTATCTTTTGGTCTTGACAGTAAGACCAAAGAAGATTTAGGCATCGTATTTACTTCTTTACACGGGACATCTATAACACTAGTACCAGATACGCTAAAGCAGGCTGGTTTTACAAACCTATCTATCGTAAAAGAACAGGAAGTACCAGATGGCAACTTTCCTACCGTAGTATCTCCTAACCCAGAAGAGACTGCAGCGCTTAAGATGGCACTAGAGCAAGGTGAAAAAGAAGGAGCAGATATCGTGATAGGTACAGATCCAGATTGCGATCGTCTGGGTATAGCCGTGAGAGGTGATGATGGTAAACTTACCATACTTAACGGTAACCAGACTATGGTCTTAATGACAGATTATTTATTAGAACGCTTTCGCGAAAGCGAAAACCAGCACCCACAACCATTTGTAGGAAGTACAATAGTATCTACACCTATGATGGACGTACTTGCTGCCTCTTACGATGTAGAGTGTAAAACTGGACTTACTGGCTTTAAGTGGATAGCAAAAATGATTGAAGACTACCCACAGCAACACTTTATAGGTGGTGGTGAAGAGAGCTTTGGTTTTATGGTAGGTGATTTTGTGAGAGATAAAGACGCCGTAACTGCTACCCTACTCGCTTGTACCATTGCAGCAGAAGCAAAGAAAAATGGACAAACACTCTTTGAAAAACTCAAAACCTTATACCTAAAACACGGCTTTTATCAAGAAACGCTTATCTCGCTTGTTAAAAAGGGACAATCTGGCGCAGCCGAAATAAAACAAATGCTCAAAGACCTACGTGAGAACCCTATGCAAGAAATAAATGGCAGCAAGGTTACTCGTGTAGAAGATTATCAAGCCTCTACCTCACTAGACTTAACGACCGGAAAGACTACTACCATTGACATCCCAAAGTCTAATGTACTTATTTATTACACAGAAGATGGTAGTAAAGTAGCTGCTAGACCAAGTGGCACAGAGCCCAAAATTAAGTTTTATATAAGCGTTCATACACCGCTCACTACACTGGGAGAGTATGACAGTGTTGCTGCAATACTAGAAAAACGCATTGCTGGTATAAAAACTGCATTAGGGGTATAAACTTTTTTTAGCTTTCGCGAAAGCGCACACATACTTTATGGAATATTTTAAGAAGATTATTTCTTACGCATTGCCTTACAAGGGATATGGGATTCTCAATATCATTTGTAATGTCTTTTATGCATTATTTAGCACCTTAGGTTTTGTAGCACTTATACCTATGCTACAGGTCCTTTTTGATAAAACAAAAACTGTTACCCAAAAGCCAGAGTGGAACGGCCTCCTCAAAGCAAAAGACTTTATGGAAGACTCTCTGGGGTATTATGTTACAGAAATAGCTAGAGATGATAAAGTGCAAGCCCTAACTTTAATGATAGGCTTTGTAATTGCGGTATTCTTACTTAAAAACCTTTTTGGTTACCTAGCGATGTACTTCATTACCTTTTTAAGAAATGGAGTCTTGATGGATATTAGAAATGCAATGTATGAGAAAATTGTCTCACTACCTGTGGCATACTTTACAGAAAAACGCAAAGGTGACACCATTGCTCGTGTCACATCAGACGTGCAGGAGGTACAGCATTCATTTTTAAGCATACTAGAGCTCATTGTAAGAGAGCCTCTTACCATCATATTTGCGCTGGGAACTATGTTTTTACTCAGCCCGCAGCTGGCAGTATTTGTACTTACGTTTATACCTATTATGGGATTTGTAATATCACTTATAGGTAAAAGACTTAAAAGGAAGTCTGACCGTGTGCAACGTGAGCAAGGAGAGATTTTATCAAAACTAGAAGAAACTCTAGGCGGACTCAAAATCATAAAAAGTTTTAATGCCGAAGATCGTTTTCAAAATAGCTTTAATACAAGCACAAAACGCTTTAATGATTATGCAAACAGTTTGATGCAACGCCAGGCACTTGCCTCACCTACTAGTGAGTTCTTAGGTATTGTGGTTATAGGCGTTTTACTATGGTTTGGGGGTAATATGGTGCTTACAGAAGAAACTCTAGATGGCCCTACATTTATCGCATTTATGGGACTCGCTTATGGGATATTAACCCCAGCTAAAGCATTTTCTAAAGCAAGTTACAGCGTAAAACGTGGTAATGCCTCTGCTCAACGTATTCTAGAAATTCTTGAAACAGAAAATACGATTACAAACAAAGACATCACAACACCGGTAGAAGGCTTTGCAAAGTCTATTGCGATTAATAATATTTCATTCAAGTATGAAGAACAACTAGTACTTAAAAATTTCACACTTAACGTCCCAAAAGGCAAAACAGTTGCACTAGTTGGCCAGTCTGGATCTGGTAAGAGTACTATTGCAAACCTACTTACCCGCTTTTATGACGTTGTGTCTGGTGATATTACAGTAGATGGGGTAGATATACGAGATATGTCTCTTAAAGACTTAAGGAAAAATATAGGTATTGTAACACAAGATGCTATACTCTTTAATGACTCTCTACGCAACAATATGATTGTAGGCAAAGCAAATGCCACAGATGAGGAGATTATAGAAGCACTTAAAATCGCAAATGCTTGGGAGTTTGTAAAGGAGCTTCCAGAAGGTCTTGATACTAATATAGGTGATAGTGGTAATAAGCTTAGTGGTGGCCAAAAGCAGCGACTTTCTATAGCGAGAGCAGTACTTAAAAACCCACCTATTATGATACTTGATGAGGCTACCTCTGCTCTTGATACAGAGAGTGAGCGTCTCGTGCAAAAGGCGCTAGAAAATATGATGAAGAATCGCACCTCTATTGTGATTGCTCACAGACTCTCAACTATTCAAAATGCAGATGAGATTGTGGTTATGCAAAAGGGCGAAATTGTAGAACAAGGAAAACATCAAGAATTAATAGATCAGAAAGGAATGTATCACAAACTGGTATCTATGCAATCTTTTGAGGAGTAGGCTACTCTTCTTTTACTATAATTACAGTGGCAGTATAGCCAGAAGCAAGAAACCAAGCGTTTGACGAGATGACCTGTCGCTCATCATCATACATAACAAACTGTGCAGTATTTGCTCCTACAGAACCTTGATTTAAGGCCTTTACTTCTATTTTATTAAATCCTTTTACAAGATCAAGATAAAAACCTTGAAACTCTCCTTCTAAAAAGATACGAGGGTGAACCACTGTACCATTAACGCTTACACTCACAAGGTCACCATCTACAGTACCGTGATCACGATATGTAAAATTTACAAACTTAGAACCACTTTTAAAATCTCCGAGATATTGATCTCTATAATATTCTGGCTTTAATTTTTCTTTATCCTTTGCGTTAGAGTTATTCATTTTATTCTCAAGAGCGCTAAAGTCTTTTTTTGCAAAATCGTCTCCTTTTATAAGATTGATTTCTCGCTTTTCCTTTGCAGCAAAAGGGTCGCTTAACTTTATCTTACTCTTAAATATAAGTGATCCAGACTGTATCGTGTTATCCTTTTTTGGAGCTGTAGGTGATACAAAAACTTCTGTAGGCACCTCATTAGGCTGCTCTCCCTTTATTTCTATAGAAGCTCTAGGTGCATCTATCTGTGCAGTGACAGTGGTTGTAACGCATACAAATAGCATTGCTACAATGAGAGATAATGTTATGGGAGAAAAGGTTTTCAAGAGGTCAATTAGTTTTTAAATATGTGACATTATGTAATAAGGGTGTTACACAAAGTATGCCAATAGTTAATCTTAGTACGCTTTCGCGAAAGCGTTATCTCATTAATCTACATTCAAATATAAAATATTTACAACTCATTAGCTCTTAATTGAGTAGTGAAAAAGATGCATACATTACAGAATGGAAGAAATAAATAGAAAAGTAAGACGTTCTCTAAGCATCAATCCCAAATGAATAAATATGAAATTATACATCGCAATTTTTGCCTTTTTAAGTATTTCAATGTTCACCTCTTGTAGCTCAAGAGACGATGACGGAGGTGGTGATGATAGCATTGCTTGTCTTAACTTAGGCACGCAAGAATTAGATATTACAATTCAAGAATCATATACAACACTGCCCTCTAAGGTTTCTGTATTTTTTAAAGTAAATGGTACAGATGGAAGCCCTGTGGCAGGATTAACTCCTTCTAACTTTACGATTTTTGAACAAGGTCGCAATGATGACTGTTATAATGAAATCTCTAGCTCAGAAGCATCTGCCGCTATATCTCCAAATGCTCAGATTTTTTCAAACAACACCCTACTTGTACTTGATTTGAGTAATAGTGTTTTGAGTTCAAGTCTACAAGAATTAAAACAAGCCTCTACCAGTTTTATTACTAATGTGATGCCAGCTGTACCTACAGAATCTTTTAAAATGGCTATTTATTGGTTTGATGGAGAAGATGTACTACACGAGTTACAACCACTTACTACGAGCGCAACTCAACTTCAAGAGGCTATAGATGGTATTACAGATGATATAAGTAATGACCCCTCTACAGACTTGTATGGAGCTGTAATCAAAGCGGCTACAAATGCCGAAAACATAGTAGACACCTTAGAAAATGAAGATTTATTTGCAGCTGCATCTGTCGTAATATTTACAGACGGGACAGATCAAGCTGCTAGATATAGTGAGCAAGAAGCACTAGACGCTGTAAGTAATGCCGGAGAAGATATAAGTTTTTTTACCATAGGTTTAGGCTCAGAAATAGATGAGGAGGTTCTCACAGCTATAGG
>JAHDEV010000063.1:5895-14718 GCA_020628615.1 Dokdonia sp.
TTTTTACCATAGGTTTAGGCTCAGAAATAGATGAGGAGGTTCTCACAGCTATAGGGAGAACGGGTAGCGCTTTTGCCGAAAATAGTAACGAACTAGAAATGGTTTTTAATGATATATCAAATGGAGTTGCTGGACAGGCTAACAGTTTTTACCTCTTTGAATACTGCAGTCCAAAACGTGATGGTAGTGGTGAGAATGATCTCATTATACAGGTTATAACAGGTGATAGAGATGGTATTGTACAAACATCTTTTGACGCTACAGGATTCACTGGCGGTTGTAATTAGTAAATATTTTGCTCATTTTTAGTACTTTATCGATAACTTTAAACCTATTATCTATTGACATACTCACTTAAAATCTTTACATTTAAGACTATTATTAAAGATTTAATTTTGACATATGTTAGTATCCGAATCAAATCTTAATTACGAATTACAAGACATCTACATTCTTGATAATGGCACTTTTTACTTCTTTGATAATTTTATTATCTCAGAAATAAAAGAAGGCGTGTTATTTGACTGGGAGATGGCTCAAGAAATTATAACTATCGCAGAGTCTTACTATGGTGTAGATCAAAAGGTAGCTTACATTTCTAACAGAGTACACCCATACTCACTTGTCCCTCAAGACTGGCTAAAGTTTTTTAAAGCTAGAAACTCTATTAGCGCTTTTGCTGTGGTATCATACAGCCAGCAAGAACGATCTAATATTTTACTTGAACGTTTATTTTTTAAATCAAAAATTAAAAAATTCTTTGATTTAGAAGAAGCTGTAAAATGGGCTATAAGTGAGCAACTTAAGTACGATGACCGCAGAACTACTGCTTAAGTACAGAATGAATGAGTGGAGATGTATAAAAATTTATTCCTAATATCTCCAACCTAGCATAGTGTTTTTGTAATCTCACTCGGTAATTATCCCAATTATAATTTGCTGGATTACTCCAGCCCAATTCTGCGTGCCCTATAACTCTAGGGAAAGCCAGATACTCAATATCGTTTGATGTTTGTATGGTCTCTGCCCATAATGGTGATTCTAAACCTAGTAATTGCGAGGTATCTATATCCTTAAATATGGAAGACGGCTGCCAGATATAAGCACTATCTACCTCTACCATACCCGCCCAAGTAAGACCTATGGGAGACTGTTTTGTGTATTTCATATCTAAGTACATCTTCTTAGCCGGTGAGAGAATCACTTTTGCCCCTTTATCTATTCCTTTTTGAGCGGTAGCTTCTTTTTGCCAGTGCTGTATTACATAGGTACTATCTATATTTGCACTTTGTATTTCTTCCCAGCCCACAACACTTTTACCATACTTTTTTACTATAGGAAAAACCTTGTTTAAAAATAGATTATAGTCCTTTTTTGAAGTAACGTGAGATTCATCACCACCTAGATGTATATACTTGCCAGGAGTCATTCCTGCTACTTCTCTTATTACATCATCTATAAACTTATATGTGATTTCTTTATCTACACATAGCGTACTAAAACCTACACGCATACCTCTATAAAGTTTTGTTGCTTTACCATTGCAATTAAGCTCTGGGTATGATGCAAGAGCTGCATTAGTATGGCCTGGCATATCTATTTCGGGAATTACCGTAATGTATTTACTTTGTGCGTAAGCCACAATTTCCTTGTAATCTTCTTGTGTGTAAAAGCCTGGACTCTCATCACGTACAGATGAGCTTCCTCCTATCTCTGTAAGTTTGGGCCAAGATTTAATTTCAATACGCCATCCTTGATCATCTGTAAGGTGCAGGTGTAGCTTATTGAGCTTATAAGACGCCATTTGATCTATGACGCGCTTTACTTGGTTTACGGTAAAAAAATGTCTAGCTACATCAAGCATCATACCTCTGTATGCAAATCTAGGCTCATCTTTTATACGTATACCCGGTATAACAAGACTATCGACACGCTTACCAGCTATAAGACTGTCTGGAAGTAGCTGGGTTAATGTTTGCACACCTTTAAAAAGTCCTGCTTCTGTAGATCCTGCAAGGGCAATTTTTTGATGCGTTATATCTAGTACATAACCCTCTTCAGATTGAATGCTATCTGGAGAGACCAGAGAAAATGAGATGACATTTTCCTCTTTCTGTGTGGTTTGTACGGCTTCTTTTAAAAATGGTGTTGCCCTAAAGTATTTTTTAAAATCACTAGCCACATTTCTAACTTCTGTGAGGGTGTCACTTACTACTACTGTTTCTATATTAAAAAGAAAACCATATGGATGCGCTTTTACCTCATTAGGTATAGGGATAAAATTTACATCTCCTATAGTGGTTTCTACAAGCGGTTTTTCTTCTTTACAAGAAAGTATAGCTATCGATATAAAAAGGACCAGTAGGCAACGCATATGTTTATTTTTAGTGTAATTAATTAAGCCTGTAGTACCCACATTTGAGATAAGCGCCTTCCGGAAAACCTATAGGGTGATCTATGTCGTGGTAGGTTTTATCTTCTACATTAAAAGTTCTATTAGACTTTCTTATATGTGCCTCACATATATCAAAAAAGACCTGAGCCTCCACTCTAGAAGAGCAAGACGCTAGTACCAGTAACCCATTTCTCTTAGTAAGCTGCGCTCCCAGTTGTGCCAGTCTTGCATAACTATTTCTAGCTGTAGGCACTTCTCTCGCACTTTTTGCAAAACTAGGAGGATCTATCACCACAATATCAAACTGCTGTTGCTCATCTATGAGTTGCTGTAATCCCACAAAAGCATCTATAGCCATTGTTTTATGTGTACCCTTATGGGGGTTTAATTTTCCGTTTTGTACTGCCACTTCTAGAGCCTGTGCGCTTATATCAAGACTCACTACCTCTTTTGCTCCACCAGCAAGCGCGTGTACAGAAAATCCTCCGGCATAACTAAAAACGTCTAATACACTCTTTCCTCTAGAAAGTTCTCCCACACGCTTACGGTTGTTGCGATGATCTAAAAAGTAACCTGTTTTATGACCATAAATCACATTTGCCGAAAATTTCACACCGTGCTCCACAAAAGTGACAACATCGTTTTTAAGTACGCCGTGTATTACTTGTCCATCTGCAAGACCGTAAGTATTACCTTTACCCACATTACGACTCAACCTCAACACCATAGTCTCAGTATGAGAAATAGCTAGTAAATGTGGCAATACCATCTCTAGGTATGGAAACCAGATAGCGCTATATACTTTTACTACAATGACGCTATCGTACACATCTGCAATGAGACCCGGAAAACCATCATTCTCACCAAAAAGAAGTCGATAACTATTAGTAGTCGTACGTAAGAGTTTAGCTCTCTTTTTAAAAGCTACTTGAATCTTATCCTTAAAAAATGTTTCGTTTGCAGTAGCTGGGGTACTACTTAGTACCTTAAGACGTATGGGTGAATCTGGATCATAAAGAGCTATACCATACACCTTATCTGCCCTATTATCAAAAAGAATGGCAAGATCTCCAGCTTGTCCTTCCTTGTTGAGTTTTGCAATACTATTATCAAAAACCCAAGGGTGCCCTTGTTTAACAAGCTTTTCGGCTCTGGCAGTGAGCTTTACAGCAAGACGTTTGGTTTCAATTTTAGGTAAATCAATCATTAAGGAGCGTTGTATTATTAAAATTACGCTTTCGCGAAAGCGGAAAAAACCAAATTAATCGTAATTTTCCAGTATGAAGATATATCGCACGTTTTTTTTAGTACTATCAGCACTTTTTTTTCTTGCAATGCAAAGCGATCAAGAAAGTCCGCTGGTGAATATAGCCGAATTTGATTCAAAATTTTCATATGATGTACGCTATGCTACAGATGATAATTTTCTAGAACAAACCGTTTACGACTGTGTGCAGTGTCTCCTTATACCGGAGGTTGCAGAGGCGCTCGTTGAGGCAAATAATTACTTTTGCGAGCTAGGGTATATGATACAGCTATATGATTGCTATCGCCCACTCTCTGTACAAAAAAAAATGTGGGAGATTTACCCTAACCCTGGCTACGTGGGTAATCCTTACGGTAGTGGTTCTATACATAACCGTGGTGCTGCGATAGATATGACCATTGTAAAGCTGGACGGCACGCCGCTAGATATGGGTAGTGACTATGACTTTTTTGGAAAAGAAGCTCATATAGACCACCCACATAACGATACCATTACGGCAAATAGAAAACAGCTGTGGTCTGTGATGAAAAAATTTGGCTTTTCACCCATACGTACAGAATGGTGGCACTTTAACTATGACGCAAAAAATTACGGGTTAAAAGTGCTCGACATAGACTTTGACTGTGAGTAATTATTTTGGATCAAGTAATTGATCTATACGAGCAATTGCATCTTCATAATGGTACTTAGTCATTGTATCTACACTTGCATTGCGCGCTGACCTTAATGTCTTTTTAAGTTTTTGTAACTCACCGCGTACAAGGGGTCTTACATCTGATGCGCTTATATCATAACGTAAAGCTCCCTCAAAACCTGGTCTTCCAGATCTTGATTTTGGCCCTTCATCTGTCATTAAATAAGCCATACGCTCTAAGTAAGATCGCTGTAAGTTACGACGATAGATATCTACAGAGGCTCCTCTTCTAGTCTCAGACCAGATACCAGACCTCAGGTCTGAAAGCATCTCTAGAGCGCTATAATATTCTGTCTGTGTTGTCTCTGCATCTATTAATCTCCCTAGTCTATCAAAACTTAAAAGTCTATTTAAGTATCTAGATTGTGTTCTTCTTATTTTTTCTGCATAACCGGCGTGGTCTATATTTTGTAAGATAGCGGGGTCTACAAGCCAGGTAGGTGTTTCAAAAAGGTTATTTTGTAACCACTGCATAGATTCCTTTTGTGAAGCTTCATCTAGATGTGTGTACACCACGCCGCCCTGTGCAGGAGTTTTGATATTTTCATATACGCCACCTATGTTAGTCACCACGTGACCTACAAATCTACTATATACCCCTATGAGTTCTCCATAGAGTTCTTCTAGGTCTTGGTAATCGTTTGTTTTGCTAGATGTCCACGACGGTAAGTTTTTTGCTACGTAGCGTAGGTTTTTAATACCATACGTACTTGCCTTTACAGGATCATTACCTATTGCCTCCGTTTGTGATTGTGGGTCAAAGCTACTAGACTGTCTCCCAAATTTATAGATTGGATCTCCTGCTTTTTCCTGAATCCACTGGTTAAGGGTTACTTTCTCCATTAACGGTGAGGTAGCATCTGGTATCCATCTATAACCCCAGTTTGTAGCATAGTGATCATAAGGTCCCATCTGTCTCACAAAACGTATGTTTGTGTCTCCCGGCTGTGCGATATAGTTGTAACGAGCATAGTCCATAAGACTGGCTGCGATACCGTTTTTTTGAGTAAACGCCCCATCACGGTATGACGCTACATCATATGCATAACTTGCCGCCATATTGTGAGGAAAACCCAGTGCGTGGCCTACCTCGTGAGCAATCACCATACGCATCATCTCCCCTATCTCCTCTTCTGGGGTGTCTAGTGTGCGTGCACTTGGGTTTGCCGCTCCAGTCTCTAGTAAATAACGGTTTCTATAACTTCTTAAGTGATTGTGATACCAGATAATGTCACTTTCTATAATCTCGCCGCTACGTGGGTCAGACACGCTAGGCCCTACGGCATTACGAGTTGTACTGGCTACGTAGCGCACTACAGAGTAACGTATATCTTCTGGGCTAAACTCTGGATCTTCTTCTGGCGTAGGGGCGTCTTTTGCTATAATAGCATTTTTAAAACCTGCTGTTTCAAAAGGCTTTTGCCAGTCTTCTATACCTTGTTTTATATATTCCTTTAAACTCTCAGGAGTCCCTGGGTCTAGGTAATAAACAATAGGCTTTACAGGGTCTACAAGTTCTCCTCTCTTGTATGCTTCTACATCACTAGGTTCTAGTCTCCAGCGGCGTATGTATGTTTTTTGATCTGCCTTGAGCGCTTCACTACCGTAATCATATTGCTTTACTGTAAAGAAGCCTACTCTTGGATCATACAATCTAGGTTGCATAGGTTGCTCTGGCAGTAATATCATAGACTGGTTTACCTGCAGGCTTATACTCTCTGCAGCCCTCTCTGTAGGAGGCTCTGCCGCATCATATGTAAAGTCTTGTTTTACCTCTATATTTTCTGGAAAACTCTTAACACTGTTTATAAAACTGCGATTTGCATCTAGCTTTTTTACTTTGTACTGTTTACGTAAACGACCAGATAGTGCACTTATACCCTTTACATCAGACGAGAACAGCTTTGTTACATTAATAACAGCTGCTGTAGAGTCTTTGTTAAATGCTTTTATATCAAACGCATAGAGTGTAGGCTCATAATTATTTACACGTACAGAATTACTTATCGCCTTTGTACTATCTGCTACACTGGCATACGATTTAATTTTAATAAGTATTTTATCTTGAAAGCGCTCCCACTGTACAACCTGCTCATTTGTCTTAGAACCGGCGTTTATGTAACCTCCTCCTAGTCCGCTAGGGATTTGAGCGATACGAGTAACCCACAACATATCTTTGTTGAGCTGTGAGAAAGGAACCTCATAAAAGAACTCATCCTTAATTTTATGTACTTGAAATAGCCCTGAGTCTGTTACAGCTTCTTTAGTAATAACCTTGTTATAAGGTTTAAAACCATTTTTATCTGAATTTGCTTCTGGAGCCTTCTCTTCCGTTTTATTTTTAGATTTTTTACGTCGTGATTCCTTACGTTGTGCAAAGGAGTCTTGTGTTGTAAAAAAAGTCGCTAGTAAACAAAGGAGTAGTATTCTTTTCATCGGTAGTGTATTTCTACTCGAAAATAAGAATTGACTGCTGGGAGTTAATTTAATTTAGATAATATTAACAATTGGGTATTACGCTTTCGCGAAAGCGTAAACATATTATTGCTTTGTAAATCTATAAGTAAACTCTCTCACGTTATTTCCTAACTGTCCATCCCAGCCTTCATAACCTATTACAATAGTCATATCAAATACAGTATCATCTACAAGGTTAAGTTGCCCAAAGGATGTCTCGCTAGGTCCAGTTAGAATATGCAGTGTAGAATCGCGACAGAAACCATTGTATGATCCATAAATTTTTGGATAAATAGAAGTTCCAGCAATAGTAAATTCTAACACATCTGTATATAATGGCATAGTGCGTACATTAGGCATAGTTGTACTAGATATTGTAATAAAACCTTCAGAATTTACGCCCGTGTCATCTTGATCACTTATAATTTCGTAAAAATAGGTACCTGTAAAATCTGCATCAGGAATAGGTTCTATCACATTAATCACATAACGATATGGGGATTTAAAAAAACAAAAGTCTGTAAGTATAGAAGCAGAGCCACTATCATTACTATAACTACGACCGTCTGTTAAGAAAACTTCTAGCCTTACCTCAAACTGATCTCCAGGCTCTATATTATCCAGATCTAAACTATGTGCATTTATAATCTCTTCATAGCTTACCTCGATAATATTTCTAGGCAAACCAAAGGGTCCAGCAGTAAAACTACTCGCTTCTATATCTGATAGTATAACCTCTGCTGTGCTATCGTTGCCATTAGACAAATCTCGGTCTATAAACTTTGTGTAGACGCGCACAAAATCTAAAAAAGCTCCGTCTTCTTCATCTTGCTCCTCTATCTCTACTGCAAAGGTGCTGGTAAGATCTCCATCTATAAAATTATTTTGAATACGAGTAATGTTTCTCAAGACGGCACCACGTTCTATTTCTTCAGTAACAACCTCTATGGCTTTTTCATCATCACTACAGGCTGATAAAATGCCTACTAAGATTATAAAGTATATTTTTCTCATAATTTATTGTTTTGTAAATCTATATCTAGATGGTGCGGTGTTAAACCCGCATCCTCCATCAAAGTTAAGGTAACCCTCTACAAACCAGAGTTCAAAAACAGTATCGTCTACAATATCTGCACTCCCATTTTCTGTATCAGGCCCTAGTAAAATAGGTGCTGTAGAGCTGCAATAACCTTCTGGTGAAGACAGCTGGTTTTTACCAAAAACGATCTCATCTCCCACTACATTAAACTCCCATCTTCGTTTTTGCTCTATCCCTCTATGATACCTCCAGTGCCACGCATAAAACTGTCTTGTGGTATTAGAACGCCCTTTTGTAATTTCTACTGTATAGCAATCTACAAAGGTTTCTCCTTCTGGGCCAGGTCCATCAAAAATAGACTCCACAGCATACACCCCCGTATATGCCGTGTCATCTATAGGTGATACTACATTAATAGTATAAAGAAATGGGGAACTATAGAACGTATCATAAGCAATAATTATAGAGCTGGAAGTACCGGTGGTAAAATTTCTCCCATCAGTAAGTTTTAAATTAAGCCTATATATAAATTGATCTTTTACAGCAACATCACTAAGCTGTAAGTTTAAAAAGGAAAGTGCCTCTTGAAATGATATTTGAAGGTTATAGCGAGGCAGGCCAAACTCACCTTCATAAAAATTTGATGCGGGCACTACATCATACAACACCTCTTGTGTGGAGAGTGCGTGGGTAGCCGGAGTATTGCCTATGTACTGTATGAAAATCTCAACCTCATCTAGCAAATCTCCATCCTCAATATCTTGCTCCTCAAGTATGACGTGAAAATCACTTGTTAGGTCTGTAACATCATAATCATTATTAAAATAGGCCTGCGTTCTTAAAACAGCACCTCGTGTAATCTCATCTGCAATAGTTTCGGTAGAGACGATATCTCCCTCATCACAGGATGTGATACTAATAAGTAATACAAGTAGTAATAGTTTTTTCATTTAGTAAAGCATCATTTTGAT
>JAHDEV010000064.1 GCA_020628615.1 Dokdonia sp.
TACATCACCTCTTCTACTTCAGAAAATTCTGTATACATAACCGCCCTACTCGCTCTAATATCTTGGCTAAGGCCTGCGACTACACGGTCATAAACGTCTTTTATAACAACAGGTTCTAATTTTGTCTTTGAGATATTATGAACGCTTACAATCTTATTAAGATGCTGAAGTGTAACGTCTAGGCTATTGCCTATTTTTTCAAAGTTATTTACTAGCTCTATTTGATCTTCTGTAAGAGTAGATCTATCCATTAAGGCAGAGCACATTTGTAAATTACTCACCTGTGACCTTAAGTTATGAGATATAATATGTGCAAAGTCATAGAGTCTGGAGTTATGACCTTCTATGAGCTTAAGAGATTGCTCCAGTTGTTGCTCTCTTTTCTTTTGTTCATCTATTTTTCTAAAAACGCCTCGTATCCCTATAATCTCTCCAGATTCATCTCTAAGTGGTTTTCCTTTTGCTATAGCCCAGAATACCTCTCCGTTATAGGTTTGCATTTTTATTTCTGTAGAGAAAGGTTTTCCTTCTGCACAGCCAAAAAAGAACTCTGTTGCTCGATCTAGATGCTCTTCTGCATAAAATGTGTATCCAGACCTTAAGGTAGGCACATAATCTTTAGGAACATCAAGAATAATGCGGGCTTGATGGTCAAAATGACTTGTTTTGTTTTTAAAATCTACACTCCAGCCACCAGCCTCTGTTAAGGCAGAGATTTCTTGATAGTAAAATTTATCAATAGAAAACTGATCAGACTTTTCCATAGGTGTAGTATGAGTATGAGAATCTTTCCTTCTCTTTTTTGTAAAGGCAGTTATATTCATAAATATGATTTGGGATTATGAATATACCAAATAAATCAAAAAAGCCTAAAAATGATACACCTTTTTCGGTGTAATACAGCTATTTAGCGCAATGTCTTGACTGTTTTTTACAATTATCTCTTTTTCTGGCTCAAAAAAACTAAGCCCTACTTTTACCACATCACGCTTGCATTGAGATAAAAAGCGATCATAAAACCCCTTGCCATAACCCACTCTATTACCTTCTTGATCATAAGCTAGTAAGGGAATAAAGACAACATCTATATTTATTGCGGGTATCTCGATACCTGCAGCTGGTTCTGGAATACCATACTTATTTACAATAAGCTTTGTACTGTCTGTGAGCAAATAATGCTTCATCGAGCTGTCTTTAAAATTTGATGAAGAGAGCACGATGTTTTTATCTTTACCGGCTAGAATGGATAATAGAAACTCGGTGTTTATTTCGCGTAAGCGTTCTATAGGCAAGAATATGTGATAAAAGTCGTAATCCCAAATGTCTAGGCTCAGTGCTTGGTTTGCAATGGCAAGACTTAGCTCATCTTGCTCATCTTGCTTTAGAGCATTGCGCAGGGCTTTATACTTCTTCCTCAGCTCCTGCTTCATCTTGATCTTCGTTATGTTCTCTAGAGATATTAAAAATGGCATCGCCTTGATAGACAAGTGATGCTTCATTTACATTTATCACATAGCCTTCACTTTTTGCCTTTACAACGTGTCTAAATCTACCATAGGGATCTGTGATTGTTGCGATGTGTTGCCCTTCTATAAGTCTATCGCCGCAATTTACTTTTGTATGTAACAAACCTGAATATTTTGCACGCATCCATCGGGTATTTTCTACAAGTACAGAAGGCTTAGGAGCTTCTGGCACTGTAAAGGTATCGTCAAGCATCTCTAGATAGCTCAAAACTCGCATTGTACCGTATACTCCCTCGCGAGCAATTTCCTTATCGCTTACTTTAGACTTTCCTCCTTCATAAAGTATGGTAGGCTTACCCATTCTAGAGCAGGTAGCTCTGTATGACTTTGAGATTACTTTAGAGTGCAAAGTAAAAGGGGCATTAAAAACTTTTGCATACTTCATAGAGTCTACATCTAGCGGATCTATACGCACTTGTGCGACGTTAAAACGTGATGCTCCACCAGTATGAAAGTCAAGACAGATATCTGCTACGGGTAAAATTTTCTTAACAAACTGGTATGCAAATCTACTGGCCAGTGACCCCCTAGGATTACCAGGAAACACTCTATTGAGGTCTCTCCCATCTGGAAAGGCACGTTTCATATCTAAAAAGCCAAATATATTTACGACGGGCACACAGATGATGGTTCCTATTTTTGGTTTATTAATCTTCTTTGCGATAAGCTGCCGTACTATCTCTACACCATTTATCTCGTCACCGTGTATACCAGATGTGATTAATATGACAGGGCCAGGCTGTACTGCCCTTTCTATAATGATAGGCACCTCAACAGAGGAGGCTGTATATAATTTTGCAATATTAAAATTTACTGTTGCGCTCTTACCTGGTAAGATTTGCTCACCTAGTATGGTGAGCACATTATGTTCATCTATTTGTGCCAAATGTATTCTGAATTATATGCTACGCTCTATATAGCGTATGATGGTCTTTGCAATATCTTTTCCGGTTGCTTTCTCTATGCCTTCGAGTCCTGGTGATGAGTTTACCTCAAGTATAAGTGGCCCTCGCTCACTTTGCAGCATATCTACACCCGCTACGCCTAGTCCCATTGCTTTTGCCGCCTTGATGGCTGCATTTTCTTCTTCGTCAGATAGGGTTATAATCTCTGCAGTACCACCGCGATGAAGGTTTGATCTAAACTCACCTTCTTTACCTTGTCGCTTCATAGCTCCTACTATCTGCCCGTCTACTACAAAGGCTCTTAAATCTGCTCCCTTTGCTTCTTTGATATACTCTTGCACTATCACGCGCGCTTCTAGTCCATTAAAAGCCTCTATCACAGACTCTGCTGCATTTTTTGTCTCTGCTAGAACAACACCTAGTCCCTGTGTACCCTCAAGTAATTTTATAATGAGAGGTGCACCTCCTACGTGAGCAATCATCTCTCCTACGTCTCGAGAGTAGTTTGTAAAAACAGTTTTAGGTAAGCCCAGCTTAGATCTAGATAAGATCTGAAGGCTACGCAGCTTATCTCTACTGCGCACAAGTGCCTGTGAGGTAGTGGTGGTAAATGTATTCATCATCTCAAACTGTCTCACAACAGCTGTACCATAAAAGGTAATTGATGCTCCTATACGTGGTATGACAGCATCTGCAGTTTCTAGTGTGCGATTTTTATATATTACTGTAGGCTTTTTTTTCTCAATAATGAGGTCACATTTAAGCGGGTCTATGACCTCTACACTGTGGCCTCTTTTGAGCCCAGCTTCTTGTAGCCTTGCCGTACTATATAAATTAGGATTACGAGATAAAATTTTTAGATTCATTCTTTTTGAGGTTATAAGACACATCTGTAAGTGAGGTGTCTACTATGAATTTATTGGTAAGGAACTTACGGCCTAGAAGTACAGGAAATCGCATATCTTCCCTAGAGGTTAGGGTGAGTGATATTTTATATGTTTTTCCATATACGGTAATCTTGCTTTGCACCTCATAACGATACTGTATCTCTCCATTACTACTGCGCACCGCAGCAATATCATAATCGCTAAAAGTCATCACTTGCCCGTTGTATAAAGGGTGCTTTTTATCAAAAAATGTACAAATAAGGCTATCCTTCTCTTCCACAATGTTATGACAGTGTATGGATGAGGTATAAGCTCCCGTATCGACCTTAACATCGATATCTTGAAGTCCCAGTTCTGGAAAGTCTACTTTGTCTGTGCGACCTATTATACGTTTTGGCATATGATAGCAAGGTATAAAATATGCGCTTTCTTTAAGTAGATTTTAACGTGATTTTTTATGCTTTCGCGAAAGCGTAATACTAATCATATACTATCTTTGGGTATGCCTGCCGCTCCAATAGAACTTCAACTCAAGACCCTCCCCACCAGCCCGGGGATATACCAGTATTATGATAAGAACGAAAAACTACTATACGTAGGTAAGGCAAAAAACCTTAAAAAACGTGTGTTATCTTATTTTAACAAAACACACGATAACGGGCGAATACGCACAATGGTCAAGAAAATTTACGAGATGAAACACATCGTCGTAGAAACCGAAACAGATGCGCTCCTTCTGGAAAATAGCCTTATAAAAGAGTACCAACCGCGATATAATGTCTTGCTTAAAGATGATAAAAGCTACCCGTGGATATGTATTAAAAATGAACGCTTCCCCAGGGTGTTTCCTACGCGTAGATTAATTAAGGATGGTAGTGAGTACTTTGGCCCATACACGAGTATGAAAACGGTGCGTACACTTCTAGATTTAATAAAAAATCTTTACAAATTGCGCACCTGTAACTATGACCTATCTAAGGAAAAAGTAGACGCGGGTAAATTTAAGGTTTGTCTTGAGTATCATCTAGGTAACTGCGAGGGACCTTGTGAGGCAAAGCAGTCTGAGCAAGAGTATCACGAGCATATAGAGCACATACGCCAGATTGTAAAAGGAGATTTTAAAGACTCTCTGGCTCGCTTTCGCGAAAAAATGAAAGCACACGCCGAAGCAATGGAGTTTGAAGAGGCACAGCTCATTAAAGAAAAACTTGATATACTAGAAGGTTACCAGTCTAAGAGTACGGTTGTAAACCCAAAAATTAGTAATGTAGATGTATTCTCAATCATAAGTGATGAAGGCTACGGCTATGTAAACTTCTTACAGATAAGCCACGGTGCTATTATAAAATCACACACCTTAGAACTCAAAAAACAACTAGACGAAACAGATAAAGAGCTACTAGAGCTAGGTATTATAGAAATACAACAACGCTTTGATCATAACTCAAAAGAGATATATGTGCCATTTCCAGTAGACCTTGGTTCTAGATTTAAAATCACCGTGCCCAAGTTAGGAGACAAAAAACGCATACTAGAACTCTCTGAGCGTAACGCAAAATACTACCGTATGGAGCGTTTCAAACAAACTAAAATTGTAGATCCAGATCGCCATACTAATAGAATTATGGCACAAATGAAAGTAGACCTACGACTTAGTGAAGAGCCTAGACACATAGAGTGTTTTGACAACTCAAACATACAAGGCACAAACCCCGTTGCCGCTTGCGTGGTGTTTAAAAACGGTAAACCCAGTAAAAGTGACTACCGCAAGTTTAATATAAAAACCGTCGAGGGTCCAGATGATTTTGCAAGTATGGAAGAGGTGGTCTTTAGAAGGTATAAACGCTTGCTCAATGAAGGAGAACCTCTACCTCAACTCATTATAGTAGATGGTGGTAAAGGACAACTCTCTAGCGGTGTTAAAGCACTAGATGACTTAGGGCTGCGTGGTAAGATTGCAATTATAGGTATAGCAAAGAGGCTTGAAGAACTATTTTATCCTGGTGACAGCATCCCGCTATATCTAGACAAAAAAAGTGAGACCCTTAAAATCATACAACACTTACGTAACGAGGCTCACCGTTTTGGTATCACCTTTCACCGCAACCAGCGTAGTAATGCTGCGCTAGGGACAGAACTAGATACCATAAAAGGTATAGGTGAAAAAACTATCGTAGATTTACTTAAACATTATAGATCAGTTTCAAAAGTAAAAACTGCTTCAAAAAAGAGCCTTACAGAGGTGATAGGCCCAGCAAAAGCAACAATTATCTATAACCACTATCACGTAAAACAATGAGAAAACTCCTCCTCATCGCGATGACGCTACTCGCCATACCTATCTATGCGCAAGACGTGCCAGACGGTGATGTAAAAGTAGGCCTTGTGTTAAGCGGTGGCGGTGCAAAAGGACTTGCTCACATAGGTGTTCTTAAAGCTATAGAAGATGCAGGAGTGCGTATAGATTATATTGCCGGTACAAGTATGGGAGCTATAGTAGGAGGTCTTTATGCATCTGGTTATAATGCCCAGCAACTAGATTCTATTTTTACTGCGGTAAATTTTGATAACATCATTCAAGATAATTTACCTCGTAGAGCAAAAACCCCTTATGAACGTCACGATGATGAGCGATATGCCATCACACTCCCTTTTGACAATTTTAAGGTCTCCCTACCTAGTTCACTTAGTAAGGGACAAAACACCTATAACCTTCTCGTAAAGAACCTTGATCACGTGTCTGATCTTACAGATTTTAGTAAACTGTCCATTCCCTTTTTGTGTATCGCTACAGATGTAGAAAATGGGGAACAAGTAGTTTTAGAAGAAGGTTATCTGCCCGAAGCCCTAGGTGCTAGTGGAGCTTTACCATCACTTTTTAGCCCTGTAATGCTTGATGATAAACTCCTCATAGATGGTGGTGTAGTAAATAATTATCCAGTAAAGGAATTACGTGATAGAGGGATGGAGATTATCATAGGTGTAGATGTACAAGATACCTTGCGAGGTAGAGATCATCTCAAATCTGCCACAGAGGTACTCCTGCAGATTAATAATTATCGCACTGCAAAAGCGATGGAAACAAAAAAGAAGGACACAGATGTTTACATAAGACCGGCAATAGACCCCTATTCTGTAGTCTCATTTGATCAAGGTCGTGATATTATAAACCTAGGAGAGACCAAGGCAAAGGAGCAGTTTCAAACGCTGCAAGCTATAGGGATGAGGCAAAGACCGCTTTCGCGAAAGCGTGTCGCACCCACCATAAAAGACTCTATACAAATTGCTACCGTAAGTATTACTGGTAATGAAAAATACACGCGTGCTTATGTACTGGGTAAACTTAAGCTCACACCACCGGTTAAAATCTCTTATGAAGATTTTTATAATGGATTAAATAACCTCTCTGCAACCGAAAATTTTGAAAAGATAGGCCACCGCTTACAAAATGTAGCTGGTGAAAAAGTATTGCACTTAGAGCTTCAAGAGTCAAAAAGTACACAATCATTGCGCCTTGCGTTACACTATGATGATTTATATCGAACTGCTGGCCTCGTAAATTTTACAAAAAAAAGAGTGTTATTTAAAAATGATGTGGCATCGTTTGATCTTATACTAGGTGATAACATCCGGTATAATTTTGATTACTATATAGACAAAGGTTTTTACTGGAGCGTAGGTCTTAAATCTTCTTACACCTCTTTTGAAAAAGGTGTAAATGCACAACTTTTTGATGCTACAGATGGGGTTTCTCTAGAGGGTATAAATCGAGTAAACTTAGGTTATCAAGATGTTTCAAATAAAATATATTTACAGACCATTCTTGCAAAACAATTTTCTTTTAATATAGGCTTACAACATAAGTTTCTTGATATAGAGACAGAGACGGTGCTTCCTACTGCAGAGGGAGAAACCGCTGTAATCTTTGACAAAAGTCATATGGGTGGTGCCTATTCTCAACTCAAATATGACTCGCTGGACAACAAGTATTTCCCAAACTCTGGAGTACTATTTGATGCAGATTTTGATGTTTATTTATTCTCTTCAGACTATAATAACAATTTTAGTGAGTTTGGAATTGCAAATGCAAGATTTATGTATGCTGCAAGCATTTCTGACCGTATTACTACAACTATCGAAACAGCTGGAGGGTTTAAAATAGGTGGTGCAGACACAAGATCGCTAGATTTTGTACTAGGGGGTTACGGTGCAAAGCGTGTAAATAATATCGTTCCTTTCTTAGGATACGATTACTTAAGCATACTAGGCGACAGTTATGTTAAGGCCACATTTGACATAGATTATGAGATTTTCCCAAAAAATCATATTAATGTTTCTGCAAATTTTGCAAATGTAGGGTACGACCTTTTTAATAGCACTAAGTCGTGGTTACCTCCACCAGAATATTCTGGATACTCCTTAGGTTATGGCGCAGAGACGCTTCTAGGACCTATAATTATAAAGTATACTTACAGTCCAGAAATAAAGAGTAGCGAGTGGTTTATTAATCTTGGTTTTGAATTTTAAATCGTGCAAAGACAATAATAGCAAGGGCTAAGCGTTGTCACACATTTATCATTTTTTTAACGATAGTGCGATAATTTGTGGCACGTATCGTGGTTTCTCTTGATACATTGTTTAACTCAAAATCATCAATTATGAAAAACCACATCATCGCACTTTCCCTTGTTCTTGCTGCATCTTTCTCTAGCTGTAATTCTAAAACAGACATCGAAGAAGCGCAAACTAATAGTAACCTCGCCGCAATTATAAATCCCAGCGAAAAGGCCACTGAAACTAATTATTATGTAACTGCAAGCTCTGGTTTATCTCTGCGCTCTGGTACTAATCTCAAGTCAAAAAAGCTGCTCGTACTTCCTTATGGTGCTCAAGTAAAGCATTTAAGTTCTCCAGAGCATACAGCTATGACACTAGGTGGCATTACGGGAGAAATGATTGAAGTAAGTTATCAAGGAGCTACTGGATTTGCCTTTAACGGGTATCTCACTACACTAGCGCCACCACAACCTAGTGAGACTATAAAAGATTATGCAAAACGCATAAGCACAACTGAGCACAAGGTAGATGTAATCACAAAAGCCCATAATAAAGGTGAAGATTACGGTATGACTACCTCAATAGAGCTTCCAGCAAGAGACTGGAAAGAAACCTATAAGATAGCACAACGCCTTTTTCACCTACCAAAAGGCATTCAGCCTGATTTTAATACTAAGGGTACAGTAACAATTTTAAATAAAGAAAAGAGAGAACGAACACTTACAGACGAGCTTACTATAAATGTAAGTCCTAAAGGCAAAATACAAAACCTAGCGTATGCCTATAACCTTAAAAACTATAAGCGCACAGTGGCAATAACTAAAACAAAAAATGGATTTCTCATTACAGAGGTTGAAGAGTCAAAGTAAAATCTTGTTGTCCATATTGATAAAAAAGGAGCTTTTACAGCTCCTTTTTTTTATTCTATCATTACAATTGTTCTACACTTCAGAAACTCGTAGTGTGTTTACCATTCCTTTTTCTAGTAGTGGCATTGCTACAAGATTAATGAGCATATCTCCCTTGTCTACTAGTTCTGTGTTTAAGGCAAGCTGTCTTATATCTTCTACAGTTTCATCTGTGCTTACAAACTTATCATAAAACAATGCTTTTACTCCCCAAAGCAAGTTGAGTTGTGTAAGTATACGCTTATTAGATGTAAATACAAGTATATGTGAAGACGGTCTCCAGGCAGAGATTTGAAAAGCTGTATACCCACTATTTGTAAGTGTTGTTATCGCTTTTGCATCTATCTCATCTGCCATATGAGCTGCGTGATAACATATTGCTTTTGTGATATAACGCTTAGTCTTAATATGAGGTGGCGCTTGTGGTACTTTTATTAAGTCTGAATCTTCTACATTACGACATATAGATGCCATTTTTTGAATCACTTGTACAGGGTACTTACCTACAGAAGTTTCTCCAGATAGCATTACCGCATCTGCACCATCCATCACAGAGTTTGCCACGTCATTTACTTCTGCACGTGTAGGTGTAAGGCTAGAGATCATAGTTTCCATCATCTGGGTGGCTATAATTACTGGTATTCTTGCCTTTTTTGCTCTAAGTACTAATTGCTTTTGTACAAGTGGTACTTCGTGTGCAGGAATCTCCACTCCTAGATCGCCACGAGCTACCATAAGAGCATCACAATAAGCCACAATCTTATCTATATTTTCTACCGCCTCTGGCTTCTCTATTTTTGCAATAATAGGCACTTTATGATCGGAGTGCTCTTTAATAAGTTTTTGTAATTGCTGTAAATCTTCGGCGTGGCGTACAAAAGAGAGTGCCATCCAGTCTACTTTAAGCCCTAATGCAAAAATGGCGTCTTTTACATCCTTTTTTGTAAGTGCTGGTAACGATATATTAGTGTTAGGTAAGTTTACACCCTTTTTAGAACGTAGTGGTCCACCTTGTATCACCTTTGCTTCTACTTCTGTTTTACCGTCTGTTTTAATGACCTCAAACATAAGTTTACCGTCATCTAATAAAATGCGCTCACCGGCTTTTACATCTCTAGGAAACTGCTTATAGTTCATATAAACGCGTTCCTTTGTTCCTTCAAATTCTTTTTCGGTAGAGAAGGTAATGATGTCTCCCGGGTTTACGATTACCTCTTCTTTCATTTTACCTACCCTAAGCTTAGGTCCTTGTAAATCTGCAAGGATAGAGGTGTTAAAGCCAGTTTCTTCACTAAGCTCACGTATCATTGCAACGCGCTCCTTAACGTCTTCATAATCTGCGTGCGAAAAATTGATACGGAAAACGTCTACCCCGGCATTCATCATATCGAGTAAAACTTCTCTCTTACTAGTTGCTGGCCCTAGCGTAGCAACAATTTTGGTTTTTTTTCTTGTCGACATTATTCAAAAATTAAGTGTTCTTTATTTTTTAGTGCGTTTACATCTACGTCATATGCTGTGACGATCTGTGGTATTTGATTCAAAGTTTTTAGGGTTTTTGCTTTCGCGAAAGCGTTACCATCCTCAATAACTTTTATAAAATAGTCTACTTGTTGTAGTTCTGGTATAAAATAAGCTGTTTTAAGGCTTTGTTGCTCCTCAAATAGTCCTGTGGAAATCTTTGAATTTACAGTCACCTTAGACTTGTTTGAAAACACGTAGTAGTCTATATACTGTTGCTTGTCATTAAACTCAAAACAAGGATATCTTGCTGTACTTTCATATTGTGTTAATAAGAGGTCTTCACGAGTTCTTGCAAGGCGAACATCTAAATTTTTATTAAGTAAATATGCTAAGTAATATGGCTCTAATGAACCGTGTATGGCTATGAGCGTGAAGTCATAACCAATGGAATCTTCTAAAAGAATTTTATACATTCCCATAGTAATAAAGCAAGTGAGAAAGATACAAAGAAGCATCTAAAGCAAGTGGGGGGATATGTAAAACTTACGTAAACGTTTTCGTTAGATTAAAGTGTTTTTTAGGTTGTCAGAGGTAGTGTAAACGTTGCGATGGTTCCTTTACCCTCCTCAGATTCTATGCTCAAGTAACCATTATGTGTTTTGATAAACTCATTACAAAGTATAAGCCCAAGTCCAGATCCTTTTTCATTACGGGTTCCTTTTTGTACTGTAGTTTCTGTAAGACTGAATATTTTTTTTCGGTAAGTGTCTGTCATACCTACTCCATTATCTTCTATACTAAATGTAAAATCTTTTTCTGTTTTTGAAAACTCAATTACAATAATATCATTGTCTTTTGAAAATTTGATTGCATTAGACAATAGATTTCTTATTACAGTTGCAATCATATTTTTATCACCCGTAACTTTACCCTTAAAACTAGATTCTAAGCGCACGTTTATTCCTTTTTGCTGAAGATTATTGCTATAAACTTTTATTTGATCTTTAGTAATGGCAAGTATGTCTAGTGGTATGGGTTCATACTTTATTTGACCTGTTTCTAGCCTAGACCACTTGAGCAAGTTGTCTAGTAAGGTTATGCTGTTGCGACTAGAATCTTCTAGTGAGTCTATAATCGCCGTGGTTTGCTTGCTTTTAAATTCTTCTTCCTTTAAAACATCTAAAAAGTTTATCACAGAAGATAGAGGGCTTCTTAAGTCGTGAGCTACAATAGAGAAAAATTTATTTTTTGTAGCAACTACCTCTGAGAGTCGTTTATTTTGAGCTGCTATCATTTTGTCCTTACGCTCATAAACGTAAAACTGTATAATTAAAAATAGCATAAAGCCTAGTAAAGCTAAGTACCATATTAAAGAGGTTATAAACATAACCATACTATCCTCTTGTGGGCGTTTATATGCAGTACTTACTATAAATTTTTTGTTATAAAAATTTACTGTGGTTGATACATATGACTCATCTGAGATATTAAAGTTTTTAAAATACTCTGGGTCTTCTGTTTTTGCATAGCACTTTTGACCATTATAAGATTTTGCACGGTCAAAGTAATTTCCGTTTCCTGCTTGAAATCTATAGACAAAATCTTCTTTGTTTACATTCTTGTAAACACGATCTATAATAGGCGCAAACTCTGCCACGGTTGTAATATAGCCTTTAGGTACTCCATTGTCATCTAGTATCCCAAAACCCAGAGGTAACCCTACAAAACCTTCAATCAAATTTGTGGGGTTTGAGGCATAATAATCACGACTTCGCATCAAGGTATCCATACGGCTAATACCAGATTTACCTATTATCCTTTCTAGAGAAGTACCTTCTAAGTTTTTAAGAGCAGTCTGCTTTAGTGTAAAATCAAACTGAAAAATATGATTAGTGTCTAAGTAAGAGATACTAAAAGGAGGTGCAATTGAGAGATCTCTAAGCTGCATATCTAAGAGGTATTTGATATTTTCCTCTTCTAGATACTTCCCATCTGTTATTTCTATATAAGCCTTAATACCAGAGACGAGTGCGGCATAAGTGTTTAAAGAGCTTTGCAACTCAAAGGCGGCTCTTTTATTTGCCCTATCAAGTTGTAAGTATTGTGTTTCTTCTTTTTGTTTGGCAATATTTGAAGTTACCCAGTTTACCGCAAGCGCTGTAACTAGCGCGAGTAGCGTAAATACGAGATAATATTTTTTTGGAAACTTCACTGACATAATTATGAGCATTTCTGCTCCAGAACTTAATCTACTAAGGTAAAGATGATTACGTCGCTAATGTAGTGAAATGATTTATAAATTAAAGTCTACAGTGACTCAATTTCTCGTTGATATGCATAAAATGCACGTTTTGAAGCTATCTCTTCGGCTTTTTTCTTACTTGTAGCACGAGCTTTGGCAATAATTTTACCATCTATATGCAGGCGCACTCCAAAATGCTTTACAGCATCTTGACCCGTATCTTCAAAAGTTTCAAACTTAAAAGTATGTTTTTCCTTTTGACACCATTCTATAAGAACGCTTTTATAACTTATGATGCGTCCCTCTAGTTTTTCAATATCTACATAAGGCTCTATAACTCGCTTTGCTATAAACTTCTCACAATAACGATAACCGCGATCTAGATATATCGCCCCCACAAGTGCTTCAAAGAGATTACCGTGTATGTTTGCACCAAAGTTATCTATAGGTATGCTCGCCTTTACATATCTTACAAGGTTAAGATCACGTCCTAATTCATTAAGGTGTTTACGGCTCACCACTTTAGATCGCATCTTTGTGAGATACCCCTCATTACCTCCTTGTACTTCATTAAAAAGATGTGCTGCAATGACAGACCCTAGCATAGCATCCCCTAAAAACTCAAGTCGTTCATAATTGAGCGGGTTTCCATCTTCCTTTTTAAGACCTAGAGACCTATGTGTAAAAGCCTTTTCATAAACCGCAAGATTTTTAGGTTTGAAACCTATAATGGATTGCATACGCATAAAAAAACTCCCGTCCTTTTCAGCACGAGAGTTAAATATTTTTTTAAACGTACTCATCTATATATTAAGCGTCTAATTTTTTAAATAATACACAAGCATTGTGACCTCCAAAACCGAAGGTATTGCTCATTGCAACATTTACTTCTTTTTCTTGCGCTTTGTTAAGCGTAAGATTAAAAGATGGGTCTATATTATCATCTACAGTAGTATGATTTATAGTAGGAGGAACGAGACTATGCTTCATTGCAAGTATTGCTGCAATAGACTCTATAGCTCCAGCTGCACCTAGTAGGTGACCTGTCATAGATTTTGTAGAATTAATATTAATATCTGCGGCGTGCTCACCAAAAACTTTTGAAATAGCCTTAAGCTCTGCAACATCTCCTAGAGGTGTTGATGTACCGTGGGTGTTAATGTGATCTACATCTTCAGGGTTTAAACCTGCATCACGTAAACAATTAAGCATCACTCGCTCTACACCTATACCATCTGGATGCGGTGCCGTCATATGATAAGCATCACTTGACATACCTCCACCTAGAACTTCTGCATAAATCTTTGCACCACGTGCTTTTGCGTGTTCATATTCCTCTAGTATTAATGCTCCTGCTCCTTCACCTAGTACAAAACCATCTCTGGTTGCATCAAAGGGTCTAGAAGCCGTTTCCATATCTTCATTTCTGGTAGATAGGGCGTGCATTGCATTAAAACCTCCCATACCTGCTGGTGTAACAGCAGCTTCACTTCCACCAGTCACAATAATATCACAATGACCTAAACGTATATAGTTTAGAGCATCTATCATCGCATTTGCAGAAGATGCACAGGCAGAGACCGTTGTATAGTTAGGTCCCATAAAACCGTGCTTGATAGAGATATTACCAGGGGCAATATCTGCAATCATTTTTGGGATAAAGAAGGGGTTGAACCTAGGGGTACCATCTCCAGCACCATAGTTTAGAACTTCATTTTGAAAAGTCTCTAGACCACCTATACCAGCTCCCCATATAACCCCAACTCTAAATTTATCAACAGAGTCGAGGTCTATGCCCGCATCATTGATAGCCTCATCTGAGGCTACCAATGCGTACTGAGCAAATCTGTCTAGCTTACGAGCTTCTTTCCTATCAAAGAAGTCGAGAGCATTAAAGTTTTTAAGTTCACAAGCAAACCTCGTTTTAAACTTTTCTGCATCAAAATAGGTGATGGGCGCGCACCCGCTTTTCCC
>JAHDEV010000065.1 GCA_020628615.1 Dokdonia sp.
TTCCAGGTGTATGTAAAGTCAAGAAGGTTTACAAAGAAGTCATTTGTGAGTTCTCCAGGTCTATCTGTAAATACTCCTACTTTTGACCCATCATAGTTTGCGCCTAAAACTCTAAGACCTCCTACAAGTACCGTCATCTCTGGTATTGAGAGTCCTAATAATTGTGCTCTGTCTACGAGCATAGTCTCGGCCGCTTGTGCTTTTTGTGAGCTTTGCACATAGTTTCTAAAACCATCTGCCTTTGGCTCTAAATAGCCAAAGCTATCTATATCTGTATCTTCTTGAGTTGCGTCTACTCGGCCAGGAGTAAAAGGCACGGTAATCTCTCTTCCAGCTTTCATTGCTGCAAGCTCTATACCTACACTTCCTGCAAGTACAATTAAATCTGCTAGAGACACCTCTCCATCAAAATTATTTTTTATATCCTTAAGTATCGTAAGTACTTTGTTGAGTTGCTCAGGGTTGTTCACTTCCCAGTGGCTTTGTGGTGCCAGTGCAATGCGCGCTCCATTTGCCCCTCCTCTTTTATCTGAATCTCGGTAGGTAGACGCACTAGCCCAAGCTGTAGTTACCATCTCTGAGGTAGTAAGATCACTATCTGCAATAGCACCTTTAAGTACTTCTACTTGTGCATCACTTAGAGTATACCCATTTGCTTCTGGAAGTGGGTCTTGCCATAGTAACTTCTCAGTAGGCATCTCTGGACCTAAGTATCTAGATAATGGTCCCATATCACGGTGTGTAAGTTTATACCAAGCACGGGCAAAAGCATCTTCAAAGGCTTTGTGATCTTTGTGAAACTTTTTTGAGATTTTAAGGTACTCTGGGTCTGTTTTAAGAGCAATGTCTGCCGTGGTCATCATAAGACGTTGCTTTTTTGAAGCATCACCTGCTGTAGGAGCCATTCTGGCGTTGCTAGCTTCTGTAGGTGTCCACTGGTATGCACCGGCAGGGCTTTTTGTAAGTTCCCAATCGTAGTTGAGTAATACGTCAAAATAATCTGCATCCCACTGTGTTGGGTTAGGTGTCCAGGCACCCTCGATTCCAGAAGTAATTGTGTCATCTAGCACACCACTTTTATAACTATTTTTCCAGCCGGTACTCATTTCTTCTATAGAAGCTCCGTGAGGCTCTGTACCTACATACTTTTCTGGGTCTGCAGCTCCGTGAGCTTTCCCAAAGGTGTGTCCTCCTGCTACAAGTGCTACAGTTTCCTCATCATTCATCGCCATACGACCAAAGGTCTCTCTCACATTTGCCGCAGAGCCCATAGGGTCTGGGTTTCCATTAGGTCCTTCTGGGTTTACATAGATCCACCCCATCATTACTGCTGCAAGTGGTGCTTCTAGATCACCATCTTTATAACGGGCATCGTTTGCTCCCCACTCTACTTCACTACCCCAGTAAATATCTTGTTCTGGCTCCCAAACATCTTCACGTCCTCCTGAGAAACCAAATGTTGGGAATCCCATAGACTCTAAAGCACAGTTACCTGCAAGAATCATAAGGTCTGCCCAAGATATTTTGTTACCATATTTCTTTTTAATAGGCCATAAAAGTAAACGAGCCTTATCTAGGTTACCATTATCTGGCCAGCTATTAAGAGGCGCAAAACGCTGCGATCCAGAACCTGATCCACCACGACCATCACCTATACGGTAGGTACCGGCACTGTGCCAAGCCATACGTATCATAAACCCTCCGTAGTGGCCATAATCTGCAGGCCACCAGTCTTGAGAGTCTGTCATAAGATCTATTACATCTTTTTTAAGAGCATCAAAATCTAGGCTTTTAAAAGCGGCTGCATAGTCAAAATCTTCACCCATAGGGTCAGATTTTTTTGCATTTTGGCGTAGCACATTAAGTCTAAGCTCGTTGGGCCACCAGTCTCTGTTTGTTGTTCCTCCGCCAGCAAATTGCTTATGCGCTCCTCCTAAAAAAGGACATTTTGCTATAGCAGATGGGTCGTTTAGATCAAAAGTGTCTGTATTTTTCATAGTGTATTAATTTTCTAGATGTGTGATAAAGGTATTTTAAAAGGGAAGTTATAACTATAGTTTATCATTTAAATAATTTTAATTTAAATAGATTTTATCTATAGCTTTGGAAGAATCACCTTTTATCGTAATGTAAATGTTATAGAGATTCTCACACAAGCTAACATTTAATATACTCATTTTAAATATCTTGTATAAATATAATTAAGAATTACGCTTTCGCGAAAGCGTTAATAAAACTTTACAATTTATTCACACCAAAAGTGAAAGATGCAGCGTTTAATATGAGGTATCTTTGCGCCGTCTTAAAAAAAGCACTAATGAAAATAGATTTAAAGGAGATTCTAACCGCCACAATGGTTCTTTTTGCAGTTATCGACATAGTAGGAAGTATCCCTATTGTTTTAAAGTTACGTAAGAAGGCAGGACATATACAAAGTGAGAAAGCAGCCCTAGTTGCTCTTGTTGTGATGACCTTATTTGTTTTTGTAGGTGAGAGTATACTAGGTGTTATAGGTATTAATGTATATGAGTTTGCTGTTGCGGGTTCATTTATCCTCTTTTTTATTGCACTAGAGATGATACTAGGTGTAAGCCTTTTTAAAGATGACGATACACTTAGTAAAAAGACGGTTTCTGTTTTTCCCCTAGCATTCCCACTTATTGCTGGTCCTGGTACTCTTACTTCTCTTCTAGCACTAAGAGCAGAGTATGACCTTATGAATATACTTATAGCTGTACTTCTTAACATCTTGCTTGTTTATGTGGTTCTTAAAACGTCGAGACATATAGAACGCTTTTTAGGAAAGAATGGGATTGCTATTATACATAAAGTTTTTGGTGTAATTTTGCTAGCAATAGCTGTAAAGTTATTTACTGCAAACATTCAAGAACTTTTCAAATAGACGTATGAAATATATTATCCCTATAGGTATTTTACTCGCACTAGGATTACTTATTTATAACCTTACATTGCTTGATTTTTCTAATCCATTACAGGGAGATAGTAGTATTGCCCTCATAGGTGTGATTGCTTGTACCTGTGCTATATTACTACTTTTAATCTTGCGTACTTCTCGCAAAATTGCTGAGAAACACGGTAAATAGTTTACATCAAGTAAATAATATATGGGTTATATATTTCATATATAATACCTACAATTAGTGTGAGTATCGCTAAGACTGTAAAAGCTATATGCAGTTTTTGGTACCATAGGTTACGGTGTAGCTTACGTATGAGTTTTTTATCTTCAAGCTGTTCTATTTGCTCGAGTATAATGGGAGGTTTTAAATAAAATGGACTTACAGATATACCGTGACGTATAAGCAGCCCTGCACTATTATCCAGCAACCTAAATATGATGGCTATTATATACACAAATACCGCTACTACCATTAACATAGTTTATTCTTCTTTTGAAAGAGCAATGACTTTTTGAATCACATCATCTTCTTGATTAACCATCATCTCAAAAGCATTGTTACCAAATAACTGTCCAGCCATAGTAGCCTTGAGATATCTTCTGTACAATTCTTTATACTTACTTGCCTTTAAAGTAATCTTTCTAAAACGAGCGAAAGATATAAAATCTTCTATAACAGCGTCTGAGATAGTCACTTCATTTTTAAACTGCTCCATAGACAGGGAGTTATAGTAAGGTCTATCTTTTTCTAATTGTTCAAATATAAAAAGGCGCATATAACCAGAGCGCAACACATAGTTGAGATGCTCTACTTCATAATCTGTGTTTTTAGGGACAAATACATCTGGTATAATACCGCCACCGCCATATACTATTTTACCCTTTGGAGTTCTAAACTTGAGTGAGTCTGCTACTTTTATACTATCTACACTGCGCAGTTCTCCATTCTCATATCTATTAAGGTAATCTTCAAAATAGTCTTTGTCACCTAGCTCATACGGTTTTTGTATAGACCTACCGGTAGGTGTATAATAGCGTGCAATAGTAAGTCTCACTGCACTGCCGTCGCCTAAATCCATCTCTCGTTGTACGAGACCTTTACCAAAGGACCTACGTCCCACTATGGTTCCCTTGTCATTATCTTGAAGAGCACCCGCAACAATCTCACTAGCACTTGCAGAGTTTTCATTTATGAGTACAAAAACTTCTCCGTCTTCAAAGAGACCCCCACTATCTGTATAACTATTAGATATATTACCAGATTTATTTTTAGTAAACAATATGAGCTTATCTTCTTCTAAAAATTCATCGACTACCCCTTCTGCACTTGAGATATATCCACCAGGGTTATCTCTCAAATCTAGAGCGATACTAGTAGCCCCTTGATTTTTTAATACTGTAAGTGCATCTACAAACTCTTTATGAGTAGACTCTGCAAAACGGTTAATTTTTATATACCCTAAATCATCAGTAAGCATATAACTACCTATTACACTAGAGATAGGAACGTGATCTCTTTTAAAATTAAATGTAAGTAAGTCTTCTTCTCCTGGTCTTTTTATCTTAATCTCAATAGGTGTGCGCACTTTCCCTTTAAGAATACGAGAAAGCGAGTCATCTGTAATAGTGTTTTGAGATAAGTCTATTCCATCTGCATATACTATGCGGTCACCTCCTTTTACACCTGCTCGTGCACTAGGACCTCCTTTTATAGCCTGTATTACAGCAATGGAGTCGTTATATGGATAAAAACTCACTCCTATGCCTACAAAGTCACCTTTCATACTTTCTTCTACTGCTAGGTACTCATCTGGCGGTATATAACTTGAGTGAGGGTCTAAGTTATCTAATATTCCGTTTACGGTTACATCTACAATACTGTCTGTATTAATTGCATCTACATACTCGTAATCTATGTAATCAATAAGTTTATTAAGTTTTTCTTTTTTTGAATTTGAGGAGGCAAAAAGTGCTGTGTCATTATATCCAAAATCGAGCAAACTCCCCAAAAGGATACCTAGGGCAATGCCTAGCCCAAATAAGATGGGAATATATTTGCGCTGTATTTTCATTATGAGTCGATATCTTGAAGGTGCACTATCTCAACGCCAGCTTTTTCTAAAAATTTTACACCGGTAAGATCTTTATAGGCACTGTGATAAACTACCCGCTTTATACCAGCTTGATGAACCAACTTGCTACAATCTTTACAAGGACTTAAGGTAATGTAAAGTGTCGCTCCGTGACAAGATTGCGTAGAGCTTGCGACTTTTAATATAGCATTTGCCTCTGCGTGTAAAACGTACCATTTTGTATTATTCTCATCATCTTCACACACATTTTCAAACCCTGTAGGCGTACCATTATAACCATCTGAGATAATCATTTTATCTTTCACAATTATGGCACCTACTTGCTTGCGATTACAGTAGGATAATTTTCCCCACTCACGAGCCATCCTAAGGTATGCGATATCGTATTTGTGTTGTTTTGAAGCCATTAACTATGTGTGGTTATGAGTACGCTTTCGCGAAAGCGCACTAGGAACTTTTACAGCTCTAAAATACAGTTTTACTAGAAATTAATATTAGATAATGCACTTTGAAACACAGGTATAGCAACTCCTATTACAATAGAGGATATTACCATCACCCAATCACGTAGTGAAAACCTAAAAATAGATTGCCCAATGAAGCTTACTATTAAAACTACTAGTACTATAATAATCTGAGCGCTCTCGATACCTAAAGTATACTCTAGCAATGGTAACAACTTACTGTCTGTGCTAGCTGTCATCATTTTAAAGTATGTTGAAAAACCAAGACCGTGTATAAGTCCAAAAAATAATGCTGCAAAAATATGTATCCCTATTTTTTGATTTCTATTTTTCTTACCAGCTGTAAATATGTTATACAAAGCGGTTATAAGTATCGTTACCGGTATAAGAATCTCTACCAGCGATGAGTTTACTCGTATCACTCCATAGGCAGACATTGCAAGTGTAAGCGTGTGCCCTATGGTAAACACCGTTACTAGTGTTAAGAGTTTTTTCCAGTTTGATATAAGGTACGGTACAGTGAGTACTACTAAGAAAAGAATATGGTCATAAGCGTTCCAATCCAACACGTGGAAAAGACCTTCTTTAAAATAAAACAAGAATGAATCCATCTAAAAAAATTAGGGGGTTTTTATCAAATGTACAAATTAAAAATCTTGATTAAATAGCTATCTTTGAGACTTACTTTTAATATATAAGAAATATGTCTTTTGCAGATTTATATGATAGCGGTTTCCGCCAAAGAAATGAAGATCACTTTGCAGCTATAGTGCGTGTCGCTATGGATGATGGTGTGATCTCTGATAAAGAAAAAGCATTTTTAGATAGACTTGCTCGTAACCTCTCTATCTCTGCAGAGGATTATGAAATCATCCTTAAGGATTATATGACGCACCCTATTAACCCTCCTACTACCTATGATAGAAGATTAGAGCGCTTATATGACCTAACTCGTATGGTGCACATAGATCACGAGTTTGAAGAAGAAGAACCATTACTAGAGCGCCTTGCTATAGGCTTAGGTTTTAATACAAAAAATGTGAGCTATGTTGTGCATAAAGCACTTGCACTAGTTAAAGAAAATGCAGATCTTGATACTTTTCAAGAAGAAATTAAAAATATGAATCGCTAGTTTTAAATCGATTTAGATAAAAATAAAAAGGGTGGAAATTTAAATTTCCACCCTTTTTATTTTTATAGTATATACTCTTCTACTCTTCTTCTTCTGATATCTCAAGCACTTTATCCTTGCGCTTGTATCTAGATAAGAGTCGCTCTATAGTAGAAAATAGTAAATCTGCATCTATAGGCTTTGTAAGATAAGCATTCATACCAGCTTCTTTTGCCGCGTCTTGCTCTTCTTGAGATGTTCTAGCTGTAAGAGCTATAATAGGTAACTTACTTACTTTTTTATTACTACTATTTCTTATTTGTACAGCTGCATCTAGACCATCCATCACAGGCATAGTAAGATCAAGAATAACCAGGTCATAAGGAAACCTATCTAGATACTCTATTACTCTTTCTCCATTCTTTGCTATGTCTAGGCTATAAGCGCCATAATCTGCAAAGAGTCTCATCATAAGTAACTGGTTAACTTCAACGTCTTCCCCTAAAAGAATACGTGGTCTTTTTCCTCCTTTTAGATCTTTTTTATCTCGTTTCTTTTTTGCTACTTTTTCTTTTTTCTGGTTATGAGAAACCCCCATAAACACTGTAAAGCTAAAAGTTGACCCTTCTCCCTCAACACTCTTCACCTCTAGATCACTCTCTAGCAAGTCTGTGAGCTGCTTTACGATACTAAGCCCTAAACCTGACCCTCCAAAAAGTCCTCTTTTTTCTAATTGAGTAAAACTATCAAAGATACTATCTAGCTTTTCTTTAGGAATACCTATACCCGTATCTGTAACCTCAAATGTTACTGGAATACGTCGAGCATTTACAGATGAGGTAGTTACACTAAACTTAATACCTCCTTGATGCGTATATTTTAATGCGTTTTCAAGTAGATTTACTATAACCTGATTGATACGCAGGTGATCACCTACTAAAAAGCGAGGAATCTTAGAACTAAGTTCAAAATCAAAGGATAACCTCTTATCATCTGTGCGTATTTGATAGGTCTTTGCTAGTTTTTCAACAAATTCTCTAAAGTCAAATCGTCGTTTCTTAATATCTAACTTACCTGCTTCTATTTTTGAAATGTCCATTAGGTCATCAAGAATAGTTACAAGATTCTTCGAACTATCCTTTATAATGTGTAGTACATCTAGTTGCTCTCTTGATATCTCTGTGTTTTCTAACACAGAAATAAAACCAACTATACTATTAAGTGGAGTCCTAATCTCGTGACTTACGTTAGCAAGAAATTTATTTTTAAAACTACGCTGTATTTCTAGCTGTTGATTAAGCTCTTGAGAGATATTAAAGTTTATAATAGACTCATTGCGCACCTGCTTGATTTGATGCACGGTTTTATAATGATCTGTAAGATCGTTAAGGATAAGTACGAGCGTATCTCCACCTTCACCTATATAAGTCTTTATATCTATGAAGTAATGTTTGCCCAGCACTTCCATCTGTACACAAAAGAAGGTCTCCTCTTGAAGGTCTTCATCAAATATAGTGGTAAGAGCAAAAAAGAACGGATGAAAATCCGTGATATTAGAATTTTTATCAATGTCAAAAAGATTGTTATCTGAGTCTACAACCTCTAGTTCTCTATTTACTACAACGAGTTGTGTAGTTTTATTTATAAAATCTTGTCTGAGATTATCAAGCATTTTCTAACAATTGCGCTGCTACGTCTTTAAACAGCTGTTCAACATTTTCGCCAGTTTTGGCACTTGAAAGATAACTATGTTGAACTTCTTGCTCTTCTAGAGCTTTCTTGATTTCATTAGCATCGACTAAATCCACCTTATTACCGATAATGTGCACAGGCACATTAGGGTGTTTTTCTTTTAAATGACCTAAGTTAAACTTTAGATCACCATAAGTTACTGGCCTAGACGCATCAAAAACGTACACAAAGCTGGAAGCACCCATAAGATATGATGGTCTATACTTAGTAAAATCATCAGTACCCTCTACATCCCATATAATAAGGGTAACCTTATTACTTGCATCAACTACTACTTCCTTTTTCATTATGTGAACACCTATGGTTACCACATAATTATCTGAGAATGTATTTTCTACAAACCTGCGAAGCAGTGAAGATTTACCTACACCAAAATGCCCTAACAATACAATTTTCTTAGATACGCTCATCAGTAAAAAACTCTTTTAATTTTTTTGCAAATATAATATTATCATCTAAGTCTTCCTTGTTTATCACATACTGGGCAAAATCAAGTAAAACATCTTCAAGCTTATCCTTAAACTTATCATCATATATACCACTTACAACAACAGCAATATAATACTTTGAGAAGTTCTGTAGATGTATAGTAAAAAGTTGATAATCTATGCGCTCAAGTTCCATTTCACCTTTCTCAAAAGCATCTTCTGCAAAGCTTTTAATGGCTGTAAGCATACCCGCCATCATATCTTCATCCATTGTCTGGTTCTTAGCAAAATTTGCTTTCAGTATTCCAGAACCTTTTTCAACTACAAGTACTTGTTCAATATACGCTTTATATTCTTCTTTAAGCATCATTGCAGCTGTAGGCCTTTCTTTTGACTTTGACTTGAATATGCTTTTAAATGAAAAAGTAGCGTTTATTTTTTCATTTATGGAGTCGCTTAGTTTTGCGACCTCAGCTTGAACATATTTTTTAATCATCTTCCCCATAATCGGAAAAAGTGCCTCTGCCACAGCATCTTGAGATTTTTTAATCTCACTTTTAAGTGTTTCTGTTATCACCGGGCCAAGTGTTTCTGGCATTGTGGTCACAAATTGCTGTAAGCGCTCGTCTAGTAAGGGATCTATTCTATCAGATAAGTTTTTCTGACTGTTTTCTAACGCTTTAATCTTCTTGTATACGTCTTTTTCAGGCTCTTTCTCATTTGTGAGTAAAAGTTCCTTTAAAATTTCAAGACGCTCATCTGTAGTCATTTAAAGATGTTACTATTACTCTTTGATATTTTTACCTAAACGTATAAGAAGATCACCAAGGGTGTCACGACTCACTTTTTTATTATCTAGATCTTCTGTCTTATCATTTAAAGATTGTTCAAGATCAGATATGCGTATGTTAACATCAGTACTGAGGTTATCTACCGCAGTCATAATCTCCTTACGAGCTTCATCTACATAAGCAAGCATCTCTTCTCGCTTTTGTGCGATATCAGATTTTAAAGCTTCAAACTCGTGATTATACTCTTGTATATTCTCTCCAAAAATAAGGTTCTTAATTGCCTCAATTTTTGAGTTTGCTACATCTTCTGTCTGCTGGTTTTCTGCTTTTGTATTTTTAGCCATAATAGGGTTAAGCCTTATTGTTGTATATCAAATATAAAAAAAATACACTTTGTTTAACCCTTAATAATGCCTTATGTTAACTTTTAGTCGTTATTCATAAAACTTTCGGCTTTTTCGACCATTAATTTGCTTCCACAAAAGAAGGGAACACGCTCGTGTAATTCGGTTGGTTTAAGATCTAAAATACGTGTAAAGCCATCACTAGCTTTACCGCCAGCTTGCTCTGCTATAAATGCCATAGGGTTACATTCATAAAGCAGCCTCAACTTACCGTTTGTAGCTTTAGAACTTTTAGGATACATATAGATACCACCTTTTATCATATTTCTATGTATATCAGACACTAACGACCCTATATAACGTGATGTATAAGGACGACCCTCTCCTTCCTCTTGACAATATTTAATGTACTTTTTAACTCCCTCTGGAAAGTGCACATAATTACCCTCGTTTACAGAATAAATATTCCCCATTTCTGGAAACTGCATATTAGGATGTGACAAGTAAAAAGTACCTATAGCCGGATTAAGTGTAAAGCCATTCACACCGTGACCTGTTGTATAAACTATCATAGTAGACGTACCATAAACAATATATCCTGCAGCTACTTGTTCTCTACCTGGCTGTAAAAAATCATCAATTGTTACTGGGGTACCTGGTGGGGTTACTCGCCTATAGATAGAAAATATGGTGCCTACAGAGACATTTACATCTATGTTTGATGAGCCGTCTAGTGGGTCCATAAGTAAGATGTACTTATTGTTATTATCCCCATTTTGACCTTCTAGTGAGATAAAATCATCATTTTCTTCACTGGCAATACCACAAAGAATGTTACGATTAGTAAGCGTTCTAATAAAGGTGTCATTTGCCATTACATCCAGCTTTTGCTGGTCTTCACCTTGTATATTTGTTTCTCCTACGGCCCCTACTATATCTACGAGACCCGCTTTATTTACCTCGTGATTCACCACTTTGGCAGCCAGCCTTATAGAGTTTATTAATCGAGAGAGTTCTCCAGATGAGTACTGGAATTCTGCTTGATTTTCAATTATAAATTCGCCTAGAGTTTGATTTTTACGTGACACAATAGTGTTTTTAAAATTTATGTAAAAGTAGGTTTAAAATGGAGTTACGACAACGTTTTCGCACAAGAATAGTTACTGTAATTATATACCTTAGCTATTTACTATAAAAATATACCCGTATGAACCTCACCATTACAAGGGCAGTTCCGCAAGATATGCCTGCTGTATTATCACTCATAAATGAGCTCGCTATTTTTGAAAAAGAGCCAGACGCCGTAAAGATTAATGAAGAGGTACTACTAGAAAATGGTTTTGGAGATAAACCTCTTTTTTATTGTTTTGTGGCAAAAGAAAATGACACCGTTATCGGTATGGCTTTATGCTATTATCGCTTTTCTACTTGGGAGGGTAAATCATTACACCTAGAAGATCTTGTCGTAAAGGAAGCTTATCGCAACAAAGGGGTAGGTAAAAAATTATATGACCAAGTAATGACTTTTGGTAAAGAAAACGGGGTCAAAAGAGTTGAGTGGGTTGTACTTGACTGGAACAAAAATGCTATTGCTTTTTATAAAAAAAGCGGCGCTCAGTTTTTAAAAGATTGGTATCTCGTGCAGATGGACGAGGGTAGACTACACAAATACGTCAAAACTCTAGAAACTAACCTTTAACTCATCATTTTAATTACGCTTTCGCGAAAGCGCAAAAAACCACAATGCAATAATTTACACTATGCAGGTATTTAAATTTGGAGGAGCCTCAGTAAAAGATGCGGCAGGCGTAAGAAATATAGTAACAGTACTTCAAGAAACAGGTACGACGCATAAACTTGTGGTTATCTCTGCAATGGGAAAAACTACAAATGCTATGGAAGCTATCATAGATGCCTATTTTAATGATAAATCTACCATACCAGATCAACTTAAAAAAACAGTAGATTATCATACTGAGATAGCCCAAGACCTCTTTGCTGCTGGTCATCCCATCTTTAAAGCCATAAAAACCCTTTTTGACGAACTAAAAGGTTTTCTAGCGTGGAACAAATCTCCAAAATATGATTTTGTTTATGACCAGATTGTATGTTATGGTGAGTTATTATCTACAACTATTGTGAGCGCTTACCTCAGTGAGCAAGGAATTACAAATACCTGGCTAGATGCACGCGCAATCATAAAGACCGATGATAGTTATCGTGATGGCCGTGTAGATTGGGATACAACACAAACGGCTATTAAAGCATCTATAGACCCAAAAGCACTTTCTATCACCCAAGGTTTTATTGCATCAGACAGTAATAACTTTACGACTACACTAGGTCGCGAAGGATCAGATTACACAGGAGGTATTTTTGCTTACTGTCTTAATGCGCAAAATCTCACTATCTGGAAAGATGTGCCAGGAGTCTTAAACGGTGATCCTCGTGTGTTTAACAATACAGAGTTACTACACCAGATTCCCTATGAAGAAGCTATAGAGCTGGCTTTTTATGGAGCCTCAGTCATACACCCTAAAACCTTACAACCACTACAGCGCAAGGAGATACCGCTTTATGTAAAATCATTTTTGAATCCAAAAGATTCAGGCACAAAAGTAAGTGCAGTTACATCACTAGTACCAGAGGTGCCTTGTTATATTGTAAAGAAGAATCAAGTGTTGATATCGCTATCGTCACTAGATTTTTCATTTATGGTAGAAGATAATATTGCAGAGGTGTTCCAGCTGCTGTCTCAATTTAAGCTTAAGGTTGATCTCATACAGAACTCTGCCATAAGCTTCTCTGTTTGTGTAGATAATAAATTCAACGGTTTAGAAAACCTAGTTAATCAACTTAAAGGAAAGTTTAAAATACAAGTCAATCCAGACGTAGATTTATATACCATTAGACATTTTAACCAGAAAGCGCTAGATAAGTTTCAAAAAGATAAAAAGATACTTCTCAAGCAAGTAGCACAGAATACAGTCCAGCTTGTGACACAAAATTAAATTTGTATTGTCCATAGGTTAAACAAAGTTTAATTACAGAACACCTATTTGTTATATTTGCCATCTTAACAAGCTACCAATAATTTTATGGGTCTAGTCACCTCAAAAGAAGTTGCCCGCGCTATCAATGTCGATAAATTCGGTTTTGTAGGCACCTTTCTTGGGTGGTCATTAATGAAGGTTTTAAAAATCTCTACGGCAAATAAAATCTATGATCGTAACAAGCACCTAGGTGATCTTGAATTTCTCAATGCCTTACTAGACGAGTTTAAGATCAAATTTGAAATCCCAGAAGAAGACCTCAAGAGACTCCCAAAGAGCGGAGCATACGTTACTATTTCAAATCATCCGCTAGGTGGTATAGACGGCATACTACTGCTCAAGCTTATGCTTGAGCAACGCCCAGACTTTAAAATAATAGCAAATTTCTTATTACATCGCATAGAGCCACTTAAGCCTTATGTGATGCCTGTAAATCCTTTTGAAAATAAAAAGGACGTAAAATCTAGTATTGCAGGTTTTAAAAGTGCCATCTCTCACCTGCGAGACGGACACCCGCTAGGGGTTTTTCCTGCAGGAGAGGTATCTACCTATAAAGATGATAAGCTCATCATAGATAAGCCTTGGGAAGAAGCTGCGATGAAGCTTATAAAAAAAGCAGAGGTTCCAGTCGTCCCTATTTATTTTCACGCAAAAAATAGCAGGCTATTTTATCAATTATCACGACTAAGCGACACCTTACGCACCGCCAAGCTACCTAGCGAACTTCTTACACAAAAGCATAGAGTCATAAAAGTACGTATAGGTAATCCTATAAAAGTTGCTGCACAAAAAGAGCACGAGCCACTTGCAGATTTTACAGAGTTCTTGCGTAAGAAAACATATATGCTGGCAAACTCTTTTGAAAAAAACAGCTTGCTCAAAGATATCCCACAAAAGCTTAAGGTAACAAAAGAGCCTAAAAAAATCGTAACCGAAATAAGTAGCGATCTTATAGAAGATGAAATTTTACGCTTGCGCGAAAAAGACCGTCGTTTACTACAAAGTAAAAACTACGAAGTATACCTAGCACCTGCTCAAGAAATGCCTAACATCTTAAGAGAGATAGGCCGCCTTAGAGAAATCACTTTTAGAGCCATTGGGGAAGGAACAAATGAAGCCATAGATCTTGATAAATTTGACA
>JAHDEV010000066.1 GCA_020628615.1 Dokdonia sp.
GAGCAGATGAGCTTGCTGCAGAAACGATTCAGTATATGATGAAGGAGCTGCCAGAGTTTGATAAAAAACGCATAGATGACGTAATTGTTGGAAATGCAATGCCAGAGGGATCACAAGGTCTTAACATGGCACGTCTTATCTCTTTAATGGGACTTGACGTAATTGATGTACCGGGTGTAACTGTAAACCGTTTCTGTTCTTCTGGAATAGAGACTATCGGTATGGCAGTAGCAAAGATTCAAGCAGGAATGGGTGATTGTATTATCGCTGGTGGAGCAGAGTCTATGTCTTCTGTACCTATGACAGGATTTAAACCAGAACTTAACTACGATACCGTAGTAAAGTCTGGACATGAAGATTACTACTGGGGAATGGGTAACACGGCAGAGGCTGTTGCAAATGAATTCAACGTATCTCGTGAAGATCAAGATGAGTTTGCATACAACTCACACATGAAAGCCCTACGTGCACTGGCCGAAGACCGTTTCCAAGATCAGATTGTTCCTATTGATGTGGAGCAAACCTATATTGATGCAAATGGTAAGAGAGCAACTAAATCTTATACGGTAAATAAAGACGAAGGACCACGTGCTGGAACTAGTAAAGAAGCCCTTGCAAAGTTAAGAGCTGTATTTGCTCAAGGTGGTAGCGTTACTGCAGGTAACTCTTCACAAATGAGTGATGGTGCTGCCTTTGTAATGGTAATGAGTGAGGAGATGGTAAAAGAACTTAACATCGAGCCTATCGCTCGTATGGTAAACTATGCTGCGGCTGGTGTACCACCACGTATCATGGGTATAGGTCCTGTAGCTGCAATTCCTAAGGCATTGAAGCAGGCAGGTCTTAAGCAAAATGATATTGAGCTTATCGAACTTAACGAGGCATTTGCGTCACAATCTCTTGCGGTAATCCGTGAGCTAGGTCTTGATCCAGATATTATAAACGTAAATGGAGGAGCTATCGCTTTAGGTCACCCACTAGGTTGTACAGGTGGTAAACTTTCGGTACAGTTATTTGACGAGATGCGCAAGCGTGATATGTCAGGTAAATACGGGATGGTTACTATGTGTGTAGGTACTGGACAAGGAGCAGCAGGAATTTACGAATTCCTTAAATAATAAAATAGATGAGACCTCTTATAAAAAGGAGTGTCTCATCTGTTTAAAATTCGCTTTCGCGAAAGCGTAAAAAAACAATTAAAAAAATAACACAATTTAAAAATAGAGATCAGATTTTAGAAGGATGATTACCCCCTATCTAACGTCTAAAATCTCAAATCTAATATCTAATTATGGCTACAGAAGAAACAAAGAAAGATATCTTACGCGGTGGACAATTTATCGTAAAAGAAACAGCTTGTGAAGATGTCTTCACAATGGAAGATCTTAATGAAGAGCAGCGCATGATGCGTGACAGTACTAGAGAGTTTGTAGATCGTGATCTATGGGCACACTGGGAGCGCTTTGAGAAAAAAGACTATGCATACACAGAGGAGACAATGCGTACGGCTGGTGAACTAGGTTTACTAGGTGTTGCAGTACCAGAAGAGTATGGTGGATTAGGAATGGGCTTTGTATCTACAATGCTTGTTTGTGATTACATCTCTGGTGCAACTGGATCTTTTAGTACAGCCTTTGGAGCGCATACAGGAATTGGAACAATGCCAATTACTTTATACGGTAACGAAGAGCAAAAACAAAAATATGTGCCTAAACTCGCTAGTGGTGAGTGGTTTGGAGCTTACTGTCTTACAGAGCCAGGTGCTGGATCTGATGCAAACTCAGGAAAAACTAAAGCAGTACTTTCTGAAGATGGAAAATCTTACAAGATTTCTGGACAGAAAATGTGGATTTCAAACGCAGGATTCTGTAACCTTTTTATCGTATTTGCAAGAATAGAAGACGATAAGAACATCACAGGATTTATCGTAGAAAATGATCCTTCTAACGGAATCACACTAGGTGACGAAGAGAAGAAATTAGGTATCCACTCTTCTTCTACACGTCAGGTATTCTTTAACGATACAGTAGTATCTGCAGAGAATATGCTTTCTGAGCGTGGTAATGGTTTTAAAATTGCAATGAACGCACTTAACGTAGGTCGTATTAAACTTGCAGCTGCTTGTCTTGATGCACAACGTCGTGTAGTAAACGAAGCAGTAACGTATGCTAAGGAGCGTGTACAGTTTAAAACTCCTATTGTAAACTTTGGAGCAATCAAACAAAAGCTTGCTACCATGGCTACAAATGTATATGTAGATGAGTCTGCATCATACAGAGCGGCAAAGAACATAGAGGATCGTATCGCTATGCGTCATGCAGAAGGAAACACACACCAAGAAGCAGAGCTTAAAGGTGTTGAGGAGTATGCTATTGAGTGTTCTATCCTTAAAGTTGCCGTTTCTGAAGATGTACAGAATACAACAGATGAAGGTATCCAAGTTTTTGGAGGAATGGGCTTTAGTGCAGATGCTCCTATGGAATCTGCTTGGAGAGATGCTCGTATCGCTCGTATCTATGAAGGTACAAACGAGATTAACCGTATGCTAGCGGTAGGAATGATGGTGAAGAAGGCTATGAAAGGTCATGTAGACTTTATGGGACCTGCTACTGCTGTAGGTGAAGAACTTATGGGTATTCCTTCTTTTGATACACCAGATTTTTCTGAAACATTATCTGAAGAGAAAGATCTTCTTAAGCGTCTTAAGAAAGTATTCTTAATGGTAGCAGGATCTGCTGCAAAGAAATATGGAACAGAGTTAGAGCAACACCAGCAATTACTAATGGCTGCTGCAGATATCTTGATTGAAATCTATATGTCTGAGAGTGCAATCTTACGTACAGAGAAGAATATCAAGCGTTCTGGTCTTGAGAGCCAGACTACGCAACTTGCAATGACGCAATTATACTTATTTAACGCAGTAGATATTATCCAGACTAAGGCTAAAGAAGCTATTATCTCTTTTGCCGAAGGTGATGAGCAACGTATGATGCTTATGGGTCTTAAGCGTTTTACAAAGTACACAAACCAGCCTAACGTAATAGGCTTACGTAACCAGATTGCTGCAGATGTGGAGCAACATGGAAAATATCGCTTTGACGCATAATATATCTTAATAAGTCACTAAAACTATGTGTAATAGATTACGTATTGAAAATGACTTAAAAGTGTTTATGTTCGCTTGCGCGAAAATTTAATTTTATCAAAGCCACTTCTCCTATTGAAGTGGCTTTTTTTGTACCCTACTACTACAACGATTTCGTAACACAACAACCTATCTTATACAATGAAAATTAAAAAAGTCCTTGTCGCCAATCGCGGGGAAATTGCCATTAGAGTACTGCGTGCCTGTACCGAACTTAATATCGCTACAGTTGCGATTTATACCTACGAGGACAGATACTCACAACATCGCAATAAAGCAGATGAGTCTTACCAAATAGGCAAGAATAATGAGCCACTCAAGCCCTACCTTGATATGGATCAGATTATTGACTTAGCCAAATCAAAAAATGTAGATGCCATTCACCCCGGATACGGTTTCTTGTCTGAAAACTCCACCTTTGCTAGAAAATGCGCCGAAAACGGTATCATTTTTATAGGTCCTAAACCTGAGGTGATGGACGCACTAGGTGATAAAATCACTGCAAAAAAAGTAGCGCAAAAGTGTAATGTACCTATAATAGAAAGTAATAAAATTGCGTTAGACACCCTTGATATTGCACTTTCTGAAGCTACAAAAATTGGCTATCCAGTGATGCTTAAAGCCGCCTCAGGTGGTGGTGGTCGCGGGATGCGCATCATACGTAAAGAAGAAGATTTACAGCTTAGTTTTGACTCGGCTCGTAATGAGGCGCTTAACTCCTTTGGTGATGATACCATGTTTCTTGAGAAATACGTAGAAGACCCTAAGCATATAGAAGTACAGATTGTAGCAGACACCCACGGTAACATCAGACACTTGTATGAGCGTGACTGCTCTGTACAACGTAGACACCAGAAAGTGGTAGAGATGGCTCCTTCTTATGGGCTATCACAAACACTACGCGATAATCTATACAAATATGCCGTTGCCATTGCTACCGAAGTAAACTACAACAATATTGGTACTGTTGAGTTTTTGGTAGATGCAGATGATAATATTTACTTCATTGAAGTAAATCCGCGTATTCAAGTGGAGCATACGGTTACTGAGATGGTAACAGGCATCGATCTCGTAAAAACACAGATTTTTGTCGCTGGAGGTTACAACCTATCAGACAAGCAGATTAAGATTTACGGTCAAGAATCTATTGGTACTTATGGTTTTGCGATACAGTGCCGCCTTACAACCGAAGATCCTGTAAATAACTTTACGCCAGATTATGGGAAGATTACTACCTATCGCAGTGCTTCTGGTATGGGAATTCGTCTTGATGCGGGAAGTATTTACCAAGGGTATAAAGTAAGTCCGTTTTTTGACTCTATGCTTGTCAAAGTTTCTGCGCATGGTAGAACGCTTGATGGCTCCATTCGTAAGATGGTTAGAGCATTAAAAGAATTTAGAATACGTGGTGTAGAGACTAACATTCATTTTCTGCAAAATGTCATCCAGACAGATACCTTTAAAAACGGAAAAACTACCGTAAACTTTATACAGAACACTCCTTCCCTATTTGACATCAAACTATCACAAGATAGAACTTCAAAAGTGGTTCAGTTTCTTGCAGAAGTTAGTGTAAATGGAAATTCTGACGTAAAGAAAAAGGATGACTCTAAGATTTTTAGAACACCAGAAACCCCATTATACAGCCTCTCAGACCCTTTCCCGAAAGGGACCAAAGACTTACTCACAGAGTTAGGTCCAGAGGAGTTCTGTAAATGGCTCATGGCAGAAAAAAAGATACATTTTACAGATACGACCATGCGTGATGCTCACCAGTCCCTACTGGCTACACGCATGCGTTCGTATGACATGCTTAAGGTAGCTTCTAGTTTTGCAAAGAATCACCCTAACACTTTTAGTATGGAAGTTTGGGGAGGTGCAACTTTTGATGTTTGTCTGCGTTTCTTGCACGAAAGCCCGTGGACACGCCTGCGCGAACTGCGTAAAGCGGTGCCTAACATTCTTTTCCAGATGCTCTTGAGGGGATCAAACGGCGTAGGATACAAGGCATATCCAGATAACTTGATAGAGAAATTTGTCGAAAAATCTTGGGAGAATGGTGTAGATATTTTTAGAATTTTCGATTCTCTTAACTGGGTAAAAGCCATGGAGCCTAGCATCCAGTACGTGCGTAACCTCACAGGAGGAATTGCCGAAGGTGCAATAAGCTACACCGGAGATATTCTTGATGTAAAGCAAACTAAGTATGATCTTAAGTATTATACCCAGCTAGCAAAAGATCTTGAAAACGCAGGAGCACATATGATTGCCATAAAAGACATGGCAGGACTTTTAAAACCGTATGCCGCTACAGAACTGGTGACAGCGCTTAAAGACACGGTAAACTTACCAATCCACTTACACACACATGATACGTCATCACTACAGACGGCTACCTATCTCAAAGCCATTGAGGCAAATGTAGATGTGGTAGATGTAGCCCTAGGCGGACTATCAGGACTTACGTCTCAACCTAACTTTAATGCGGTGGTGGAGATGATGAAATATCAAGAACGTGAGCATCCTTTTGAGATGGAAAAACTCAATCAGTTTTCAAATTTCTGGGAAGACACGCGCGAACTCTACTACCCTTTTGAGTCTGGACTCAAAGCAGGAACCGCAGAGGTTTTTGAACATGAGATTCCTGGAGGGCAGTATTCTAACCTTAGACCACAAGCAACGGCGCTAGGTCTTGGTGATCGCTTTGCCGAAGTAAAAAAGATGTATGCTGCTGTAAATAGTATGTTTGGAAACCTAGTTAAAGTAACACCTAGCTCAAAAGTAGTGGGTGATATGGCAATATTTATGGTAACTAATAACCTTACGCCAGAAGATGTGATGGAACGTGGCGACACGATTTCCTTCCCAGAATCTGTGATTAATTTCTTTAAAGGCGATTTAGGGCAGCCAGTAGGCGGATTCCCTAAAAAATTACAGGCTATCATCTTAAAGAATAAAGACGCCTATACAGACCGCCCTAACGCGCATCTGGCTCCTGTAGATTTTGACAAGGAATATGAAACCTTTACGGCCAAATTCCAAAAAGGATTTACACGTCCTCTAGAGATGGAAGACTTCTTATCATACATGCTCTACCCTAAGGTGTTTGAGCAAGCACATGAAAATTACAAGAAGTACGGTAACCTAGCCCTCGTACCTACTAAGAATTTCTTTTACGGTATGGCGCTAGGAGAAGAGATTCTCATTGAGCTAGAGCCTGGTAAAACAGTCATCATCAAGTTACTTTCTATTGGGATACCTAGTGATGAAGGAATGCGCACCGTGTTCTTTAAAGTAAACGGTGAAAACCGCTTTGTCGAAGTGCACGACACCTCGCTCAACATTAAGAAAGTAGAAAATCTTAAAGTAGACCCAGAAGACAGCAACCAGATAGGCGCTCCCCTACAAGGATCACTCTATAAGGTACTTGTTAAAAAAGGGCAAGAGGTAAAAGAAAACGACCCACTCTTTATCATAGAAGCCATGAAGATGGAAACCACCGTAGTCGCCTCAAAAGACGGCCGCGTAGCATCCATTACCGTAAGCGACGGCAATATGGTCTCACAAAATGACCTTGTCCTTACCATTGAGTAGTACGCTGCGCTATTGATTTCTTATAAGTACGCTTTCGCGAAAGTGTAACAAACTAAAAACCACCCGAGGAATTGGGTGGTTTTTTTGTGGGTGATATTTTTATCATTGACGCTATTCTATTAAAAATTGAATAATCGAAGAGACCAATTTTTAAAAATTTACAAGTCTTAAAACTTTGTGTTGAGTAAATAATCATCCAAATCTTCATCATTTGAGAACTATTATTGTGGTTCTTTTCCGAGCTGAAAAAATTGAATTATTCCTAATTACCCCGACATTGTCTCAGGTCAACAAAACAAGTATGAAATTTTGATTAAACTAATTTGTTATTTTAATAATTATGGAAGTTAATGGCTTTCATAAAATTATTACAAACAAAACCTTATCAACTTACAGCCCATCAGTTTTGCAGGATTATTTGGATTTTTTATATGTTTATCCTCAATACTAAATCGTTTTTCAGTTATTCCATCAAGTTTACTTCTGCTTTCATACGGAAAGCTATTATACTTTTCTACTGGAATTATGCAAACTAATTCAAAGTCTTTGTCAGTTGGTTCGTGTAAATATTTGAAAACTTTTCTTGGGTTTTCAATTTGCCACATTCCTCTAATTCTCAAATTAGTTATTCCTAATGGGTCAACTTGATTAACTCTGCCTAATTCTTTTGTATCTGCAAAAACAACATCAGGAATAGTTTTTATACCATCTGAAATGGTTGTCTTTATTCTTTGATAAGTTTCGTGTTTTGCTGCATAAGAACTTCCATAAACCATCCATAAAGACTTAATTTTTGTGTCAGAAGTGTGTCCGACGCAATAAATTAAATCTTTTACTGTCCATTCTTCGCAAACTTTACATTCATTTGTTATCATCGGATTTGCATGCCTTAAATCAGTTTTAGGATAACTACTATTTAAAGCTAAACTGCTGTTTGCACTTTGAGTTTTCTTAACCTCAATTGCATCTCCCCCTTTAATCATGATATCTGGTGGATTGTTTTGAGAGCCTAACCAGGAAAACTCTTCATTATAAGTTCTTAATCGACTTTGTTCATCATCAGAATAAAAGGTGTCAGCAAAAGCATCTTTAATGTAGTTTTCAAGAGCTTCTCCCATACTATTTGCTCTATTTCTACCTGAATAAAATTCTCTAATAGCAAAATTCTTGTGATTGACAATATTGTAAATTGCCTCTAAAATATTTGTCATATTGCAATTGCTTCTTTTATTTTTTGAGTCTTGTTAACTGCTTTATTCGTTTTTTCGTTAGCTCTAATTTGTTCCATAATGCTATTTGCTAAAAACTTTGCTAAATTAACAGGAACAGCATTTCCAATCATTTTGTAACCTGCTGCGACTTTCTTATAATGGAAAATAAAGTCATTCGGAAAAGTTTGAATTCTTGCACATTCTCTTACACTTAATCTTCTATACAAATGTTCTTTTCCTGGAACAAAAATTCTCTTATTCTTTTCTATGAATTTCATTTTTGGTGCTTGCGGATGAATAGGTGCGTGTCTTCCGCCTGCTTGAATTGTATAAGATTGTTCATCCCAACTTCTTACTCTGTTTCTTGACATAAAAATTGTAGAAAAACTTCCAATCATATATTCGTGATTTGGAACTACACAATTGTCTCCATTGGTATTGTTGTATTCTAAAGCCGGTAAAACACCTTCTTGCAAATCAGATATAACATCTTCAAGTGGTATTTTTGGAAAAGTTTCAGTTGGGAATTGATATTTAAAATTCAAGTCTTTTCTAATTCCAATAAAGAAAACTCTTTTTCGGTCTTGCGGAACATTATAATCTGATGCGTTAAGCATTTGAAAAGAAAGTTCATAACCTATTCCTGCGTTTCTAAAAAGTTCTTTAATTCCTTCTAAAGCTTCTGTGTGTTTAGAAATCAACATTCCACTAACATTCTCTGCTAAAAAGAATTTAGGTTGTTTAGCTTCTAATATTCTTATGAAGTCATAAAATAACTGACCTCTCTTATCTTTAATTCCTCTTGCTGCTCCTGCTTCACTCCAACTTTGGCAAGGTGGACCTCCAATAATACCATCGCATTCTGGAACTTCATCAGCTGGAATATTTACAATACTTCTTTTGTCAAGTATCGTGTTTGGGTGGTTTTTTTCATAAGTTTCCCAAATTTCTTTGTCATATTCGTTTGCCCAAATTACATTAAAACCAGCTTGCTGAAAGCCTAAATCAAGTCCGCCAGCTCCTGCGAAGAAAGATACTATTTTCATATTTTATTGTGTTTGAAGTGATTTATTAAGTGTTCTGCGATATTCTGCTTTTTCCTCCGCAACTTGTAAAAGCTGTTTTGTACAATTTGTTTCGTAAATATGTTTTCCAATTTGGTCAGTCACATATTCATTCCGCAACTCTTTAAGATTCAGTTTGAAGATTTTCGCAAGTTTTGGTAAACGTTTTTCGTCAAAATCTCGTTTTCCATTTTCGATTTTACTCAAATTTGCAGAATCTAAATTTAGTTTAGCTGCAAGTTGAGTTAAAGTCAATTCGTTTTCGTTTCGTAAAAGTCGGATGTATTCTCCAAATGTGGTTTTCATAAGACTTGTCATTTTTTGACAAAAATAAATAATTTATTTAAATAATCAATTGCAGTGTTTGTAAAGTTTGGCTCTTTTAATTTCTTAAACGTTATGATTTACCCTTATCAGAAATCGCAAGGGCTAAAATGTAAAGTATTTTCTTAAAAAAGAATTTGGTGATTTACTTAATTTCCTTCGTTGCGTAGAATAAAGTTGAAGGATTATTATGCTGCAAGAGAGTAATTATTTCATTGGCAATTGAGAAGTCCAGCTCGAACAGATATTACTAAAAGACTACTCAGGTTCAAAACCTATGAATATAAATTGGGAATTAGAAGAACCTTTACCAAAATATATTTGGAACGAGTCAGCCAAATTAATTGTTTAGGATATCTATCTACATTTCGAGTAAACGTATTTGAGATATTTACAGGAATCTATACATCCCCCACCAAAACCATATCTTTGAGTAAAACACCTCCACCACTCAACCTATGGACGCTAAAACTCAAAAATATTCCATCACTTACATCCTATTGCTTATACTAGCGGGTGAGGCGGTTTTTATATTGCCGTTTGTGCTGGCTAGGGTTTTTAGGGCGTCGGTGCTTGATGTATTTGAGATAAACAACACAGAGCTTGGTTTTTGCTTTTCTATTTATGGTCTGGTAGCGCTAGTGTCTTATCTTTTTGGCGGTCCGCTGGCAGATAGGTTTCCTCCTCGTAAGTTAATGGGTGTGGCGCTTGTGCTCACCGCCCTGGGCGGACTTGTATATGCCAATAATCCGTCGCTTGTTACTTTGCAAGTGCTGTATGGCTTTTGGGGGTTTACGACGATTTTCTTGTTTTGGGCAGCAATGATTAAAGCAACGCGTGTTTGGGGTGGTGAGAAAAGCCAAGGGAAAGCCTTCGGCTTTCTAGATGGCGGTCGCGGCCTTGTAGGTGCGCTTTTTGGAGCGTTGGGTGTGCTTATTTTTTCGCTGTTTGCTCCTGATAATGGAAGCGAACTATCACCAGAACAGCAAGCGGAGGCGTTTACTTCTGTCATCTATTATTCTTCTGCCATTGTAGCAATTATTGGGGTTCTTGTGTTCTTCTTTCTTAAAAGTGATGTAAAAGCAGAAGAAATAAATAAAGAGAGCATTACTTTGAATACCATAAAAACGGTACTCAAACTTCCCTCTGTGCCCTTATTGATGATTATTATTTTATGTGCCTATGTGGGCTACAAAATCACAGATATCTTCTCGCTATATGCAAATGTAGTGATGGGATACAATGAGGTGGACGCTGCCAAAACGGGAACTTTCTTACTCTTTATACGTCCCGTAGTAGGCGTGGTAATTGGTTTTCTAGCAGATAGATCTAGAGCGTCTGTATACTTGATGATAGGTTTTGTACTGTCTGTTGTTGGTGCCATATTATTCGCTTCGGGAGTACTTCATGAAGGAACTACCCTACTATTTTTTGTCTCTATCATCATCACAGCCGTAGGTGTGTATGCTGCGCGGGTACTGTATTTTGCCGTGATGAAGGAAGGAAATATCCCGTTGTATCTCACGGGTACTGCTGTGGGCGTTATTTCATTTATAGGCTACACCCCAGATATTTTTGCAGGACCTATGATTGGCTACTTTTTAGACGGGATGCCTGGTCGTGCGGGTCACGAGGCTGTGTTCTGGCTACTCGCTGCGTTTTCGGCAGTTGGCTTAGGTGCTTCGTTTTTGTTTTATCGATTTTCGCTACGTAATGATAAAGCCTAGTCTTTAAGGAAATAAGCTTTCGCGAAACTCGTCGCGAATTCACTTCGGGAAGCGTAAAAAAGCAGGGAACTTTTATTACACATTAGGACTTATAACTGCTTACCTAACCAAAGCACATAATTAATTACACGTTGCAAAGCCTCACTATCTGCATCGTTAGTATCGTTAATTGCGATGCTACACTGATACTCCGGGAAATGAATAAAAAGTGTACCCCAAAAACCCGAATGAGTATAGGCTACGATATCGTTTTTCTTTCCTTGTATACTCCTAAAACCTAGTCGCTGTATAGGTAGTTGCTTTCCCGCAGCATCATAATCCTTTTGTAGAAGCATTACGGCAAGACTATCTTCATGCTCAAAAATTTGTCCGTCAAAAAGCGCTTGTAGAAACATGGCTAAATCTCTTGTGGTAGAAACCAGACCGCCACCACCATATAGATCTACAGAGGCATCCCACTCTGACGCATCAAGCGGTCCCACGTACCTTTTTACAGACGGTAGTAATCCTTCTGGGCTAGGTTCTAAGGTTTCAAGCCAGGTGGCGTTCATCCCAATTTTATCAAACTTTAAAAGACTTCGTAAACCTTCGGCTAGTCCTGTATTAGTAGATTTTTCAATAATCTCTCCTAGTAATATATATCCTGTATCGCTATAATGCTGCTCTATTCCTGCTGCTGCATGTGGCTTGCCATAATCCATCGCAAACTGGATTTGTTCTGTTCTCGTCCATCGTCTTGAGGGCGTTTTTGAAGCTACCTCAATATATTCTGGACCACCTTCGGCATAATCATAAAGGCCACTAGAGTGATTTAAACATTGACGTATCGTAATTGCATCTGGCTGATAACCGCCTTTTCTTAGTATCTCAATATGCTCTTGACTAATGTATTGTGTGATAGCATCGTCTAATGCTAGTTGGCCATTTTCGCGCAAGCGCATAATAGCAACCGCTACAAATACTTTTGTAAGACTTGCAATCCTAAAAGGTTGTGCCGCATCAAGTTTTCTATCCTTTTCTAAACTATCAAAGCCCGCTGCACCTGTAAAGTCAATATCAAGCTTAGGCGAAATTACGGTGAGTGATAAGCCCGTAGAATGAGCCAACTTCTCCCCTGTCTCTTCATCTAAAATACGCTGAAGATTAATAGCTGGATTTGCATCATAATCAACAGCTTTTTGAGAAGTTCCGCAGCTTGTAAGCAAAGCACAAAGAGCAATATAAAAGTATCTGAATTTCATTGGTTTTTATTTTTGGTAAAGATGACGCTTTCGCGAAAACGTCCATTGTAAAAATTCGTCACAATTACATAGGTCGCACTTTTATAAAGGCAGCGGTTTTTAATAATTGCCCTGGCGTGAGGTAGGTATATCGCTTAATATCTTTAATAAAATGCGACTGATCATAATACCCATATTTGACTACATAATGCTGCCAGTCGCTATTACGAGTGATGTATAACTCTCGTAAAGCAAGTTTATAACGTTGCAACGACTGGAACCGCTTAGGAGTAAGCCCTGTGTCTTTTTTAAAATGACGCTCCATAGTGCTATATGAATATCCCGTAGCATCCATGATGGTTTTCATATCAAAAGTGCTGCTTATTTCTTGTGCCATTTCTACCACAAAACCTTCTGCTTGTTTATTATACTGCTCGAGGAACCACTCATCTAGCGCAGTAACGACTTGGGGAGCTTGAAGTGTATCTAAGTAGCTAATGAAGTTATTAATCGCAACGCCAAAAACATCATCTAGACACGCCACAGAGTCACGCATAATTGTTTGCGCATCTGCCCGTAAAAATGGACGTAAGGATGAGAGACCACGTGACTTAAACTTCACAATTATACATCGCTTAAGAGCAGATAAATCAAGATAAACCTGATCGTGAATGAAGCTAAAAAGCCTACTCGCATCAGAATGATACGTTTTTCCCATGTAAGTCATCGTGTAATGCCCTTCTAATACAATGATCATATCTGGAGTAATGCCAGGATAGGCATACATAAACGGACTTCCAAGAGATAAAATCCCTGCATCATTGAGTATCCAATAATGATCAATATGCTTTTGAATTTCTGGGATGGAAGGTGCTAGAATCACCATCCGAAGCTAGTCATAATATGTGAAGATGACAAAAGGTTTGTTTTAGAAAAGTGCGCTCTTGACAAAGTCGTCCCACACGAACTTCGGGAACCGTAAAAAACATAAGACATACCATGCTTTTTAAATTTATCTTTGCTGCCAAATAGATTCAATGTCCTTTACTCTTCTCTCCTCGCCTTTACAAGGCTTTACAGACTTTAGATTCCGTAATGCGCAACAGCAATTTTTTGGTGGTATAGACACTTACTACGCGCCATACATACGTCTCAATGGGAAGATGAAGATAAAAGGATCTTATCAACGCGACCTTGATCCTGCAGTAAACACGTCACTTGAGGTAATCCCACAGGTGATGACGGCAAGTGCAGATGAGTTTATGTTTGTGATTAAATATATTGAGTCACTGGGCTACACAGAGCTCAACTGGAATTTAGGTTGCCCCTACCCGATGGTTACAAAAAGCGGAATGGGTTCTGGGCTTATCTGTAACACAGAAAAAATAGACCATATTCTTGATCGTGCACATAGCGAGTCTAATGTGACCATCTCTATGAAAATGCGCCTAGGTTATGAGAGCCCAAATGAGATTTTAGAATCTTTTAAAGTACTCGATAAATATCCGCTTAAAAATGTGGCTATTCATGCTAGGCTTGGTAAACAGCTCTATAAAGGCGGTGTTGATCTAGAAGGGTTTCAGAAATGTATAGATGTAGCAAAACATACATTGTACTACAACGGTGATATCACAAGTGTTGAGCAGTTTAGAAAAATGCGCGAGCGCTTTCCTTCTATCGAGCATTTTATGATAG
>JAHDEV010000067.1 GCA_020628615.1 Dokdonia sp.
ACACCTGCTCTTCAGACTGGTAATAACCTGAGATATCTACCCCAAAAGAACTCGCCGGACTGGCATCTGCAAACTCATCGAGTTGCTGTATACGCAAGTTACTCTGTAAAAAGCGCCCAGAAACCGCCATTGAGAATTGATCATCTAGCTTAAGAGCATATGTTGCGTCTATAGAAAACTCATTAGGCTTAATATCTAACCCAGGACCTTCTGCACCGGTTCTTGTATTAATAGTACCAAGGCTAAAATAACGTAGACTTGCCGCAAAAGCGCTACGGTCATCAATACGGTTTGCATAAACTGCCTGGAGCAGCCCTATATCATTTACTAGGTTTCCTAAATAAGGCGTGTAGTTTATACCCACATTATGTTGATCTGGTAGAAAAGCCAGCTTTGCTGGGTTCCATTGTACAGCATAAGCATCTGGACTCGTTGCAACTCCCTGCTCTCCCATACCCGCAGCACGTGCGTCTCCAGCAATAGCAAGAAAAGGAACTGCCGTGGTAATTGTATTAGGCTCATCTTGTGCCTGGATAGATGCACTAGACAAAATAAAAGCTGCTATTAACAGCGATAAAAACTTATTCATACTAAAGGGTAATTTTGGTAAATATAGACTTTTATTTTTTTTATAATTATAAGATTACAAGCTTCTCGATTTTCTCCACTCGCTTGTTTGTTAACGTAGATTTTACGGTTATCTTATAGATGTAGACACCTTTTCCTATTGCTTGCCCAAAATCATCAAGACCATCCCAAGTGATATCTCTAGACAAGAAACCTTCTGTCATCACAGATTGATTTATAGTTTTTACCACCTTACCACTCACTGTAAATACCTGAACCTGAACATCAAGAGGCTCAAAAGGGCGATTATGATTAAACCAGAACTCTGTATAATTTACAAATGGATTAGGGTAGTTAAGGACATTCTCAAGCTCTATCTCATCATCTCCAAGAACAACAAATTGCAGCTCTGCAGTAGATGAATTATTATAAACATCCCAAGCTTTAAAGGAAAGTGTATGAGGACCGGGTTCTAGATTTCTAATTTTTCTTGCCGCTGTACCTTTCATAAAATTATCTACCTCGGTCTCGTAAAAGTCATTCATAATTATGGGATTAGTTTCATCACCATCTATAATCGCTACTATATCGTGACCTATCCCGCTGGCAGTGTTTATACCATTCTCATCTTCGAGTTTTGCTAGAATAATAGGAGAGTCATTTGTAATACCACCATTTACAAAGTTTTCGTCATTCATAAAGAGACGTATTGTAGGCCCTAAGTTATCTTCTGGCGCATCCTCATTAAGACCTCCTATAATAATGGTTTCATTTACTCCCGCCTGGTCTTCTAAAACCCCTAGTCGCTCAGCATAAAAATTAAGTCTACCATTACCTAAAGGTATTGCTGTATCTCGTGGCATTCTAAATGTAAATTCAAAATTACCGTTAGTCACTGAGGCCTGACCTCTATAAAGTATTGCTCCTAGTGTCGTAAAATCCATTATTGCAAGATCTCCCCCTATTTGCACCCCGTCATTACCTAGTGTTTGTCTCTCTATACGTTTGTCATACAAGGTCACAGCAAGTGTGCCTGTATAATTTGTAAGCGTTTGCCCAAATTCTGTCGTCACTCGACCGTTAATTTTTACGAGATCCAATGCTTTAAGAACAGGTAACTCTTCTGTAACTGGCACATCATTTACCGCGGTAAGCTGTATATCTGGTTTTGGAAACGCAAGTTTCATTGCTGGATCTCCCACAAAAAATATGACTCTTCTAAGCGGGTCAGAAATACCGTTTTTTGAATTTCTTATATTTTCTGCCACGCTTTGCACTTCATTAGTCCCAAAAGAATAGAGTTGCTCTACAAGCGCATTATTAAATTGTACTCCAAGCGTTACTGTTATCTCACGAGTTGTAGTAACAAGTCCTACGGCTCCCCCTTCTGCATTCCAAAAAAGCTCTTCTCCACCTGTAGGTCGCTCGGGGTTATCAAATTTTCCAAACTCACAGGTAACTGTCACCACAAGTGGCAATCGCTCGCCATTATCGAGGTTATCAATTTCATTTTGAGTAACGATAGCCTCTGCTGCTAGAAGTTCTTCTCCACCGTGACCGAGATAAGTCACCACAAGTGAACCTACTTCTATCGCATTTTCTATAGCTTCATTTACCTGAGGATACCTATCTCCACCAGCAGAAGATTGCTGCTGAAAGGCATCGCTATGTATTTTTATCACATTTACAAAAGGCTTCTCTACACTTATCTGATCTCCCAGATTGTCAAGTGTACCCTGCAGCTGTGTAAACTCAAATGCTTCATCTACATCATCAGACACGAGCACAAAATTATTGCGCCACCTACCATAAGATGCTCTTGCGTCATAATTAATAATCTTATCTACTACTGTGTTTGCAAGTTGTGGTGTGTCTGCCACGATACGCCCTACGGCAAGATCTAATTTATCTGATGCGAGCATCCTTCCCTCATTTGGATCTAAGGAGCCGTAAAAATCATCACTCATAAAGGAACGCACAAGACTAAAACTATCAAAAGTTTGATATGTGGGCATCACATTATTATTCCCAGTGATACGATTTTTATAATCTACAGAGGTGTCTCCAAAGAGACAAACGTATTTAAGTCTGTTTGCATCAGACGATGCGTTTTCATAAACATATCTCACAAAATTGCGTATTGCCCCAATATCTTGTTTACCTCCGCCAAACTCTTGATATATCTGCTCTAGCGTTACCGTCTTGACATTAAGACCTCTAAAATCCCTATTATGTTGTGCTAGTCTTTCGGCTTGTGACAAGAGTGTATTACCAGTAATCATAAGGTAATCCACATCTTGAAAGCTGCCACTACTATTCAAAAATATAGTACCCTTTAAATTTTGATTACTTATCAAGGCACTACCACCCTCACGAAGCGGCTCATAATAATCTGATGGGTGTACCGCTACAAAACGCCTATCTGTACCAAGGTTACTTTTAAAAGTAATAGCATTCTGGTCTTCTATTTGTAAAGCACGCACACTTGCTTGGTTTGTCACCTCCCATATCTGAGAATACCCTTGAGCATTAGAAAAGGTATAAGCCCCTACTCCTGTTTGTAGTACTGCATCTCTATTACTAAAATCAAATTGCCTTCCTGTACCACTTAACTGTGACGGCACCTCTAGACTTATAAAATCTAGATAACCGGTACTAGAAGGATTACCACTATTATTATAGGTAAGGGTAACCGTTACTTCTTCACTTGTAATGGGAACTTGTACCTCAAGCTCATCTCCCCTTGCAAGCACGATATTATTAATAGGTAAAATAGGGATAGAACCTACACCTGCACCATTTACAGAAACATCAAAAGATGTCGAACTTTCTGATGTTGCTGCAGCTACGACACGCAAGCTTGCGGTCTCACCTGGAACTACATTTGTAAATTCAAAATCAAAAGACTGCTCATTCTCAAAGCTAAAAGATTCTCCAAACCACCTTCTTCCTATTTTAACTAGACTTACCTCATCCTCTTCATAAAATTCATAGTCGTCATAGGTGGTATAAGTTACAGAGGGTGCTCCTGCGGGCTCTACATACGGCTGTATGCGCTGGCCATTATCTCCATCTACAGTAATATAATAGTATGACCTGTCTGCATATGGATTAATGTGTGTGTCTAGCTCTTCGTGATATGTTCGTGTGCTTTCTCCATAAAACAAGACTCCATCATTTGAGTCAAAAGAGCCATCTTGACCTCCTTCTATTTGTACAGCAATCTCCTTTAGGTCAAACTCTGTATTATCACTATTGAGAAATGGTAATGGCGAACCTCCATACCCATATACTTTTATTTTTGACGGATCAATGTTATTTACATTCACCCCAAGGCTTTGCATAAAACCTCTACTTATGCGGTGCACTCCTGTTTCTTCTACATAAAATTTATAAAAATTGCCCGTTGCAAGTACACTGTTTGTAATAGGTAAGGATGAGGGTGGTTGAGATTGCGCTTTCGCGAAAGCGTAATTAAACCCAGCACTTACAACTCGTTTTACTTGTCCATTTTGATTAACAAAAGGGTTAAAAGTAACAACTGCATAATTTACCTCTCTAGCTCTTGCTGCAGTAAATGTCGCAACTACCTTATTAGACAGCTCATCTTTATTAATAAGAGAGAGCAAGCTTTGAGGCACTGGCTCTAGCTGCACATTAACTAATTTCGAAGTGGAGGCTGCAATGGCACTCGCTGTCTTGTACTGAGTGTGGTACTCCCAGTTGCCATCACCATCTTGTGAGAGATTGATAGACTCTATACTAGTAGAGCTCCCGTTACTTTTTACTATCTCACCCCACTTAATTTGTAGTCGCTCCGTTTGCGAAGAAACCGCAAACGTAAGGAGTAAAAAGAGTAAGGTAATGGTAGACTTCATTAGTATGGTAACGCAAGTGCGTATGGCTTAGTATTGACCCGCGAGTAATAGCGATGATTTTTTTATGCATAACAATAATAAAGAATAAATCACGCCGTTACTAATGAGTTACCTATAACTAGTGAATATTTTTTTGGGTTCGACGTCGTAAAATGCTTGCACTTTAACGAGTTATTACTATATTGCAACCCCAAATCTAATGAACGCAAAACCTATGAAACCACACTTTGCATTAAAAATGCTGGCGCTAGCCGTGATCTCTTTCACAGTAGCAAGTTGCAGTAAATCAAACGACTACAAAGATTCCTCTAGAGGTACTGGTTGGAAAGTAGACGGTAAAAACGGAGGTTTTAAACTAAAAACAGACTACGAAGAGCAAGCTACGGGACCTGGACTTGTCTTTGTAGAAGGAGGTACTTTTACTATGGGTAAAGTACAAGATGATGTAATGCACGACTGGAATAACTCTCCAAACCAGCAACACGTACAATCTTTTTATATAGATGAAACTGAGGTAACTAACGGGATGTACTTAGAGTACCTTGACTATCTTAAGAAGGTTTTTCCTCCAGAAGAAGAAAATTATAGAAACATTTACAAGGGAGCACTTCCTGACACATTAGTATGGAGAAACCGTCTTGGTTTTAACGAGACTATGACAGAAAACTACCTACGTCACCCTGCATATGCAAACTACCCTGTGGTGGGTGTGAGCTGGATACAGGCTGTAGAATATGCAAATTGGAGATCTAACCGTGTTAATGAGTTAATACTAGAAGAACAAGGCTTTACCGCTAGAGGTGCTCGATTTGATGTAGATGCTAGTTCTACTTTTGATACAGAAACATATTTAAACGCACCTACACTTACCTATGGAGGTAGCGACAGTCTTGCTCGTGGAGGTAGATCTAGTGAGCGTAGAATGAAGCAAAATGACAGTACCAACATCTTTGTTCAACGCACTGATGGTATATTATTACCAAACTACAGATTACCTACAGAAGCAGAGTGGGAATATGCAGCTCTTGGTCTTACAGAATTAAGAAGCTACAATGTATATCGTGGTCGTAAGAAATATCCTTGGGATGGATCATATACAAGATCATCAAGTAGACGTACTCGTGGAGATCACTTAGCAAACTTTAAGCAAGCAGATGGTGATTACGGAGGTATCTCTGGATGGTCTGATGATAATGCAGATATCACTGCAGAGGTAAAAAGCTATGAGCCTAATGACTTTGGCCTTTACGATATGGCTGGTAACGTGTCTGAGTGGGTAGCAGATGTTTATAGACCTATAGTAGATGATGAGTTTAACGACTTTAACTACTACCGTGGTAACGTTTATACTAAAAACGCAATAGGAGAAGATGGGAAGGTAAAAGTAGTTACTACAGACTCTATTGTATATGACACGCTTGCAAACGGAAGTATTATTGCAAGAGATTTACCTGGAGAAATTTTACAGGTACCCGTAGATGAAGATGAGACTTACTTAAGAACTCAGTTTTCAACTAGTGACAACCGTAACTTTAGAGATGGTGACAGAAGATCTACAAGATATTTTGAATCATTTAATGACGATGCCGAAAATCCAGACTCAAATAAGAAGATGTACAACTCTCCACAACACAGAGTTGAGCAAGACAGCGCAGGTAGTGTAGAACGCCGTTATGATGAGTCTAACAATAGAACATCACTAATAAATGACGAAGTGCGCGTTTACAAAGGAGGTTCTTGGAGAGACAGAGCTTACTGGCTTGATCCAGCACAGCGCCGCTTCTTACCACAAGGTATGGCAACAGATGATATTGGTTTCCGTTGTGCAATGTCTCGCGTAGGTTCAAAATCAAAAACAGGAAAGAGAGCTAGATAATACTCTTGATTACATACATAAAAAAGCCCTCTCTAGTGAGGGCTTTTTTGATATAATATTTTACTAGTTATGACTATAGCAGAGTTACATTTTCACTTTTTAAATAGTAATGGTGTTTGCACAGACACGAGAAGCCTTAAAGAAAATCAAATTTATTTTGCCCTTACAGGCGAAAACTTTAACGGAAATAAATTTGCACAACAGGCGCTTACAGCTGGCGCTTCTCTTGCAATTATAGATCAAAAAGAATATGTAACAGACAGAACAGTACTCGTAGATGATGTACTAACCACCTTGCAGCAACTTGCAAATTATCACCGTAACTACCTAGACTTACCCATCATAGGAATCACAGGTAGTAATGGAAAGACAACTACAAAAGAACTTATTTATGCCGTGCTGTCTGAGCAGTATAACGTTATTGCCACAAAAGGTAACCTCAACAATCACATAGGGGTGCCACTCACCCTACTCACTATGGATGCCAGCACAGAAATAGGCATTGTCGAGATGGGCGCAAATCATCAAGGGGAGATAAAAATGCTGTGTGAGATTGCACAACCTAATTTTGGTTATATAACAAACTTTGGCAAAGCACATCTAGAAGGCTTTGGAGGTTTTGAAGGTGTTATAAAAGGTAAAAGTGAACTTTATAATTACCTCCGAGAAAACAATGAGCTCGTCTTTATAAATGATCAAGACGAGATTCAAGTGCGACAGTCTACAAATATTGTTTCAAAGACCTTTGGCTCATCACAAAGCGAGTACCCAGTGTATCTAGAAGATGGCGGCGGTAACTTGAAAATTACTGTAGGTGGAACCACGATTACAAGTAACCTCATAGGCACATACAACTTCTCAAATATTGCTGTAGCTATGGCTATGGGTAATCATTTTGACGTGTCACTTACCCACATTAAAAATGGAATAGAAAAATATGTGCCGTCAAATAATAGATCACAAATTATTGACAAAGACACTTACAAGATTATACTAGACGCTTACAATGCAAACCCGACAAGTATGGCTGCTGCACTAAAGAACCTGCAAGCTACGGGCACAAACACTATTGCCTTTATAGGAGATATGTTTGAAGTGGGTGAAACCTCAAAAACAGAACATCAAGCCATTTTAGACCTTGCACATAATCTCAACATCTCACAAGTGTATGCGATAGGTCCAGATTTTGGTACTTCTTCTCCTCACCCTAAGCAAAAAGTTTATGGGAGTTATGACGCTTTCGCGAAAGCGTACTCAAAACAAATACCAGCAGACACAACAGTACTTATAAAAGGGTCGCGAGGTATGAAAATGGAACGTATCTTAGATATTCTTGCATCTTAACTATTACTTAATACATAAGGCGGTGATATTTTAAGAACTGCCGTTAATACCTTAACTTTAAAAGCCACGTATATGTAAGGTTTTAAAAGTATGGATAAGAAATATATTGTTGCCTTTGACCAAGGTACCACCAGCACACGCGCTATCATTTTTGACAATAAGGGTACTATAAAAAATATTGCTCAAAGAGAACTCAAGCAATATTACCCACAGCACGGATGGGTGGAACACGACCCTCTTGAAATTTATGAAGCCCAGAAAGCCGTGTTTAAAGAAGTTATATCAACTTCTGATATTAGCATAGAAGAAATTGCTGCGATAGGTATCACAAACCAGCGAGAGACCACCGTAGTCTGGGATAAAAATACGGGAGAACCTGTTTATAATGCGATTGTATGGCTAGACAAGCGTACAAAAACTATATGTGAGCAACTCAAATCAAAGAACCTAGACGAGTATGTGCGTAAAAATACTGGGCTCATCATAGACTCTTACTTTTCTGGCACAAAGGTAAAATGGATTTTAGACAACGTACCAGGCGCATCTGATAAAGCAGCGCAAGGTGATCTCCTTTTTGGGACCATAGACACCTGGCTTATTTGGAAGTTTACAAACGGAAAGGTACACGCTACAGATCACTCTAATGCGAGCCGCACGATGCTCTACAATATCATAAATCTAGAGTGGGATAAAAAACTACTTGATGCGCTTACCATACCTACTTCAATGTTACCACAGGTACAGAACTCTGCATCACATTTTGGTGAGATTACAATAGACGGTACGAGTATACCTATAAGCGGGGTGGCTGGAGACCAGCAGGCCTCTCTTTTTGGTCAAGGAGGGTACAAATCTGGTGTGGCAAAAAATACTTACGGTACCGGTTGTTTTGTCCTTATGAATACGGGAAAGAAGCCGTTTAAGTCTAAAAACGGTTTGCTCACTACCCTATGCGCCAGCTTACCAGATGGAAAAGTAAAATATGCACTAGAAGGTTCCATTTTTGTAGGCGGTGCATCTGTACAATGGTTACGTGATAAACTAGATGTTATAGACCACGCTCAAGACACAGAAAGCATCTGTGTAAACACCCCAGCTACAGATGATCTCTACGTCGTACCCGCATTTGCAGGGCTAGGAGCCCCTCACTGGGATATGGACGCAAAGGGAGCCATATACGGTCTCACACTAGACGCTACAAAAAATGACATCATAAAGGCTACCGTAGATGCCATTGCATACCAGACTAGAGATGTACTAGATGCTATGATAGAGGACTCTGGCAAGCAGATGAAAACTCTTAAAGTAGATGGCGGTGCTACAGCAAATAATTACCTAATGCAGTTTCAGTCTGATTTACTTAACGTACAAGTAGACAGACCCAAGATGCTAGAAGTTACAGCCCTAGGGGCAGCATTTCTTGCAGGTATACAAGCAGGTATTTGGAACAAAAAAGACATTGCCAAAATACGACAAGTAGACACCATATTTGAACCTAAAATCACTCAATATGAGCGATCAAAAAAATATACCGGTTGGAAAAATGCTGTCGCAAGAACAAAGAGCACAACAAACCAAATGCTAGCTACGCAAGAAGACACACCACTTAGGTTTTCTGTACTTGATAGGCAAAGACAATTACAACGAGCGCAGCAAGAAAAATTTGACCTCATCATCATAGGCGGTGGCGTTACTGGTGCTGGTATTGCACTAGACGCATCCTCACGCGGTATGAAAGTTTGCCTTATAGAAAAAAATGATTTTGCCTCAGGAACAAGTAATAAATCTACAAAGCTCATACACGGCGGCTTGCGCTACCTAAAACAAATGGAAATAGGCCTTGTAAAAGAATCAGGTAGTGAGCGCGCTATTGTTCACACACTTGCCCCTCATCTCGTAGTTCCAGAAAAGATGTTATTACCACTCATAGAAGGAGGAACATACGGTAAGATGATGACCGCCATAGGCCTCAAGGTTTATGATTTTCTTGCAAATGTAGAGGGAGATGATAAACGCAAAATGTTAAGCGCAGAAGAGACTGCATCACGAGAACCCTTACTTAACACCAAAGACCTCATAGGTGGTGGTTACTATGCAGAGTATCGCACAGATGATGCGCGCCTTACGGTAGAACTTCTTAAGAAAGCTGCAAGCTTTGGCGCTACAATAATTAATTATTGTGAGATGACCTCTTTTAAGTATGACGCAAAAGGTAAAATCAAAAGCCTACACTGCTATGACCACAACAACGATAAGTCGTTTAAACTTAAAGCACAAAACTATGTCTCTGCGGCAGGTCCCTGGGTAGATCTATTAAGAAAGAAAGATCACTCTATGAACAGTAAGCACCTGCACCTCACAAAGGGCGTGCATATCGTTTTCTCCAGAGAGCGCTTTCCGCTTACACAATCTATCTATTTTGACGTGCCAGATGGCCGTATGATTTTTGCCATTCCGCGTGGGAGATCAACCTATGTAGGAACTACAGATACAAATTACAGTGGCAATCTAAACAGAGTGGTTGCTACGCAGGCAGATGCTACATATTTACTGGACGCTACAAATAATATGTTCCCAAGCTTAAAGCTCACAATAAATGACATTGAGTCTAACTGGGCTGGCTTGCGCCCTCTTATACACGAAGATGGTAAAGATCCATCTGAGCTAAGTAGAAAGGATGAGATTTTTGTCTCAGACACGGGTCTCATATCTATTGCTGGTGGCAAGCTTACTGGATACCGCAAGATGGCTCAACGAGTTATAGATAGAGTACTTAAGGATATACCAGAAAAAAAGAAAAGCCATCTCGTAGCCTCATATACAGATAAGATACCCCTCACTGCTACTCCATTATCTAATACCGGAGAGGTAGATGCTTACCAAGTCACTATTGCAAAACAACTTGAGACAGCGGGTGTAGTAGACACCTACCAGAGTTGGTATCTGGCTACCACCTATGGTAAGCAAAGTGATACCATAATCTCAAAGATGAGTTACTTCTTAAATGATAACCCAGAAGAGCGACTCTTAAGAGCAGAGGTATGGTACAGTGTACACCACGAGATGACTAACAGCCTTTCGGACTTCTTTGTGAGGCGTACGGGCAGACTGTACTTTGACATCCATTCTGTGCATCTCTACCGTGACCTTGTGCAAGAAGATATGATACAGTATTTAGGATGGGATGAAGCGCGCGTTGCTAGAGAAAACGAGTACCTCGATCTCTTACTTCAAGATGCAAGTGCTTATTATGAAACCGAGTTTGAGTAAAAAACTGCACCTCATCGTTACGAACTATTCATAATGAGAATTATACAGGTGGGGAGAAGACCGCTTTCGCGAAAGCGTAATAAAAACACGCAAACGTTATAGTAACAAGGTTCGCAATAGAAGTGCTAATATTCTATTAAAAAGTCATATTTTAGACCCTAGACTAATAAATATTTAACCATATGGGACTCATTTCATTTCTTGGATTTACATTGCTAGTAGCAGGATACGCCTGGTGGAAAACCCGCGGCACAGACGAAAAAAGTGCAGACGGATACTACCTGGGAGGAAGAAGCTTAGGAGCACTTACCATAGCAGGGTCTTTGTTACTCACAAACCTCTCTGCAGAGCAAATAGTAGGTCTCAATGGTCAAGCATTTTCTGAAGGTATCTTAGTAATGGCGTGGGAGACGCTAGCAGCCATCGCGATGGTTGTGACGGCTGTTTATTTTTTACCAAAATATATGCACAAAGGTATCACGACGATACCAGAGTTTATAGAAGAGCGTTTTGACGAAAACACAAAAGCCATACTCTCCATTTTATTCTTACTAGCCTTTGGGGTAGTTCTCCTTCCTACTATACTCTACTCTGGCTCTATCGCATTTAGTACAATGTTTGACTTACCAGAGCTACTAGGCCTCTCTGACGCTGCTACCATAATGGTTTGTGTATGGACCATAGGGCTTATAGGTATTGTTTATGCCATATTTGGAGGGCTTAAAGCTGTAGCCGTATCTGACCTTGTAAATGCAATAGGCCTCTTAATAGGCGGGTTATTAATCCCTTATTTTGGACTTAAACTTATAGGTGATGGTAATGTGGGTGATGGACTTAATGAGCTATGGACAGAAAATCAAGATAAATTTGATGTAACAGGTGATGTCACCTCTTCTATTCCTTTTGGAACTATTTTTACTGGGATGATGATTGCTCAGATTTACTACTGGGGTACTAACCAAGCGATTTTGCAACGTGTTTTTGGGGCAAAGAGTCTTAAAGAAGGACAAAAAGGAATGATGCTCGCAGCATTTGTAAAGTTCTTAATACCCGTGATTGTGGTACTGCCTGGTATTATCGCGTGGCACCTTTTTGGTGAAAATTTAGAATCTGCAGATAAGGCGTACCCTGTTCTTGTAAAAGAGGTATTACCTCCTGCCTTAGTAGGCTTTTTTGCGGCCGTACTCTTTGGAGCAGTACTAAGCTCTTTTAATAGCTTATTAAACAGTAGTGCTACACTGTTTGGTTTTGATTTATACAAGAAGTTTTTTAACCGCGACGCATCAGAGCATAAAGCGGTAAAAGCAGGTAAAATATTTGGACTTGGCCTTGCGATTGTAGCTATGATTATAGCTCCATTTATTGCAAACGCGCCAGATGGATTATTTGATTATATACAGCAAGCACTAGGTAGTTTAAGTGTACCTATACTTTCGGTAGTATTAGTAGGTATTGTGAGTAAACGAGTGCCAGCAATAGGAGCAAAAATCGTGATGATTGCTGGAGTGATTATGTACTTAATAAGTATGTACCTCCGCCCTATCTTTCAAGAAAACGCTCTTGCCGAAGCTGCTGCAAATGGAATTACAGATGCTGGAGAACTGGCAATTATAGAAGCAGAGGCTTTTCCTCACTTTTTACACGTGATGGGTATCCTATTTGTAGTAAATATTCTTATAATGGTAGTTGTCGGTATGATAAAGCCAAAACAAGATATCTACGTCCCAAAACAAACAGAAGCCATAGACACTACACCTTGGAAATATGCTTGGATTGTAGGTCTTTGTATCGTTTTACTCGTATTGAGCACCTATTTTATTTTTTAAAAAGGGTTGAGTACGCTTTCGCGAAAGCAAAAAAAAGACACGCACCACTATGAAAATATTAGTCACCGGCGGATTAGGTTTTATAGGCTCCCACACCGTTGTAGAGCTACAAACTAAAGGCTATGATGTTATTATTATAGATAACTGTTCTAATGCTTCTCAAGAGGTACTTGCGGGTATTACTGCGATTACAGGTATTGAGCCAGCTTTAGAAATTTTTGACCTGCGTGATAAAAAGCTTGTTGAAGATTTTTTTAATAAACACACAGATATAGGTGGAGTGATTCACTTTGCCGCTTCAAAGGCGGTGGGTGAGAGTGTAAAAAACCCTCTTCTGTATTATGAAAATAATATAGGGACACTTACATACCTACTACAACAACTTAAAAAACTTGCGCTTCCTACATTTATATTTAGCTCCTCGTGTACCGTTTATGGGCAGGCAGACGAGTTACCTATAACCGAAAATGCTCCCGTTAAACCAGCGGCTTCTCCCTACGGAAACACAAAGCAGATAGGTGAAGAAATTATAAGAGATACCTGCTCCATAATGCCAGAACTAAAGGCGATCGCATTAAGATACTTTAATCCCATAGGAGCACATCCTTCTGCACATATAGGTGAATTACCGCTGGGCGTACCAGCAAATCTTGTTCCCTATATCACACAGACGGCTATAGGACTTAGAGCAGAGTTATCTGTATATGGTAATGACTACCCTACTCCAGACGGTACGGCCATACGTGATTATATACACGTAGTAGATCTAGCAAAAGCACACGTAATAGCTCTGGAGCGTTTACTTAATAACAAGAATAAATCTAACTACGAGGTCTTTAATATAGGTACTGGTACCGGTAGCTCTGTGATGGATGTTATCACTTCTTTTGAGCGTGTTACTAGCAAAAAATTAAATTACAAAATTGTAGCTAGAAGACCTGGTGACGTAGTTGCCGCTTATGCAGATACTACACTGGCAAATCAAGAACTGGGTTGGACCGCAAAAAGTAGTCTAGAAGAGATGCTAGCAAGCGCCTGGAAATGGGAGCAAAAAGTGCGAAGTATTGAGTAACTTTAGTCTCTCAATATAATCACTGCACTTTAAAAAACTAGCTTATCAATAAGACCACAAATCTCGTAAGGTATTACCTCTATCTCTGGGCGTTATACATTTTATTTTTTAT
>JAHDEV010000068.1 GCA_020628615.1 Dokdonia sp.
TCAGGTTGCTCTTTACAATATAGATAGCCTCGAGCAGTTGCTTTAAGGAAAGCTTGGTAAGCTTCCTTACGTGCTACTATTTTATTTTCATCTGCAACTATTACTGGTGAGTATGAGTAAGGCACCTTATAATCTGCCATTTTAAAATAGGTAAAATCATCACCCATCTCTTGCACCTGCACGCCTTCCCAATTTAAAAATACCCAGGTAGCGTCATAAGTTCCTGCGATGAGGGCATCCCAAATACCCAGCTTATCTGGATACTCGAGTTCTAGCACTCCCTCGCCACCATCATTACGTATCATTTGCTTTACAATTTCATCTTCATATCGTGCCTTGTAAGAGGCATACGTTTTATGATCTAAAGAACTAGGAGATGCAATACCACTATCACGTTTAACCACAATAGCACTAACATCTTCTTGCAAGATAGCAGCAACCGCCTTAAGTGGGAAAGGGCTAGCCTTTGTGCGGTAACTAAGCAAGCTCTCCGTAGGGCACAATGCCATATCCACCAGACCGAGTTCTACCTTCTTTGCCGGGGTGAGTTCATAATTATCTGCGGCGGGATTTTCTATAGCAACTTCTAGCCCTTCTTCTTTGTAAAAGCCCTGTGATTGAGCCACAAAAAAACCTATATGATTTATATTAGGCGTCCAGTCTAGTGCTATTTTAATGTGATTTGATTTCATTTTTTGATTAGTTTGATGAGTTGTTTTATAGTTTGTTGATTTGTATGTGTTTCTTTCTTTATGCTTTTTTGACGTGAAGAGTTTTCTATTACGCTTTCGCGAAAGCTGCCGTGCACTTCTTTAAAACCAGCTTCTAAAAATTTTTCAACATTTGTAATTGAAACTCCGCCACCTGGCATAATAACAATGCGCTCCTTAGCCTGCTCACCTAATGATTTCAAAACATCAAATCCCTCAATAACATCTGGTTTTTGACCAGAAGTAAGAACGCGATTTACGCCTAGCTCTATAAGCTGCTCTAGACCTTTTACAGGATCTAGCACTTGATCAAACGCACGATGAAAAGTAAAAGACATTCCCTCACTAGCCTTTACAAGCTGTGATGTTCTTTTAATGTCTATTGTATGGTCACTGAGCAGCACACCAGAAACTATACCTTGCACACCTATAGACTTTGCAAAAGCAATATCACGCAACATCGTTTTAAACTCGCTATTTGAGTATATAAAATCACCAGCGCGCGGTCGTATAAGCACAAAAGATGTTATAGATAGTTCTTGCATCACCTTCTTAATAAGTGTGTGACTAGGTGTTACACCTCCTACTTCAAGCTGCTCGCATAACTCAATACGATGCGCACCTCCATTTTGCGCCGCTAGGGCACTCTCAAATGAATTTGCACAGACCTCAATTTTCATATACTAAAGGTACTAAACCTAAAACCACTGTCAAATTTTGCGAGAGCTATCTCGTATAGCTTTAGGGCTTTTATTATCTTAGACACAAACCAACTCTTGCAAATGCGTCACCTACTTACCTTATTAATTGCAGTAACCTTTATAACCTCTTGTAAACGCGTTACTGAGACCACTCCTGCACAAAAGGACCAAGCGCTTATAAATTATGTAAATCCATTTATAGGTACAGGCGGTCACGGCCATACCTACCCAGGTGCGACAATGCCCTTTGGGATGATGCAATTAAGCCCAGACACAAGACTAGATGGCTGGGATGGCTGCTCTGGTTATCACTATGACGATGAGTACATCTATGGTTTTAGCCATACACACTTAAGTGGGACCGGCGTTTCAGACTATGGTGATATTTTACTTATGCCGTCTAATACCATACTTTTTAATAACGGCGCAAATGGCAAAAAAGGATACCGTGATCACTTCTCTCACGATAATGAAATTGCACAACCGGGATATTATAAAGTACACCTAGATAGTACAAATATAGACGTAGAGCTTACGGTTTCTCAACGTAGTGGTGTTCATAAATACGCTTTCGCGAAAGCGGACTCCCTCAACAACTACCTCATCGTAGATCTTGATCATAGAGACGAAGTACTAAGCGCCTCTTGGGAAGTCATTAAAGAAAATGACAACCAGAAACTATATACCGAAATGCAAGGCCATCGTCACAGTAAAGCGTGGGCGTCAAAACAATTACTTTATTACTATCTCAAAACCTCACACCCTTTTAAATACATCAAAGACCCACAGTCTAAAAGCAACAAAGTGGCTCTTAAGTTTGAGAATCCTAGCAATGAGCCTGTGATAATAAAAATAGGAATCTCTGCAGTAGATGAGAAAGGTGCAAAACAAAACTTAGAAAAAGAGATAGGTAACAAAACCTTTGAGCAAGTAAAAGCAACTGCTCAAAGTACTTGGGAAAAACAACTAGAAAAAATTATCGTTGAGTCAGACAACACAACATATAAGACTAACTTTTACACCTCGCTCTATCACACAATGCTTGCGCCTAATATTTATCAAGATATAGATGGACGCTACCGAGGTATGGATCTAGAGATTCATCAAACTACAGATTTTGATTACTATAGTGTTTTTTCACTTTGGGATACATATAGGGCAGCACACCCGCTGTACACCATTATAGAAGAGCAGCGCACAAATGATTTTATAAACACCTTTATTGCAAAATATGACGAGGGTGGCATTATGCCCATATGGGATCTTTCTGGTAATTACACAGGCTGTATGATAGGCTATCACGCCGTGCCAGTTATAGCAGATGCATATATGAAAGGCATAAGAGATTACGATACAGATCGTGCCTTTGAGGCGATGCTACATAGCGCCTCACAAGATAAACTAGGCCTAGACTCCTATAAAAAATACGGATTTATACCCACAGAAATGGAAGCAGAGTCTGTTTCAAAAACATTAGAATATGCCTATGATGACTGGACTATAGCCCTAATGGCTCAAGAAAGAGGTGACGAAGAAAGTTATAAAACGTATATCCAAAGAGCACAAAACTATAAGAATGTATATGACCCAAAATCAGGTTTTATGCGAGGTAGAATGCGCAATAGCTGGTTCTCGCCATTTGATCCCTACGAAGTAAATTTTAATTATACAGAGGCAAACTCTTGGCAATACAGCTTTTATGTACCTCAAGACGTAAGTGGCTTTATAGATCTTGTGGGAGGCAAAAAAGCGATGGATAAAAAGCTAGATGCCCTTTTTACAGCACAGCAAGAAACTTCTGGAAGGCACCAGCAAGACATCACAGGCTTGATAGGTCAGTATGCACACGGTAATGAGCCTAGTCATCATATGGCGTATCTCTATAACTATATTCATAAACCGTGGAAAACTCAAAAGCGTGTGCACGAGATTCTTACTACTATGTATAAAGACACTCCAGACGGCATCTCTGGTAATGAAGATTGTGGCCAGATGAGTGCTTGGTATGTACTTAGCTCGCTTGGGTTTTACCCCGTGACACCGGGAAGCAACACCTATGCAATAGGTACACCTCTTTTTGACAAAGCCACGATTTACTTAGAAAATGGCAATAATTTTACTATAGAAGCCAGCAATGTATCTGACAATAACATCCATATAAAAAATGCTTCTATAAATGGTAAGGCACACCCCTACTCTTACATAAACCATAAAGATATTATGGCTGGTGGCCTCTTGCAATTTGATATGTCCAGCACTCCTGGTAGATGGGGTAAGCATCCAGCGCACAGCCCAAAAACTGCCATAACAGAACATCTCATTGTAGCTGCACCTTTTATCGCAAGTGGCGATATTACTTTTACAGGAAATACTACTGTTGCATTACAGTCTACAGATAAAGATGCAGAGATATACTTTGCTCTTAAGGAAGACGGCGAGACCTTTAAACGATATAGAAAACCCATTACCATAACATCAGATACAGAGTTACGTACTTATGCCATTTCAAGACACGGCAAAAGTGCTACAATCGCCACCCCTTTTCATAAAATAAACGATGCTTACAAAGTGACTCTCGAGACTACCTATGCAAATGAATATAGCGCAGGCGGAGAGAATGCCTTAATAGATGGCATAAGAGGAACAAAAGAATACAGATCTGGCACCTGGCAAGGATATAATAATCAAGATGTAGTTGCTACACTAGATCTAGGAGAAGTAAAAAATATAAACGCTATTGCTACCTCATTTCTACAAGACCAACGCAGCTGGATTTTTTACCCTAAAGAGGTTAGCTTTTTCACCTCTGTAGATGGCACCACTTTTACACCCTACTATAATCAAGATATAGATGCAACTATAGAAAGTGAAGAGACTTTAATTAAAACAGTAGCAGCATCTCAAGATGAGAAAGCAGCTAGATACATAAAGGTTATAGCAAAGACGGTAGGAGACTTACCTAGCTGGCACTTAGGTCATACGTATGATGGCAAAAGCTGGATATTTATAGATGAACTTATAGTTAAGTAGCAATGACAACACCCTTAGTAACCATACACTGGCTCAAAGAGAACAAAGAGGATAAGAACCTTATAGTACTAGACGCAAGTCAAGAGTATGATGAGGGCAACACCATAAAAGGAGCAGTTCATTTTGATATCAAAAACACCTTTAGCGATACTAAAAGTGCATACCCTAACACATTCCCCAGTGAAAAGCAGTTTGAAGAAGAGTGTAGAAAACTTGGTATCACCAGAGATTCACAAATTGTCGTTTTTGACAGTAAAGGAATTTTCACTAGCCCTAGAGTATGGTGGATGTTTACCGTAATGGGTCATAAGACTGTAGCCGTACTTGATGGCGGCCTACCAGCCTGGAATGAAGCAGGACTTAAATCCCTAGAAGTTAATAAACCAAAAGAACTTCCCACCTCATTTAAAGCACATAAAAATGAAGCAGCCATATACCATTATGAGCAAATAGTAGATAATTGTAATTCACAAGAGTGCCAGCTTATAGATGCAAGATCACCAGGCCGTTTTAATGGTACAGCTCCAGAGCCACGAGCTCACTTACAAAGCGGTCATATAAAAAACGCGCTTAACCTCCCCTATACTCAAGTGTTATCTAATGGTTATTACAAGCCAAAAGAAGAACTAGAAGAACTATTTAAGGATCTACATATAGACAAACGTCCTATTATATTTAGCTGTGGTTCTGGGATAACGGCTTGCATTATTCTGCTGGCCTTTACCCTAGTTTCAGATCAAGAGTCTTACGTTTATGATGGTTCTTGGACAGAGTGGGCAGAGCGCAATAAACTCTATACACAAGTATAACAACACTACTTTTTAAGATGTAAGATGCACCTATTATGAATAGAAGAAAATTTATAAACCGTTCGGCAGTAGCTGGGGCGGGTATTGCTACTGGAGCAAGTATACTTGGTTGTGATGATAATGTCAAAAATAGCAAGAATGATAATTCCGCTTTCGCGAAAGCGCAACAAAAACCAGCACCCATCGCTATCTGTACTTGGGGGTTTTCTGGCGCTACACAAAAAGCTGGGGAATTACTCACCAAAGGTGCCTCTGCTCTAGATGCAGTCGTTGCCGGTGTTGCCGTTGAAGAAGAAAATATAGAAAACACCACGGTAGGCATAGGTGCAACTCCAGACAGAGAGGGTAATGTAACTCTAGATGCCTGTGTTATGAATCCAGAGGGTGACTGTGGTGCAGTGCTCGCCGTAGAAAATATTGTAAACGTAGCGGCCCTTGCTCGCAAGGTAATGGAAGACACACCACACGTGATACTTGCAGGTAAAGGTGCTGAGGAGTTTGCATACCAGCAGGGATTTAAAAAAGAAAATCTACTCACAGAAGAGCGTAAAAATGCCTGGCAAGAATGGCTTAAAACTAGCGACTACAAACCAGAGATTAATATAGAAAACCACGATACTATAGGAATGCTTGCTATAGATAAAGATGGTGACATAGCAGGTGTATGTACAACCTCAGGCTTAGGATATAAGATGAAAGGTCGCGTGGGAGATTCTCCCATTATAGGCTCTGGATTATTTATAGATAACAAAGTAGGCGGTGCAGTGGCTACAGGTATGGGTGAAGAAGTTTTAAAAACAGTAGGAAGCTTCTTAATAGTAGAGTTAATGCGCGGCGGAATGAGCCCCCAAAAAGCCTGTGAAGAAGCCATTACAAGAATTACAAAAAAGGGACCTAGGTATAAGGATTTTCAAATAGCATACATCGCCTTAAATAAATCTGGCGAGGTAGGAAGCCACTGCATACACAAAGGATTTACAATGATGAAATTCCAAAATGGCGATAATAGAAATATAACCTCCAGCTTTTATAACAACGAAAAAAGCTGAATCCAGAGCCCAGATAATCCTAATAAATAGATGTGAAGTGTATTTTTAACGACCAACTACTCAATTTGCCATTTGCAGATTTTTAACAATATTGTTCCTAAAAAAATCTACTATCTTTAGTCTCTGAAATTCAACTATATAATTAACATTCTTGTTAATCCTTTTAAAAAGGAACAATAAACAAATCAAAGAATTGTTATATATTTGTATGTGCCGTATGGCGAAAAATATTTAAGACTGTTGTAATTGACTTTTAATAATCAATTATGATTTGGGGTGAAAGCCAAGCATTTTTGCTTGGCTTTCTTTATTCCCAAATGTTAAGCTTTTTCAACTTCGTTATAATGACGCTAGTTCATTTTATTTGAAAATGATTTTTTACTAAGCCCCGTATAATTTATTAACAGTGCCCGCTATTCCGGATGCATCTTCTTACATTTGAGTTTATCGTACTACGCTTTCGCGAAAGCGTAATAAAACCCATCTCAAGTGACTAATACTGCCGAAAATACTCAGAAACGCCTTTTTTTACTCGATGCCTACGCATTGATTTTTAGAGGATATTATGCTCTTATTAAGAACCCGCGTATCACAAGTACTGGTATGGATGTGAGTGCTATAATGGGTTTTACAAATAGTCTTTTTGATGTTATAAAACGAGAGCGACCAGACCACCTAGCTGTTGCTTTTGACAAGGGCGGAAGCTCTGCGCGTGTAGAAGCTTATGCAGATTATAAGGCAAATCGTGACGAAACTCCAGAAGCGATACGCATAGCGGTACCCCATATACAAGAAATACTTAAGGCTATGCACATCCCTATTATTGAGCGCGAAGGTGTAGAGGCAGATGACCTTATAGGTACCCTGGCAAAACAAGCCGAAAAGGAAGACTTTAAAGTCTTTATGGTTACACCAGATAAGGATTATGCACAGCTAGTCTCAGAAAACATATTTATGTACAAGCCTGCTCGTATGGGTAATGGTATTGAGATCTGGGGAATCCCAGAGGTGCAAAAGCGTTTTGAAGTAGAGCGCCCAGAGCAAGTGATAGATTACCTAGGGATGATGGGTGATGCGTCAGACAATATACCGGGGCTTCCAGGTGTAGGTGATAAAACGGCAAAGAAATTTATCGCAGCATACGGTTCTATGGAAGGGCTTCTTGAAAATATAGATAAGCTCAAGGGCAAGATGAAGGAAAAAGTGATCGCAAATGCAGAGCTAGGACTTCTTTCTAAACAACTCGCAACTATAATGCTAGATTGTGATGTACAGTTTGACGCAAAAGATTACGAACTCTCAGAACCAGATGCAGAGGCGGTCACAAAGAAGTTTGACGAGCTGGAGTTTAGACGTATGAAAGACCAGTTTGTAAAAATCTTTTCTGGTGAGGCAGAGCAAGGCACGCAGGTATCTTCTACCCCATCTGCAAAGAAGCAAGCAGCTACCGCAGCGGGGGCAGGACAGTTTTCGCTTTTTGGTGGAGATGGTGGCGCTACCGCAGCAACCGTGGCAGATGCTTCTACACGTAAAACCATAAAAGACACCCAGCATTTTTACCAAACAATAGATAGCCCGCTTGCGCGAAAACTATTTATACAAAATCTACTTCAACAATCTTCTGTATGTTTTGATACAGAAACCACAGGTCTAGACCCACTCGTGGCAGAGCTTGTAGGTATCGCTTTTTCTTGGGAAGCTGGTAAGGGGTATTACATACCGTTTCCAGAAAGTAAAGAAGAGGCCCAAGCACTAATAGAAGAATTAAGACCATTTTTTGAAGCTACAACCATCGAAAAAATAGGCCAAAACCTTAAATATGACATTAAGGTTCTTGCAAAATATAACGTAAAAGTTAAAGGGAAACTTTTTGACACAATGCTTGCCCACTATCTCATTAACCCAGATATGCGTCATAATATGGACGTACTGGCAGAGACGTACCTTAACTACACACCTGTATCTATCACAGAACTTATAGGTAAAAAAGGAAAAAACCAAAAGTCTATGCGCGACGTGCCACTAGACCAGCAAACAGAATATGCCGTAGAAGATGCAGACATTACCCTTCAGCTTAAACAGCATTTTGAAAAAGAGCTTGATGAGGCAGGCACGCGCAAACTATTTGACGATATTGAGATTCCGTTACTTAGAGTACTTGCTGCAATGGAGGTAGAAGGAATCAATCTAGACGTACACTTTTTAGAGAGCTTGTCTGGTGATCTTAATGCAGATATAGAACGTCTTACTTCTGAGATTTATGAAGAAGCTGGAGAAGAATTTAAAATATCTTCACCTAAGCAACTAGGCGAAATCCTTTTTGATAAAATGAAGCTTGTAGAAAAGCCTAAAAAGACAAAAACAGGACAATACTCTACTGCCGAAGATGTACTATCATACCTTGCAAAAGATCACGATATCATCCAGAAAGTACTAGACTACCGTGGGCTATCTAAGCTAAAGTCTACATATGTAGATGCATTGCCAGAGCAAGTCGCTCAAGATGGCCGTGTACATACAGACTATATGCAAACCGTAGCAGCAACCGGAAGATTAAGTTCTAACAATCCTAACCTACAAAACATCCCTATACGTACAGAGCGCGGCCGCCAGGTACGTAAAGCATTTATCCCTAGAGATCAAAACCACACACTGCTCGCAGCAGATTATTCTCAAATAGAGCTACGCATTATAGCGGCTCTAAGCGAGGAAGAAAATATGATACAAGCCTTTACAAATGGTGAAGACATTCACGCTAGTACGGCTGCAAAAGTTTTTAATGTACCACTAGAAGAGGTAACGAGAGAGCAACGTAGTAATGCAAAGACAGTAAACTTTGGTATTATATATGGGGTTTCTGCCTTTGGACTTTCTAACCAGACAGACCTATCCCGAGGAGAGGCAAAAGAGCTTATAGATAACTATTATAAATCATACCCTAAGCTGCGCAACTATATGAGTGAGCTTGTAGACTTTGCTAGAGAAAATGGATATGTAAAAACAGTACTAGACAGACGTCGCTACCTTAATGGTATAAACTCAAGCAATGGCGTTGTGCGTGGCGCTGCAGAGCGTAATGCTGTAAACGCACCTATACAAGGAAGCGCAGCAGATATTATTAAAATCGCTATGATTAATATTTTTGAAAAGCTAGAAAATAGTGATTACAAAACAAAAATGTTACTCCAAGTGCACGATGAACTTGTTTTTGACGTTCCAAACACTGAGCTTGACGACATCAAAAAACTTATCAAAACCGAAATGGAAAATGCTTTTAAAATGGCCGTACCTCTAGATGTAGAGGTAGGAGTGGGTCAAAACTGGCTAGAAGCACATTAAGAAATATAACCAACTCATTACAAAAAAGCCAAATAAGAATAACTTCTCATTTGGCTTTTATAGTCTTATTAAGGTAATTGCCACACTACTCTCTCACATAGGTTGAGACTGCTGCAAGATTATTAAAATCTCCGTGAGGATAATGATTGAGATGATCTCTATTTAAAAACTCTTGAAATCTCAAGGTATCAAGATCTTGTGACAACTCCCCTACTAGACCTGTATCTATAACAACTGTGTTACCATTAATGGTATAACTAGGCGGTTGCAAATAGTTTTCAACTGTAAGACATACAAATTCTATAAAATGGTCATCATCTTCACTTACACAAGTAGTGATTGCATAGGGAGGTATTACCGTATTTTCTGATGTAAATGTTATTTCTTGAGGATTGAGCACTTGCTCATTTTCTTCAAGTAAATCACTAGAGGCAATCCCATCATTATTTAAGTCTATGGCTGTCTCTACGGTATATGAGATTTGCCTGTAAGTCACCTCTGCAATAGGAGACTTTTCTTTAGACTCATCTTCACCACAACTTAAAAAAGCAAGTAGCAATAACGAGAGATATAGGCAATGTTTCATTAGATAGATTTAACTAGGTAAAGATATAACGTATTAATTGTAGTTAAGTATAGAAGGTTCTTAAATTATTTTCAATTCATTTTAACAATCTCAAATAAAACAGGTTACGCTTTCGCGAAAGCGTAAAAAAACCCCAAAACAAACATACAAGCTTTGGGGTGCATTTGGGGCGTAATGTGTATTACAGCACAAATCTATACGTCCATTTTACTAAAAAAGTATTCCTGATTTGCTGCCCAAGTATCTGACTATCTGCCGCATCAAAGAGACTATCTTCTGTAGCAGCCCCACCTTCGATACCTTGTGACCAGACTAAAAATAGCTCAGAGCCTGGCTTATACTCCCATCTCGCCACGAGGTTTGATCTAAATTGAACGAAGTTAAAATCTGGATCTCCAAAGGCATAATCTACACTTCCATCCTCATCTTCATCTACAGCATAACCACCATCTACAGTACTTATTTGGTTTTGATTAAACAAGGTTACTCGCTTGTTAAGATCTTCGTTTTCACTATCTGCCACATAGTTAAAGTTAGTATAGGTCCCTTTTGCTATAAATGGCTGCGCATAATACTGAATAGTAAAATTAGGGTTGATATTATAATTTACCCGCAATGTAGCACTCAACGTTTCTTGATTAATCGCTCCAGTAATATACCTCGTATTATATTGAGCAGGCTCGTAAGCTTGTTGAGATACGTACTGGGTTTTATTAGGATTTTTTTCATAGACTGTAGAGAGTGATAAACTTAATGCATCTAGCGGCTGGTAATTAAGTCTAAGCTCATACTGATTAAACGAGAAGTTATTTTGTTTTGCTTGTGAGTTTACATAAACTGCAATAGCACTTAGCTTTTTACGCTGGTCTGTACCCACAGCTGCAAAGTAAAAGTTTTCTTCATTAAACCTCCAGCGTGGCCCTCCTCTCAAAAAGGAATTTATAAAAATACGTGGTTTGTGTGCACCACCTACTTCGGTAAACCAGTTATTTTTCCAGTTTATCTCTGCTCTACCTTCATACTGAATACGATTAAAGTTACCTTGAAAATCATACTGTGTAGTTTGCTCTACACCTACATTTGCCTGTCTATACCAAGAGGTAGAGTTGTTCCAGAAGCGTCTTACACTTGCAAATTGCACAATACGATCTGCACGACGCAAGAAACCTATATCGTTAAGTTCGAGTCCTGGAGACCTCCAGTTACCACCCAGCTCATAGCGCCACTTACCACTACCTCTACCTATAGCAAGGTTTCCTCCAGTACCAGAGAGACTTGTAGCATTTGGGTCTACCGTAACGTGGTCTGCGTCTACACGTTGATATAAGTGGGTAAGTGAGGTTTGTGTATTGAGTATGGCTTGTGGGTTACCATTTACTCGACTTATAATACCTCTACCAGTTATGTAATATTTACGGTCTTTCCAGTTATGATTAAAATCTATACCCCCAGAATAGGCCTGTGTGTGTAAAAAGTCTATACCACGCTCCATATTACGAGTCGTATTTGTAAATATGGCTCCTACAAAAGAGTTACGGTCATTAAAATCTTTTTGAACTCGTCCCACAAAGTAGTTTGTAAGTGGCTCTACTAGTTCTTCTCTTTTTGTACCTAGCTCATCGCTAAGCTCGAGTTGTGTTGTAATCTCCCCTCTATCGTCTAGCTCTATCTCTGCAAACTCTTTTGCAGTAACACTCTCTAGCACACCTATAGTCCACCCGTTTTTAGTTTTTCCGCTAAACTTTGCCGCACCGAGTATAGTCGTGTTAATAGGGAAGTCTTCATACTCTCCTTTACTTGGGTCTGAAGTTGTAAATCCTTGCGGAGTCCTCCCTATACGTCTCGGGAAAAAAACATTATCTGCACCACCACCTACTCTAAAGTCAAAGACACTTTTATTTTCGACAAAGAAAGGTCGACGCTCTTGAAAGAAAATCTCAAATCCATCTAGCGCTATAGCTCCAGGGTCTGCATCTACTTGTCCAAAATCTGGATTTACAGTGAGGTCGAGCGTGAGATCATTTGTGATACCAATTTTTGCATCAAGACCTACATTGCCACTAAAGTCATCCCCATCTCTAAAGGGGTTACCCACCTCTTCCTCAAAAGTATCGTACTGCCCCAGCACAAAAGGTTGTATTTCTAATTGTTTTTGAGGTTTAATTCCTTTTATACCTCGTAGCTCTCCAAACTCACTCACCCATCCAGGAGGATTTGCCGGCAGCGGTTGCCAGGTAGAGCGCTCTTCATTTGCAAAGTAGCGTCTTGTAGACTGTATACCCCACACCTGCTCATCATCTGCACTAAAACGCAACTGACTTAAAGGAATACGCATCTCTGCCGTCCACCCTTCATCATCTTCTGAGGTGGCGAGATACCAGATAGGATTCCAGCTACTATCAAAGTTTCCGTTATTTGATATAAACTCATCGCCTTTTACTCCAGAGGCAGAGGCTGTAAAGGAGAAACCTGTACGATCGTCATTATAACTATCTATATTAATCTCTACCCAGTCACCCGGAAAGTCATCACGGCGGCCTAATCTTTTTTCTAGTTTTGACTTATCACTCTCTAAACAGTGAAAGGCCACATACAGATTTTTTGCATCATAGGTGATTTTCATCTTAGTTTGCTGTGTAGGCGGTGTACCTACATCTGGCTCAAACTGTAAATAATCTGTAGACCACGGCACGCTAGCCCAGGCACCATCAGATAGGTTTCCATCTATTTTTGGCGCGTCACCGGTAAAAGTATTTGTGGTATAGACTTTTCTCGCAATGGCTGTTTTGGTAGAGTCTACTTGAGCAAATAAAGACAGGGAACTTAGAAAGAAAAGAATGATTACTGCTCGTAGGCGATTGACTGTAAGGTACATTAGGTTGTTTTTGGTTGATGATATTAGAGAGACTTATAAAAACAAGCGTTGTGACAACCTAAACAGTTTTTTAAGATTTTATTAACTTTTTCTGGGTGAAATACCGCTTTCGCGAAAGCGTAAACAACACCTATTATATAGACCGAAAAAGTATTGTAACTGATAGAATATATTATTGAAAAAAAATGCTTACAAAATATAGTGATACAGAGGTTTGTGTGATAAATAATTTTATGTACTTTTGCAAACCCGTTTTTAGACGGGAAATGGAATGTTTAATTAAAATTAATTAGTGTGGACGCATTAAGTTACAAAACAGTATCTGCAAACAAAGCTACCGTAAACAAGGAGTGGGTTTTGATAGATGCAGACGGACAAACGCTAGGTCGTATGTCTTCTATCGTAGCTAAGTTTTTACGCGGTAAGTACAAGCCAAGCTTTACACCTCACGTAGATTGTGGAGATAACGTTGTTATCATAAACGCTGCAAAGGTGCAATTATCAGGAAACAAGTGGACGGAAAAATCATATATCCGTCACACAGGTTATCCAGGTGGGCAACGTAGTCTTACAGCAAGAGAGCTTTACGAGAAAGATCCTACACGTGTAGTAGAAGCTGCCGTGAAAGGGATGTTACCAAAAAACAAATTGGGGAGTGCTATCTTCCGTAACCTTAAAGTGTATGCAGGAGCAGAGCACGATCAGGAAGCGCAGAAGCCTCGTGCCATTAACCTAAACGAAATTAAGTAAATGGAGACTTTACACAAAATCGGTCGTCGTAAGACCGCAGTAGCTCGTGTTTA
>JAHDEV010000244.1 GCA_020628615.1 Dokdonia sp.
CCAGATGTAGGTACGCCGTGTAAGAGCACAATCACTTTATCGCTTTTACCCTTATCTATATAAGCGATAGCGCCATCACTAGTGTTGAAAGTTTTCTGATTTTGGCGAAAGCCGTCATACGTTATTTGCCCTTTACGAGCAGTAGTAGATTGGTATGGTTTGCAAGAAAAAAGTGCAATCGCACAGAGAGTAAGAACTAGAAATCGCATCAAAAAGTTTTTCTAAAGATAGCGAAGTCTACTATGAAATTGATTTTGAGGCCTTATTTCTTGAGAAACTCCTCGAGTTTAAAGCCATTCTCATCATACACTCCATAGGTGTAGTGCGCAATCCAGTCACCTATGTTGTAATAGGTGCTGTTTTCTCCCACCTGTATGGTCATAGGTAAGTGACGGTGCCCAAAAACAAAATAATCATAGTGAGCAGTCTCAAGTTTGCGCTTTGCATAAGCTGCAAGCCACTCATTTTCTTCTCCAAGAAACACGTGATCATCATCACCAGAGATGAGCTTGTTTTTTACAGACATATACTGAGCAATTTTCATCCCAATATCTGGATGTCCCCAGCGAAATAACCACTGAAAAAACTTACCACGGAAGACTTTCTTCATACGCTTATAGCCATTATCTCCAGGGCCTAAGCCGTCTCCGTGACCTAAAAAGAACTTCTTATCATCTATGGTAAACACCTTAGGGTCGTGATATACGGGAATGCCCAGCTCTTCTTCAAAATAGCCGTTCATCCAGAGGTCGTGATTCCCTACAAAAAAATAAATCTCGATGCCCTCATCACGCATCTCGGCAAGTTTGCCTAGTGTGCGCACAAAACCTTTAGGCACTACAGTTTTATACTCAAACCAAAAGTCAAAAAGATCACCCATTAAGAAAATAGCCTGTGCATCCTTGCGAGCCATCTCTAGCCACTGCAAGAATATGCGCTCTCGCGGTCTACTTTCCTCCATAGTGGGAGCACCCAAGTGGTTATCACTTGAGAAGTATATTTTCTTTCCTTTTGGGAGGTTAATAGTCATCTAGAGTTGATCTGCCGCGTGCCACTCTGCATAGCTTGTTGCTGTTTCAGAAAGGCGTAGTGAGTGTAATTTTATTGTATCTGGTAAAAATGATTGAATCTTTGCAGCAAAGTCTATCACCATCATCTCACTCGTAGGCTGGTAATCTACAAGTAGTACATCGTGACCACGATCAGATAGTTCTTTTGCAAGCTCTACGTGCGGTGTGTTTTTATTAAAAACGGTAGCGTGGTCAAAAACGTTTACAATCTCTCTATTTACAATTTTCTTTAAGTCACCAAAGTCGATAACCATTCCCAGCTTTGCGTTGCCCATATCTGTAATAGGTTCTCCTATTACGGTAACGCTAAGTTTGTAACTGTGCCCGTGTACATTCTTGCACTTGCCGTCATAGCCATAAAGCGCGTGACCTGTCTCAAAGGTAAACTGTTTTGTAATTCTAATTTTTGACATACTGTATTATTGGTTTTCGCTTTCGCGAAAATTGAAACCTATACGACTTAACGTCTGTTTCTAAATTTGTTGTACAAAACTACGATAATCAATACAAGTCCCAAGATGAGGAACAAACCGTTACCGCTTAAAAAGCTCATAATGTCCATA
>JAHDEV010000245.1 GCA_020628615.1 Dokdonia sp.
TCCAGTCTTCCTTGCGGGCATCTTCAAGTATGAGTGGCATACTGCAATACACGCAATGCAGGGATTTATAATGTTCTTCTACATGCTGGTTTGCCCCACAGTTTTTACAATGCAACATAGAGATCTCTTCGCTGTTTTTTTGATCCCCCATACTTTCTAGGTATGGATACAGCTCCAGCTCTTCAAACTTGCTCGTGGCTAGTGATATCTCTTCTTTATGACCGCAATACTCACAAGTGATGGCTGTGGTACCCGGCTTATACTTGAGCTCTGCGCCGCAATTTATGCAGGCCTTTTTGAGTTCGGTTTTATGTATGGGGTTTTCTGTCATAAATTGGTATAAATGCGCTTTCGCGAAAGCGTATATACTTTAAAATTAACCTTTAGGTCTGCCCTTAAAATGATCGTTCAAAAAGTCATAGTGAAATTTGCTCAACCTCCCTTTTGCTAGTGCTTTATCCATCAATATTTTAATCTCGGTGTGATAAGCTGGCTGTGAGTGTCTAAATGGAACAAAAATGATAGGGTCAAAGTCACACGGCAAGCGTTTCTTGTTTAGCCAGCCGTAAGTCTTTATAATCTCAATGAGGGCCTCTGTATTTTTATTATCTAAAGACCATTGCAAATTCTTTAATGAATCAAGGGTATTCTTTTCAAACTTATGTGCTTCATTTTTATCAAAAATATTTTGATCTCGATAAAGCCTATCATCTTTTATGATTTTTGAAATTTGAGGACACAGTATTGCCACATCTGGTTGTGATTCTTGAGAAGAGTCCCGAGATGTAAACAATGCTAATAGTATTAAAAATATAGCTTTATTCATATTACAACGGTACATTAATACAACAGCGCATTATTCTATAGTGGATTAATGCGCTGCTGTCTTTATTTCTATTGTGGTAAGGGCGGCGGTGTATTACCTCCTAAGAACGACTTAAGCTCCTCTACCTCCTGCAATGCCGTCCATCCAGTCATACCTTGTTTCCATACAAGGCTCTCTTTATTGATAGTGCGGTTTGCAAATAAAGCCTTGAGCTGATCTATACCTACGGGTCCTTGTTGTGCACCGTTTACTGCATAAAAATATTGTACAGCGGCTGGCATAGGTGGCGGCATCATTCCACTAGCTACTTGGTTTTGATTGGACATAGGCATAGACGCCTGCGGGGCTCCCGCCATCATTCCGCCCATTTGCTGGGCGAGTACAAAGCCCATTCCCATTCCCATTCCTGCACCTGCTGTACCGCCTTCATTTGCTGCTGCAGCTTCTATAGCTTTGGCAGTTTTGAACTTAGTAAGCTTATCTAGGTCAAGCTTATCGATACGGCTATATTCAAATATTTCTTTCTTGAGGTCTTCTGGCATCGATACATTCTCGATGTAAAATTTCTCAAGAGAAATACCCACAGACAGAAACTCTGGCTTCATCACCTCTTGGCACGTCTCAGAAAGCTCAGTAGTATTTGCCGCATAGAGCTCTATAGGCAGATTTGCTTCTCCTACTGTATCTGTAAACCTAGTTGCAATGAGGCTTTTGAGGTGCTCGTTGATTTCAAAATTTGTAAAGTTGTTATCTGTCCCTACGATGTCTACAATAAACTTTCCAGCATCTGCAA
>JAHDEV010000246.1 GCA_020628615.1 Dokdonia sp.
CATAACCCAGCAATACTTCTCGAGCTTGCTCTAGATTCCCAATCGTTGCCGAAATCCCCCATATACGCATATCTGAAGCGACAGTTTTCAATCGGCTCAAGGCGAGTTCCATCTGTACACCTCTTTTTGTGCCTAGTAATTCGTGCCACTCGTCAATAATTATAGCCGAACAATTTTTAAAAACCTTTTCATACCCTTTGGAAGCAATCAAAAGCATCAAGCTCTCGGGCGTGGTGATGAGCAAGTCTGGCATAGAACGCTTTTGCTTGGCACGCTCAGATTGTGGAGTATCTCCATTGCGTATTCCTACCGTCATCTGTGTGCCGAGATCTTGTGTGATACGAGAAGCCGAAAGCTCAATCTCATTAGAAAGCGAGCGCAGCGGAGTGATCCAAATGGCCTTTAGTCCTTTTTTATGTTTGGTTTTGTAATCAGGGTTTCGTTTGATGTAATTAAGAACTACCGGAAACCAAAGTGCATATGTCTTACCACTCCCCGTAGGCGCATTAAGCAATCCATTTTTACCCGCAAGAAACGCCTTCCACGTTTGTTTTTGAAACGGAAAAGGTTTCCAGTCTTGCGACTGGAACCAGTTATTTGCGATATCGAGTAGTTCTTTATTATTCAATAAATATATTATTTAGGAATCATCCCTTTCAAATCCTCTAGTGTATTTGCATCTTCTATCTTCTTATCGTGTCGCCAGCGTAGCATCCTTGGAAAACGTGTGGCTATACCACTTTTATGCCTTTTTGATAACGCTATACCTTCAAAGGCAATTTCAAACACGTGATGAGGCGTTACAGATCGTACAGGTCCAAAACGTTCTAACGTGTTTTTTTTAATCCAGTTATCTACTTTTCTAAACTCGGCATCTGTGAGGCCTGAGTAGGCTTTTGCAAAAGTAACGAGCTCGGTTTTATCTTCATTCCATAAACCAAAGGTGTAATCTGTAAATAAATTACTTCGTCTACCGTGACCACGCATTGCATAGGTGAGTACTGCGTCAATAGTGAGCGGATCTACTTTCCATTTCCACCAGTCGCCTTTTTTTCTACCTACGCGATAGGGGCTGTCTTTGCGCTTAATCATTAATCCTTCAGAGCGCATCTCTCTACTGCGGTCTCTTTCTTGTGCCATTGCTTCCCAACTATCAAACTCCATTGTTTCAGAAATCCCTATAGGCAGAACTTTATCTGTGATATTGCGATATAACGATTCGAGTATTGTTCTCCTTTTCGCGAAAGCGGTCTCACGCAAGTCTTTTCCTTCCCATTCTAAAATGTCATAAGCCTTGATAATCACAGGCACTTCTTTGAGCATTTTCTTGCTCACCGTCTTACGTCCTATACGCGCTTGTAAGTCGTTAAATGTGCCGATCTGCCCATCATAAAAAGGTAGTAACTCACCATCTATGACCGTTCCGTCTGGTATGTGTTCTTTGAGAATCTCCAGTTCTGGGTACTTATCTGTAACTAGCTCTTCACCGCGACTCCAGATAAAAATCTCCCCATTACGAAAGATGGTTTGTGAGCGTATACCATCCCACTTATGTTCGGCAAGAAATTCTGTCACATCACCCAGCGCTGAAGGTTCATCTTCAA
>JAHDEV010000069.1 GCA_020628615.1 Dokdonia sp.
CCAAAGTGGTAGAGCGCCTCACGTATATCTATCGCCATAAGGTCGCCAGAGAGGCCGGTGTCAAGACCGTACTGTACTTTTTCTATTTCTTCTAGGGCTTTGAGTAGCGCGTCATAGTGACGGGAGTTTGTAACGATGGTCTCATCATTGCGCAGGGCGCCAGTGTTTACAAAGTCTAAGAGTTTTTCTTTAAGAGCATCTACACCCTTATTCTCCTTGGCAGAGAGTAGGTGTAGGTTATCTATTTTTGTCGCTATCTCATTGAGTTCTTTAGGAGATAGAGCATCTATTTTATTGGCCACAACAAGCAATGGCTTGAGCGGAAATTGATTTTTAATTTTTTCTATCTCAAGTTTTACGCTATCTGTCTGGTGTATGACTTCGCTAGCGGTGTGTAGTAATACAACTACTTGTGCTTGTTTTATCTTTTCAAAAGTCTTTTTAATCCCGAGTCCTTCTACCACATCTTGGGTCTCGCGTATTCCGGCCGTGTCTATAAATCTAAAGCCTATACCGCCTATAGATAGCTCATCTTCTATGGTATCTCTGGTGGTACCTGCTATGTCAGACACGATGGCGCGCTCCTCATTAAGCAGGGCATTGAGTAGGGTAGACTTCCCCACATTAGGCTCGCCTACAATGGCTACGGGTATACCGTTTTTTATCACATTACCAGTTGCAAAGGAGTCTATAAGACGTTTGAGTACTTTTGTAATACGGGCTATAAGGTCTTTAAACTGGGTACGATCTGCAAACTCTACATCTTCTTCAGAGAAGTCTAGTTCTAGTTCTATAAGCGAGGCAAAGTTGAGCAGCTCTTGTCGCAGTTGTGCAATCTCGTTAGAAAAGCCACCACGCATTTGCTGCATTGCAATCTGGTGTGCTGCCTCATTATCACTAGCAATAAGATCTGCCACGGCTTCTGCCTGGCTTAAATCCATCTTACCGTTTATAAAGGAGCGCAGGGTAAACTCTCCAGCCTTTGCTGCTCTACAACCAGAACGCAGTAAGAGCTGTATAATCTCTTGCTGTATATAACTTGAGCCGTGACAAGAGATCTCTACTGTGGGTTCTCCAGTATAAGAGTTTGTGCCTTTAAAAAGGGATACAAGTACCTGGTCTATGGTGCGTTGCCCGTCCATAATATGCCCTAGGTGTATGGTATGGGTTTTTTGATTTGCAAGTACTTTGCCACTCACAGATTTAAAAATAGGTGAGCATATGGTAAGTGCATCTGGACCAGAAACACGTATCACGGCAATGGCTCCAGCTCCTGCAGGACTGGCGAGGGCAACTATGGTGTCTTGTATATTCATCACTGCAAAATTAAACAAACGTGTAACATTTTTGCCTAAGCGTAGACGTATATGTTAATCAATCAATTTTTTGTTATTATGGAGATTATACAACACACACCACACGTAAGAGAAGATAAAACGCTTCTAGTACTCACACATTTATCACAGCTATTGCATTATGTAGTAGGTTTTGGCGGTCTTATCGTACCGCTCATTATCTGGGCGGCAAACAAGGAGCGCGTACACGGCCTAGATGAAAATGGTAAGGCTATACTTAACTTCCAGATAAGCCTTATTGTATATGCACTATTGAGCATACCAGCTATTCTACTATTAGGGCTAGGGCTCATTTCATTGCTAGGTATCGTAGTGGTAGGTTTTGTACTACCTATTGTAAATGCCGTAAGAGTAAATAGGGGAGAGAAGCCTAATTATTATATAAGTATCAAGTTTTTAAGCTAGCGGACGGAGATATTTTTTATCCATCCAGAAGGTCCCAAATGGAATGATAGAACACAGCAATACAATAGCAAGTGTTTTATTGTTCCATTTTAATACGGGCTTCATCATAATAGCCATCACAACATAGCCAAGAAATAAAAAACCGTGTGCCATCCCGATTACTTTATTGGGCATCCCGTTATCAAAAGCATATTTTAACGGCATCGTGATAAAGAGAATCACAAGAAATGAAACTCCCTCGAGTAAACTAAGTATTCTAAAGCTTTTGAGCATCGTATCTATTTTTTTACAAAAATACTACGCAAGGCAAGATGAGCCAACAGTAGACTGCACTTATTCTACTGCAAATAAGATAAGCTGGTTGAGCTGTTTCCCAAAAGAGTTAAAGTTATTGTCAGATATTACCACGAGCGAGCGCTTTCCACCCTCTAGTACGGGTCCAAAGGTCATTCCTTCTACATTATCTATAATGCCATCTGTGAGCTGTGGTCGCAGGGTTTCCATATCTAGTAAGAGCGTTTTTGTAACCGGTGTGTATGATGTCTCTTGCAAGCTTGCTATATCACGCACATCTGTAGCACCTGCGGTATTTACTTTATAAATCTTTACATCATTACCGCCATCGCTATGCCCAGAGGCATAAGAGCGCTCTAGCACCAGAAAAGAATCTTTATCATAAGAGAGGATCTCTGTCACCCCATTTACCTCAAGCTTGCCAGACCTAGCCACCTTATCCAGCATATAGACATACTCTGCTGCAAAGGTGCCATCTGGCTTTATATGTGCTATACGTACGGGCGATTGTGCAACTTTATAAGTAGGTTCATTACCGTCTTGTTTAAGCGGTAACTCTGTAGCAATCCAGTAGCTATTATCACTATAATCTCTTGTGAGTGCCTCAAAAACGCCATTGTTACGAGGTCCTTTATCTTTTTGAGAGATCAAAAACTTAGGCGCAACCGCCATATCTTTTACATAAGCTCCGTCTCGTGATGCCATACGTACAAAGGGTTGTATTCCTTTTGCCACATTACCCTCGCTGCTCCATATAATGTGATTGTCATTTGTAACGCGTAGCGCCTCAGGGTCTGCAACACCAGGTGTAAATAGGCTACTATTGTTATCTTTTAAGTAGGTGACCGCTGTAAACACAGGTTGTGATATACCGGCTGCACTCGTTGTTATGCGTGCTGTATAAAATCTAGGTTGTGCTCTGTCATCACAAATCATAAACCACTGGCCGTTTGCATAGTCTATAGATGAGAGGCCGCCTACCTTAGTCCCCTCATAGGTAGTCGTGGCAGGTATAATAGCCTCGTCTATGAAAGTGAGTGCTGTAATTTCGACCTTAGCGGTGTCTTTTGCAGCCTTTGGTAAAGAGCTGCACGCGGTAATGAGTAAGAGCGTTATAATAGGGAGTAGTCTACATAGTTTCATAAATGCATCATATTTAAAGCTGCAAAGGTCTGTCATTTTATAATAATATAATATTATCATTATACATCGAGGGCGTGGCAAATTTTCACAATACTTTAAAATAGTATGTTTCCGCTTTCGCGAAAGCGTGATTACCTTTATACAAAACACAATTACAATGGAAGATTTAAAAGATAAAGTTGCTCTTATCACGGGCGGCACCAAAGGAATAGGGAGAGGCATAGCCGAAGCATTGTTACACCAAGGAATGAAAGTTGCCATCACCGGAAGAGATGAAAAAAGCACTAAAGAAGCTGCTACAGAGCTCACCGAAAACGATAATTACATACTGGGCGTCGCAGCAGATGTGAGAGATTACGATAGCCAGCAGGCAGCCGTAAAGGCAACGCTTGACAAGTTTGGGAAGATAGATGTACTTATCGCAAACGCGGGCTTAGGTCACTTTGAAAACATCACAGATATGACACCCCAGCAATGGAACGAGACCATAGATACAAACCTCACGGGTGTATTTTACTCTGTAAAAGCATCGCTAGAAGCTATAAAAGCGTCAAAAGGATATATGATTACCATCTCCAGCCTTGCAGGTACCAACTTCTTTGAGAAGGGTACGGCATATAATGCGAGTAAATTTGGCCTTACAGGGTTTTCACAAGCCTTAATGATGGATGTACGACAGGATGATGTTAAGGTAACGACTATTATGCCTGGGTCTGTGAGTAGCCATTTTGGCGGGAGAACACCAGACGAGGGCACAGACTGGCGCATACAGCCTGAAGATCTAGGGCAACTCACAGTTGACTTGCTTAAGATGCACCCTAGAACGCTACCTAGCAAAGTAGAGGTGAGACCAGCAAAACCACCCACAAAATAAACGCATAAAAAAAGCCTCAAATTGATATTTGAGGCTTTTTTTTTATAAGTGACTTACAGGCTTAGTAATCTCTAAGAGCCTGTACATACACGCGTAGCTCATCTTCATTGGTCTTTTTGTCTATATTTTTTATAAGAGACATAAAGTAGTGAAAACTCTCTTCTGGAGTACTCTCGGCAACTTCTACTTCTGAGATGATTTCATCATTCTCATCTGCGATATCCTCATCTTGTGGGATAGGGATGGCAAAAGTTCCATACTCTTCTATATGCTCTGCAGAGAGGCGTGTAGCCTTTGCAAGTAATGGGAGTTGTTCTGTAATCGTATATGGACGTAAAGCTTTAAGGTCTTCAACAATGGTATTTGTGATGATACCATTTTGAGCAACATCAGCGATCAGTTTTTTGATCAAGTTTACGGCTTTACTATCTTGTAATGTATTCATTGCAGGTGGTGGTTTAGTAACTGTATTGGTATTGCTACAAAAATAGGTTTTTGAATTGCTTCTTGCCACTATTTTTTATTTTAAATTCGCTACAAGTAATCACTTCTTAATGAGTAAACGAGCACTTAAAAAACATCTTCAAGACTTAGATAATGCAGCCCTTCAAGAGCAAATTATGGAGTTATATGACCGTATACCAGCGGTTAAGACGTATTACGATTTTGTTTTTAACCCCAAAGAAGACAAGCTGGTTGATGAGGCAAAGGTCAAGATAAGTAATGAATATTTTCCTACCCGTCGTAAACGAGCAAGAAAAAGAAGGTCTGTTGCTCAAAAATACATCAAACACTTTAAAACACTAGGAATGAACCCTTTGCTACTTGTAGATGTAATGCTGTTCAATATTGAGATAGCACAAACCTACGCACAGGGTACCACGCCACAACCAGACGCTTTTTATAAAAGTATGCTCAATTCTTTTAAAGAGCTAGTGCAGTATGCAACCTATCATCATTTACTAGAAGAGGTAGGAGAGCGCATAGAGCGCATAGTAAACCTTACCGAAGTTGAGCACTGGCCCAATGCAACACTTTTTGACGAAGCAGCAGATCCAGAGTAAGATTTTGTAAGATTAATACTATTTTTTTTGCGGTACGCTTTCGCGAAAGCAGAAAAATCCCTTAGTTTTGCAAGATTGACTTTTAACCGAAGAAACCTACACTTTTGAGCGAACTCATAGAAGAAAAAAACACTCCAGAAAAAAAGCTATACGACTATCAATTAAAAGATCTTGACGCGGTCTTTGCTGTGATGGATAGAACTTCACCAGATTATAATTTACTATATCAATTGCCCACTGGTGGAGGTAAAACCGTTATTTTTTCTGAGATAGTGCGCACCTATATAAAACGTGCAAATAAAAAAGTAGTCATTCTTACCCACCGTATAGAGCTCTCTAACCAGACCTCACGTATGCTTACGGAGTTTAAGGTGCCTAATATGATTATAAGTAGCGATGTAAAAACGCTCGATGGCGCAGATGATTATATGTGCTATGTAGCGATGGTTGAGACACTCACAAACAGACTACAAGAGGAGCAAATCACAATGGAAGATGTGGGTCTCGTGATTATAGATGAGGCACACTATAACTCTTTTAGAAAACTCTTTAGCTACTTTAATAATGCTTTTATACTAGGAGTAACGGCTACACCCCTTAGTTCTAATATAAAGTTACCTATGAAGGATAACTATCAAGAGCTACTTATAGGGGAGAGTATACCAGCACTTATAAAAAGAGGTTTCTTGTCTAAGGCAGAAACCATAAGTTATAATGTAGGTTTAAGTACCTTAAAGCTGGGTATTAATGGAGATTATACCGTAAAATCTTCTGATATCTTGTATACAGATGCCTCTATGCAGCAAAAACTGCTTAGCGCTTATGAAGATCAATCTAAAGGGAAGAAAACCCTAATTTTTAATAATGGTATTAATACGTCTAGATACGTACACGAGACTTTTAGACAAGCAGGGTATGACATACGCCACTTAGATAACACAAATAGTGCAAAAGAGCGTGCAGAGATATTAGACTGGTTTAAAAATACACCAGACGCGATACTTACCTCTGTAAGTATCCTTACGACCGGCTTTGATGAACCTACGGTAGATACCATTATACTCAACAGAGCGACAAAGTCGCTTACACTTTACTTCCAGATGATAGGTCGTGGGTCACGTATAGCACCTGGTAAGACTACCTTTAAAGTATTAGACTTAGGAAATAATGCAGCGCGTTTTGGTCTTTGGGAGGCACCTATAGACTGGAAAGAGATATTTGCATACCCAGACTTTTACCTTGAAAACCTTATTGCAGACGAGGAGATAGAGCGCAACTTTACATACGTAATGCCTCCAGATCTTCGTAAAGAATTTGCCAAGACTGAAAAAATACACTTTGATATAAAGAAGGAATATAAGAAGGTAATTAAAGAAGGTAAAAAGGCAAAAACTGCACTAGAAAATGCCATCGAGCAACACGCAGAAATGGTAGTAGAAAATAGTGAAGACGTTTTTGACGCACGTGTGCTGGCTCGTAAATTGAGAGATGATATTGCTTATAGAGTACGCCAGTATTCTTATAGCATTATGAATAATACTCAAAACTATAGAGACTGGTTACAAGAAGATTATGAGCGTAAGTTAAAGCGTAGGATTAACCAGATATGTCGTGAGCGAGATATGTAATATCCTTCAATCATATCATATAAAAGAGCCCAAACAATACACGATTGTTTGGGCTCTTTCTTTTTGTTATTTAAACCTTACTAAGACTTCATCTCTGTAGCATAGGCTTGTACCTCGTCAAGTACGCGTAGTAGGTTACCACTCCATAATTGTTCTATTTGCGGTTCTGTATATCCTCTCCTTACAAGTTCTATAGTAACATTCATCGTTTCTGAAGCATCGCTCCAGCCTTCTATACCACCACCACCATCAAAATCTGATGAGATGCCTACGTGATCTATTCCCATCTTCTCAACCAGGTAATCTATATGATCTACAAAGTCTGTCACATCTACAGCAGGAGGGAGGTCTGTGCGCTGTGCGAGTTTCTTTTTTTGTACGGGTAGCATTACGGTTGTATACTTCTCATAATATTCTGCTCGTTGCTCTTGTGGTAAAGCCATTACCTCTTTGCGCTCCATCCATTTAAGACCTATAGAGTCTGCAATTTCTTTTAGTATTTGCTGTGCTTCGGCTTCATAGGCATCGTGTTTTTCTGTGTTTAGGTAGCTTTTAAAAGCTACTGTCTGTACAACGCCTCCGTTTTCTACCATCCACTGGAATTGCTCATCATCAAGATTACGGCTGTGGTTACATAATGCTCTCGCAGAAGAGTGTGAAGCAATTATAGGGGTCTCACTTAGTTCTATCATTTGTCGCATCGCTTCTTTACTAGGGTGTGATACATCTATCATCATCCCTACACGGTTCATCTCTGCAATAACTTCTTTACCTAGATCACTTAGACCGTTATGCAGCCATACATCATCTGCCTCACCAGTATTACTATCACTTAGCTGGCTGTGCCCATTATGAGCGAGAGACATATAGCGTGCACCTAGATCATAAAACTTCTCAACGTTTGTGATGTCTGTACCTACTGGATATCCGTTCTCTATGCCTATCATTGCCACTTTTTTACCCGACTTCCAGATTTCTCTAGCTTCTTTTGCACTTGTGGCTAGCTGGATTTGCTCTGGAGCAATCTCTTCACAAAGTTTATGGATAGCGTTAAATTTTGACATCGCATTATCATAAGCTGCTTTATAACCTTCTTCATTGAGCTCACCTTGACCTGTATAAACGATAAACCAAGGCACATCAAGACCTCCTTCTTGCATTTTTGGTAAGTTTACTTGAGAGGTAAGTTTCTGGGTATAGTTTATTGAGTCTGTAAAGTTCTTAACGTTTATATCACAGTGCGTGTCTAGCGTCATAACATTTTTATGGATGGCCGTAGCCTTTGCTATAAGTTGGGCTTCTGTCATTTTTTCTGGAGTTTTTACTTCTTTCTCTTGACAAGATTGTAAGAGTAGCACACAAGCAACAGCATAAAATAGTTTATTCATTGGTTAGGATGTTTGGATTAAGCATCCTAAGGTACTAAAAATGTCTGCTTTATTGCCTAAAAGATATGGCACTATATAACAAAAAGAAAACCCTAGCGCATATAGCGACTAGGGTCTTCCAAACTAACCAACCAAAGTTATTATCTCCTATCCTCTTCTTGATCTCGTAGTGGTTGCTCTACTTGATTTTTTACTTGATGAAGATCTAGCGCTTGTACTTCTTGTGCTGCGCTGTGGTGTTGCTTTACGCTGTGTACTACGTTGTGAAGTCGCTTTTCTTGCACTTGTACTTCTAGAAGCAGTTGCTCTCTTTTGAGAAGAGCGTTGCGTTGTTCTCGCCTGTGGGCGTGATGTTCTGTTAGTTGCTACAGACTTATTGCTAGAGCGTTTTGTCGCTGTTCTAGTAGTAGGTCTTGTTGCTGGTCTCGTCGTTCTAGTAGTAGCCTTACGAGCTGTGTTACCAGATCTTGACGTTATCGCCTTTGTACCTCTGCTTGAGTTTCCTCTTGCTGTTGTAGTAGGTCTCCCACGTTGAGCTCCATCACGAGCTACTGCAGTATTCCTTTTTGCATTTGTTGTTCTTGCAGCTGTATTACCTCTTGAAGTAGTACGGTTTGCACGGCTTATGGTACTTTGTGAGTTTCCGCGACTTGCTACTCTACCAGTATTTGCACGAGTAAAGCGAGCATTGTTACGATCTACATTATCACGTCTACCATTGTTATGTGCTACACGACCTCTATCTGGACGTCTAAAGTCTCTACGAGCATTTCTATATCCATTATTATAACCTCTGTAATAGTTGTTTCTATGAAACGCGTAGTTATAACGTATAGGTGTATAAAATCTTCTGTAAGGGGTTGTGTACACTAGACATCTATTAAAAAGTGGTCTGTAGTAATAGTTGTGGTATGGGTGAAACACATAGTTTCTGTTATACACGTTTATAAAACCTGTGTAGTGAGAAAATACCCCGCGATTATTATAAAATATGTTGAGACCACCTACACGAGAAATTCTATTATCTCTATAGTAAATATTTACATCTCCCGCCTGAGTAAGGCGCCCATAATGATCATAATATAAAGGTGTGTTTTCTATCTGTATCACCGCTCCATACTCATCATACTGTACGTAAGGGTCATAATCAAAACCTGTGTTAAAACTTATCCCTACAGGTCCAGCATTTACAGATAGACTTACGCCCTCTACATATTCTGGAATGTAAAAATCAAATTCGCCATCTGGAAAGACAGAAAACTCTATCCCGTTTTCTACAAAGATGTATTTACTTCCGTCGTAAACTGTTCCTCGTCTTATTGATGTATCTTCTTCTGCTGCATAGGTACTTCCTGCAAAGGTGAGTAGACCTATAAATAATAATGCTATCTGTTTCATAATATTCGTTTTTTATCAATATGGATTGATGTTCACGATTACTTAATTACAAGTAGCGTGCCAAAGTCCGAAAACGTTATCGTGGTAAGAGGGTGTGTATATACGCTTTCGCGAAAGCGCAAAAAACATTATTTAAATATAAGTATCTAAAATATAGTTACTTATAGTCTAATTTTTCTTAATGATTCTATATATACAAACCATAAATTAAGGTGTCCAAAATACTTTATATTCTGATGAAAAAAGGTTTGAGTGATCGATACATTGTTAATTATCTGTTATTTAAAAAGACAACATTTAGATTTTAAAATACCTTTACAATAAAAAAAGCTATGGATAAATCAACCACAAAAAAACACGCAGATTTTCAAGATCCCTATCGTCGTTCGTCAAATTTTAGACGCATTATCCCAAAAGAAACCTTTGTAGTAGAGGGTGATGGTAACGTGACTTTAGATACAGAAGAAAACTAGCCACGAGCCTGAAATTAATAACATAATAACGCCAGCCTTTTTATCAATATGATAGAGAGGCTTCTTTTTTTTGCTTTCGCGAAAGCGTAAAACCCCATTGTTAAACTTCTCTCAATACACTTCACAAAAACTATTAAAGCCACTTTGCTCAGCACACAATCCTTGTAATTTTATAAAAAAACCAAACACGAAATTATGGAAAGAGAGATAAAAGGAGGTTTTAGAACCATAAATCCTCATACTGAAAAAGAGATTGCAACCTATACATACTTTACAGAAAGTGAAGTAAATGATGCAATAGACAATTGTCACGAAGCTTTTCTAAAGTGGAAAGATAAATCACTAGACGAGCGTGCCACAATTATAAAGAATATAGGTAAGGAGCTTAAAAATCATAAAGAACAACTCGTACAATTAATGACAGACGAGATGGGAAAAGTAGTGACGCAAGGCGGGTCTGAGATAGATTTATGTATTGCCATTACAGAGTATACTGCAGAAAATGCGGGAAAAGAATTAGAACCTATAGAGCGTGAGTTACCAAATGGAGGTAAAGGAATCATTACCTACTCACCAGAAGGTGTAATATACAGCATACAACCGTGGAATTTTCCAACATACCAACCGCTACGTGTTGTGATAGCAAATTTAATGGCGGGTAACGGAGTGTTACTAAAACACGCGCAAAATGTGACTGGTAGCGCCCTGCTGGTAGAAGAAGTACTACGTAAAGCAGGAGTGCCAGAAGGACTTTTTAAAGTACTAGTCATAGATCACAGCCAGTCTAATGATGTGATTAAGAATGACAAAGTACGCGGTGTAACATTTACAGGAAGCTCTGCCGGTGGTCGTAAAGTAGCCGAAAAAGCCGGTGCTGCCATCAAGAAAACAGTTCTTGAGCTAGGTAGTAACGACGCATATCTAGTTCTAGATGATGCAGATATTGAAAAGGCTGTAAAAGCTTGTGTACAAGGGCGCCTTATTAACAATGGAGAAACCTGTATCGCTGCCAAACGTTTTGTGGTGGTAGATAAAGTATATGATGCTTTTAAGGAAGGATTTGTACAAGGTATGAAAGATGCTGTGATGGGAGATCCTAATAATGAAGAGACACAGCTAGGTCCTATTGCACGTAAAGATTTAAGAGATTTACTTGCAGACCAAGTAAAAGAAAGTGTAGAAAAAGGTGCCGTGATAGAAGTAGGAGGAGAGGTGCCAGATAACACAGGGTTTTACTACCCATCTACCGTATTAAGTAATGTAGAGCAAGGGCAACCCGCTTATGATGATGAGCTTTTTGGCCCTGTAGCATCACTTATACGAGCAAAAGATAATGAAGACGCGATGCGCATTGCAAATGATAGCCGTTTTGGACTAGGAGGAGGAATCTTCTCAAAAGACGAAAAAGCTGCTATAGAACTTGCTCAAAAGCACTTTGATACTGGGATGGTATTTGTAAACTCATACGGACTTGCACAGCCTATGATGCCTTTTGGAGGCGTAAAAGACTCTGGTTATGGTAGAGAGCACGGAGGTTTTGGCCTTAAAGAGTTTGTAAATGCAAAATCTGTAATGCTAGTAGAGGAGTCGTAAGAAATACGCTTTCGCGAAAGCGAACTAAAAATCCATATTATGATGAGGGCTTCAAGGAAATTTTCCTTGGGGCCTTTTTCTTTATCCAGAATAAAATACCTAGCGATATTGCTGCACAACTAGAAAAACCTATAAAAAGCGGTAGGGTAGTGTTCTCTACAAAGCGGCCTATAAAGGTACTTATAGGTACAGCCATAAGTGTGGAGATGAGCCCCGTGATAGCCGCTCCTATACCAGCAATATGACCTACTGGCTCCATTGCAAGTGCACGTAAATTTCCAAACATAAAACCTATACAAAAGAACTGTAGCGCAAAGAAAGCAACAAGTATATAAATAGAAGGATGAAGTACATCATAAAAAAGTATCACATATAATAATGACACACAAAAAAAGCCTGCGAGAGCATAAGTAACTAGTTTTTCCATCCCTAGACGTACTACCAATGTGGCATTAAGCAGTATGGCAGCACCTATAGAGGCCGCTAGACCTGCAAATATGTATGGAAACTCATCTTCGAGACCATATTGGTTTTGAAAAATTTGCTGGCTGGCACTTAAGTATACCAGAAAAGAGCCAACGATGAATCCCTGTATAATAGTAAATGCAATGGTGCGCTTGTACTTTATGGTTTCATAAAAGCCACTCAAAATTCGTTTTACAGAGTAAGGTATGCGCTTGTCTGGAGTGAGCGTCTCGTGCTGTCTTTTCCAAAACCAGAACATAACGAGCACACTAATGATAACCTGTACTATAAAAATACCTTGCCAGTTCCAGGTGTCTAAAACTACTTTTCCCATAGCAGGAGCAACGATGGGTATGAGTAAAAAAACTACCGTTACAAAAGACATTATACGTGCCATATAATCACCTTCATACAGGTCTCTTATAATAGCAACACAAATAGTACGCGGTGCAGAAAGACCAACTCCTTGCAATATTCTACCTAAAATCATTACTTCAAAATTACGTGTATAAACACATATAAATGAAGCAATTATAAAAATAAAAAAACCTATGTAAACCGAAGATTTACGCCCACGAGCATCTGCCAGTGGCCCAAAAATAAGCGGACCAATACCTAGGCCTAAAAAGATCATTGTGATGAGCAGTTGGTTATCTGCCGGTGTCTTAGTTTGTATGGCTTCTCCTATGATATCAAGAGCAGGAAGCAATGCGTCTATAGCCAGTGCCGTTACAGACATAAGTGCTGCCATAAGGGCGATAAATTCTATTTGCGAACTACGGGATTTTTGCATCCGGCAAAAGTACACCCTATTTATATGCTAGCCGTTGCTATTTCCTTAAAGGAATATTAAAAATGTGTGACCTTAACGCATAAAAAAGCCAGCAACAGCTGGCTTTGTAAATCTCACTAGGGTATAAACTCTATAAGTCGAGATCTCCAGACTCGCCTAAGTCTTGCTTGTTACCAGTTATGGCGCCTAGTCCCATTTTAAATAAAGTAGTAATCATACCATCTTTTGTGTCCCAATAATGTGCTTCTTGCGGTACGACTT
>JAHDEV010000247.1 GCA_020628615.1 Dokdonia sp.
GGAAATTTTGATCCGCTGGCGTATGAGATTGCTCTCACAGTTGATAGATAATCATCATCACCTAAGAAGTGTACGTTAGGGCAAAACGTTTGATCTAGAATAAATACCGGATCTATTGCTGTGTCTCCACTAGGCGTTTTACGAGGAGTGCTCAACACTTCTTTCAGTTTTATAAGATCTGGCACCTCTACCCTTGGGTTTGTAGGGATCTCTGCAATGATGTAGGGTATAGCGTCTTGTTCTGCGAGTGTAGTAAGTACACGGTCTACACTTTGTACCATATCATTATCACCATCTACCGGTAGGTCTACCACCTCTACATTATCAAGACAGGCAGCTACACGTCTTGCTTGGTCATTTGTCCCTCCATAACAGTTAGGTGGTACTACAAACTTTATTGCTTTACCAGGGTGTTGTTCTTGAGCTTCTGCCACAAGACCCATCATTATGGCATATTGTATAGATAGACCACTTGAACCTACAAGCGCTTTTGAGTTTGCTTGTGTGATTTCTTTTATAGTGCTTAACACCTTTGCTTTGTCTGCTTCTTTGGTGCTTTTTTTAGCGGTAAAATCGGTTGTGTTTACGAGAGACTCTAGTGCTACAAGTGTGTTTTCTGGAGTCATTGCTACGGTCTCTCTTCTGCGCACGTGCTGTATGTCTCCTACATATGTGTTATTTTCTTCACCATTTATGATAAGAATACTACCTAAATCTCCATAGGTGTCTACATAAAAGTCTACCGCATCTTCTAGGGTATGGGTAGCAATACGACTTTGTGCCGAAATTAGTACTGTACTACCTTTATATGCAGTAATGGCTCCTCCTTCATCAAGTTTATGAAGCTCAAAATTATAGCCATATACAGCCTTCAATGCTGTTGCATCAAAGCCGGCAGGGAGATCACCTCGGTACAATATACGTGTACTCTTATTTTCTAATAAATTCTTACGAAGCACAGCAAGCACAGGTACTGTCTTAGACTGAAAACTTATCACACTTTCTGTCTTTAGGCCATATGTCTTTGCTATTGCCCATTCTAAAATACTTGATAATGGATGCCCTAGTCTAATATAATCATAAGCCGTAGGTAACTGGCTCAGTGATTTTTGATCTGAAACATTATTGTTATATAGTTTTTCAAACTCATCAAGAAACTGACTTTTGGCTTGAGATTCATCATAAATGTCTAATCTATGCGTGGTAAGACGTAACCAGTCTTGAGGCATTTCTTTTAAAACTTCTTTTATATATGCTAGCATTGCGCTTTGTTTTTATGGTATTACCCCCATTATTTGTGGGGCGTTATATGTGTCGCAAAGTTATGAGAAAGTATACAGAAACAGAGGAGATTTATGTGTCTTAACGATTACTTAGCTTATTAAAAAACCACCCTAGATGACTAAGGTGGTTGTTTTTATTTTGCATTAGCGATATGCTATGCAAAGAGCTATATAAATTATATTCCGCTTTCGCGAAAGCGTAAAAAATCTTCTAGCTTGCCTCTTTGTTATTTACATAATCCATAAGGTCTACATCATTACCTAGTAGTACTTGCGTAGGGT
>JAHDEV010000070.1 GCA_020628615.1 Dokdonia sp.
TATCAAGACCTCTATCTCCATACATACCAGATGGTATATCTATAGATAAAGTATAGGCTTTAGACTCATTTATTTTTACAAAAAGTGCTTTTACCCAATCATCTGGACATCTGTTAAGCCCTATTCCAAAAATTCCGTCTACCACAATATCTTGCGGACTTATCTCAGGAAAGTTTTCTACTCCCTTAATAATTTCTGGCCATTTTTTTACCTCATTTTTAAGGGCCTCATACGCCTTTAAAAAATCTGTAGATCGTTTATCACTACAATCTACTATATACGTATCTACGTTATAACCATTTTTAAGTAGCAGCCTTGCTATAACCAAGGCATCTCCTCCATTATTTCCTATCCCGCAAAAGACTTTTATAGGTACTGGTTGTCCTTGCAATCTTTTATGCATCCACTCATATACATAACCGCCTGCACGTTCCATTAGGTTATAAGAAGGAATTCCCTCCTTCTCTATCGTTGCCTTATCTGCTTCATATATTTGTTTCGGACTAAAAATCTTCATAAGTATAGGTGTTAGTGAGTTACTCTACTCACAGTCATTAATATTAGTAAGTCTATTATTAAAACAATGACAAGATGCTTATTATATCACTAAATAGTCGTAAATATCCTTTAGAAATTATCACATCTATAATAAAATAGAGATAGCATATAGTTAATTATGATATCCGTAAAACTAATATTGCATCATTGCCCGTTTAGGTAAAAGTAATACATTTACTTCATCACAAACAAGATGAACGAAGCACAATACATAGTAACTTTTTACACTACCATTATTACTAATGGTACTATTACCCCTATGGGGTATTAATCTATATATCGTTTATCATACTATTCCAGTTTCTTGGGATACTCTTCACACACACAATTTAATAGTAATCATCACTTCTTAGACTCATAAGAAGGACAAAGCATTTACGTATGCGTGTATTAAAATTTGGAGGCACTTCTGTAGGAAGTGTAGAAAACATAGAAAAAACAATCGCCATCGTGGCAAACCAGGCAGCTACTAGTCCTGTAGCCGTAGTCGTGTCTGCCCTAGGTGGTGTAACAGATTTGCTACTTAAAGCTGGAGCTCTAGCAGCCAAAAAAGAAGAGAGCTACAAAGATATTCTCAAAGAAATCTCTCAAAAGCATATATCTTTTACAGATACGCTCACTGGTGGTAACCAAGAGGTTCTCAAAGCGATTACTTTACAAATGTCGCACCTAGAGGACTTACTTAAAGGTATCTATCTTATAAATGAACTCTCTCCAAAAACATTAGATAAACTAGCCGCCTATGGAGAACTTACAAGCAGTTACATCATAGCTGCTGCGTTTAAACATAAAAGTATAGATGCAAATCTCAAAGATAGTAGAGAGCTTATTGTAACAGATGCAAACCATACTAAGGCGAGTGTACTTTTTGAGGTTACAAACCAAAACATCACCACATATTTTACAGATAAGAAAGCACAAATCACTGTTCTAGGTGGATTTATTGCACGTACAGAGGCAGGTGACACAAGTACACTAGGTCGTGGAGGGTCAGACTTTACGGCAGCGATTATAGCAGCAGCGCTAGATGTAGAACAACTAGAAATCTGGACAGATGTAAGCGGTATGTTTTCGGCAAATCCAAAGCTGGTAAAACAGGCAAAACCCATACAAGAAATTTCATACCACGAGGCTATGGAGTTATCACATTTTGGAGCAAAAGTACTCTACCCTCCTACTATTGTACCCGTATTGAGTAAAAACATACCTATCTACATTAAAAATACAATGGCTCCAGAAGAGGCCGGTACGCGCATAGGTAATCAAGACATTGCACACCCCAACCCGATTAAAGGAATATCTCACATAAGTGATGTGGCTCTACTAACTCTGGAGGGAGCAGGTATGGTAGGTATATCTGGTATTTCAAAACGTCTTTTTGAGGTACTATCTCAACAGCAGGTTAATATCATACTCATCACTCAAGCTTCTAGTGAGCACAGTATCTGTATAGGTGTGATGGAGGCAGATGCCTTACGTGCAAAAACAGCGATAGAAACAGAGTTTGCTTACGAACTATCGTTGCATAAGATTGACCCGGTAATTGTTGAGACGTCTCTAGCAATTATCGCACTTGTGGGTGAATCTATGAAAAGTCATCAAGGCATCTCAGGAAAGATGTTTTCTACCCTAGGTAGAAACAATGTAAACATACGCGCCATTGCACAAGGAGCGAGTGAGAAAAATATCTCTGCAGTAATTGCCGAGAAAGATGTAAAAAAAGCGCTTAACAGTTTACACGAAGTATTTTTTGAAGGTAACCGCAAGCAAATAAACCTGTTTATTACAGGGGTAGGTAACGTAGGCGCAAAGCTTCTTGAGCAAATCAATAACCAAAAGCAATACCTTAAAGAGCACCTCAACCTCAACATAAGAGTGCTAGGACTTTCTAACAGTCGCAAGATGCTCGTTTCGCAAGATCCTATAGATCTCAATAACTGGGAGGCACAACTAAATGGAGGAGAAAAAGCAGATATTTTACGCTTTCGCGAAAGCGTAATAAACCTCAACCAGCGCAACTCAGTTTTTGTAGACATCACCGCAAATGAACCTGTGGCAATGGCATATGAGGAATACTTAAGAAATAGCATTGCCGTGGTTGCTTGTAACAAAATAGCCGCCGCAGGTAAGCAAGAGTATTATGCAAATCTTAAAAGACTTAGCCGCAAGTACAACGCTCCATTTAAGTTTGAGACTAATGTGGGCGCAGGACTGCCTATAATAGACACCTTACAAAACCTTATTGCCTCTGGTGATAGAATTACTAAGGTGCAGGCCGTACTCTCGGGAAGCTTAAACTTTGTTTTTAACAACTTTAAAAGTGGTGGTAGCTTTTATGATGTGGTACAACAAGCCAAAGAAGAAGGTTATACAGAGCCAGACCCACGCATAGATTTAAGCGGTGTAGATGTGGCACGTAAAATTCTTATACTAGCTAGAGAAAGCGGTCTTGAGCTAGAGTTAGAAGATATTGTAAACACACCTTTTTTAACCAAAAACAATCTCGAAAGCACAGACGTTCCTCACTTTTTTGAAACACTTAAAGAAGATGCAGCACACTTTGAAAAACTAGTTGCCGATGCTACAGCAGCAGGCAAACGCCTTAAGTATGTAGCCCAGCTAGATAATGGTAAAGCAAGCGTAGGCTTACAGTCTGTAGGTGCAGACAGTCCGTTTTACAACCTTGAAGGGTCTGACAATATTGTTTTATTTTACACGGCACGCTACCCAGAGCAGCCGCTCATTGTAAAAGGTGCAGGTGCAGGAGGAGATGTTACTGCCAGCGGACTCTTCAGCGATATCATAAGACTTAGATAATAATTATATGTCTCAAGAAATACATAAAAAAGCCACGGTGCAAAGCCTTGATAATCCTAATGCGATACGCGTATTTTGTCCCGCAACAGTGGCAAACGTAAACTGCGGTTTTGATTCGCTAGGTTTTGCGCTCGAAGGTATAGGTGACGAGATGGTTTTTAGAAAAACTACACATAAAGGCGTTACCATTACAAAAATTACGGGTGACGATTTACCTATGGACGCGCATAATAATGTTGCCGGTGTGGCTGGAAATGCAATGCTAGAAGCCATACAAGCAGATTTTGGCGTAGCGATCGAGATTCATAAAAAAATACGATGTGGTTCTGGTATAGGAAGCAGCAGTGCAAGTGCTGCTGGTGCCGTTTACGGGATCAATCAATTGCTTGATGAGCCCTTATCTAATCTTGAGCTCACTCGCTATGCAATGAAAGGTGAAGCACTTGCAAGTGGTAATGAACACGCAGATAATGTGGCTCCTTGTATTTATGGAGGTACAACCCTAGTTACGGGCTACTCCCCTTTTAAGGTTATAGCATTACCACCTATGGAAACGGTATACGTAGGTATACTACACCCGCATATTACCATAAAAACTAAAGAGGCCAGGGAGATTTTACCTAAAATGGTACCTCTTGCAGATGCCATTAAGCAATCACAACATCTAGCCGGTTTTGTTGCCTCGCTATATGAGTGGGATAAAGAGTTATTTACAGAAAGTATACAAGATGTTTTGGTAGAGCCCCACCGCAAGCAATTGATTCCGCATTTTGATGAGATACGTACTATTTCTAAAGAGAACCAATGCATTGCCTTTGGTATTTCTGGTAGTGGGCCTAGTATGTTTTGTCTCGCTTTCGCGAAAGCGCACATAGACTCATATCTCGCTAAGAGTGTAGCCTTGTATCAAGAAAACGGTCTCCAAGTAGACAGCTACTCCAGCCGAATTTCTGGCACGGGTTGTCATATCATATAGTACCATAAAAAATGCCGAGCAAGTGCCCGGCATTTTTCTTTGGTTGGATTGTGAAAGTAATTAATTATTCATTCTGACCATACTTCTCTGCATATCGCTTTGCAAGCTTAGTCTGGTGTGATTCTAAACTAATATCACGACCTTGGATAAAGGCTCTAGATAGATTATTACCTCTCATATCTAAAGCATTACCATCGCTTATAAATAGCGTAGCATCTTTACCAGGCGCAAGTGTACCAGTTGTAGAAGCTATACCCATAATCTTAGCAGGATTTAAAGTAATCATTTTAAGCGCGTCTTCATCGCTTAACCCAAATTGTGTTACTTGACCTGCATAAAATGGCAGGTTACGCACTTGCCAGTACTCTGCATCATAGCCTAAGGCTACAGTGACACCTGCATCTGTAAGTAACTTTGGTAATTTATAAGGTAGGTCATAATCGTGATCTTCCATAGATGGTAGTCCTTGTACACGTTGTAGTATCACAGGTATGTTTGCCCTAGCTAGTTCTTCTGCTACTTTATAAGATTGATATCCTCCTACAAGCACTACATTAGTAAGTTGCATCTCTTTGGCAAATGCTATCACATCAAGAATTTGCTTTTGGTCATTTGCACTTATATATACTTTTTGAGTACCGTTAAAGACATTCTTCATCGCATCAAAAGGTAAGTTTTTAGTTCCCTTAGCTTTACTGTAAGCTCTTGAGTTGTTAAAAAACACTTTAATCTTATTTATATCCTCTTTATATGACTTGTTAGGCTTATAACCAGGCTCCTCACCTAGCCACCATCTACCACGACGCATTGTGCGAGGCCAGTCCATAAAGATACCCTCATCTGTTTTATAAGCTGCATCTTCCCAGTTCCAAGCATCTAGTTGCACTACAGAAGAGGCTCCAGAGATGGTTCCTCCTACAGGTCTAATTTGTGCCATAAGTACTCCATTAGGTCGCATAGACTCTACAACCTTAGATTCTGCATTATAAGCAATGATACCACGTACGTGTGGGATCATCTCTCCTATCTCATCATCATCATTAGATTGTCTTACTGCGCCTACCTCTACAAGGCCTAGCGTTGTGTTTGTCGCTATAAAACCAGGGTATACGTGTTTACCTGTGGCATTTATTACTGTTCCCTTTGTGGCGCTACCACCACTTTGAATTGTAGATATTTTACCATTTTCAAAAACGATAGTGGCATTATCTATTACGGTCCCATCACCTACGTGTGCTGTTGCTCCTGTTATTGTGTAAGCAGTTGCTTGAGCTGGTGCAGGTGTTTGTTGTGCATTTGTTGTTGCTCCTAAAAGGAAAACAACGGCTACTAGTAATTGTTGTAGTGTTTTCATCTTAGTAAATTGTTTGTTCTGTATCACAATGCATACGTTGTTTTTCTTTCTTTCTTGCCGGTTGTGTTTTTAAGCCTTTGTTCTTTTCTGCAAGCATCATTGCAGTAAGTTGTGCTTTTTCTTTTTGTACCGTTGCGCGTAGTTCTTTATCCTTTTCTATATCAAAGAATACTTTTCCTTCTATTATGGTTTTCTCTGCTCTAGCTTTTATGCTAAGTGGGTGGTCTGACCAGATAACGACATCACCGTCTTTACCAGGCTTAAGACTTCCTGCACGGTCATCCATATGTAAAAGCTTTGCAGGATTTAATGTAACCATTTTCCAGGCGTCCTCTTCCTCAATACCGCCGTACTTATAAATTTTTGCAGCTTCTTGATTAAGACGTCTTGACATCTCACCATCATCTGAGTTAATGGCTACTGTTACCCCTGCTCTGTGCATAATAGCAGCATTATAAGGGATCGCATCATTTACCTCATATTTGTAAGCCCACCAGTCTGAGAAGGTAGATCCTCCTACGCCGTGCTTTGCCATTTTATCTGCAACCTTATAACCTTCTAATATGTGTGTGAAGGTGTTTACATTAAAACCAAACTGCTCTGCCACCTTCATTGTCATATTGATCTCGCTCTGTACATACGAGTGACAAGAAATGAGACGCTCCATATTTAAAATGTCTACAATAGTTTCCATTTCTTCATCTACGCGATACGGCTGTCCACTATTCTTTTTTGCTTCATATTCTTTACCTCTTGTAAAGTAGTCTACAAAAACTTGCTCTACTCCCATTCGTGTTTGCGGGAATCTTGAGTAGCTGTTCCAGTTTGCTTGTTTTACGTTTTCACCTAAGGCAAACTTGATAAACTTCTTATCTTTAATTACCATCTCATCTATAGGTGCTCCCCACTTAAGTTTCATCACTGCACTCTGTCCACCTATAGGGTTTGCAGAGCCGTGTAGTAACTGAATAGCCGTTACTCCACCGGCTAGGTTGCGATAAATATCAGAATCATCTGGATTAACCACATCACTCATACGCACCTCTGCTGTAGAGTTATGACCAGACTCGTTTATTGCAAAAGCAGCAATATGTGAGTGCTCATCTATAATACCAGAAGTAACGTGCTTACCAGTACCATCTACTACCATCGCTCCTCGTGCAGATAGATTTTTTCCTACCGCACTTATTTTTCCATCTTTAATTAAGACATCTGCATTTTCAAGAATACCCTCTGCCTCATTTGTCCAGACCGTTGCATTTGTAATTAAAATATCTTGTTGCTTAGGACGTGTCTCATAACCAAAAGCTATATTAGGATATGTAAGTGGCATAACGGTTAATGGTTTATCACTTGCTTTTTTATCCTTTTTATCTTCACTAGATGTTATAGCAGTCTTAGTAGATGTGAAGTTTTTTTCTGTTCCATCTGGAAGTATTGCTTTACCGTTAAAGCCATCTGCCTTTGCTCTAGCAACAAGTCTTATAAACTTACCTTCGGCTTCTTTAAAAGTAACTGTAGCCCAGTCTTGTTTATAAGCAAACTCGCTTTTTACTTCTTCTCCACCTTTTTTGAGCGTAGCTTTTGCCTTTTCGGTTGAGTTTTTTACTTCTAGATTATAGGTAGTACCGTTTAGGTTAATTGCATAATTTCCATCTATGTTTACTGTAGTCATATCCTTAACTACATTTTTATTACCCTGTATCCAGTGCTCAAATAGTTTTGTATCTTTTTCAAACACCTCTCCAGAAGTAATCATAAAGTTTGCCCACGCTCCATTTTTAAGAACACCTATCTCACCGCTCTTGCCTACCATTTGTGCTGGTATCGTAGTTAGTGCTTCTAGTGCACGCTCTTTAGAAAGACCATAAGTTATGGCTTTCATAAGGTGCTTTTTAAAATCCTTAGGTGATTTATGCTTAAATGTAGTTAGTGCAAATGTCACTCCAGCATCTTGTAACGCCTTAGGGTTTGTAGGTGCTTGGTTCCAGTGCTTCATATCAGACAGCGCTACATATTCGGCAGCATATGGATCTTCCATATCATAGGCATCTGGAAATTTAAGTGGCAAGATCATTTTACGATTCATTGCTAGCACCTCACCTATACGTTTGTACTCATCACCTCCGGCCACAATAACGTAATCTATTCCAAATTGATCTCCTAGTTTATCTATACGTAAGTCGTCATAAAGCCCGTCACCTTCAAAAAATTGCGGTAAGGTTTTATTTCGCGTAAGCGCTTCAAGAGACATATCTTTTGTATCTACATTTCCTTTCTCATACCAATCCAGGTCGTGCTGTACTTGACGTAGTAAGGCGGTTGCACCCATCTTTGAAGAAGGGTATGCTTGTCGAGAAGTAACGCTCTTATCAAAAGAAAAATATTGAGCAAGACGCTCCTCCATCACACGGTTTGCCGTGTTACCATCATTGTTAAGCGCAATAAGTGCTCCTGTACCACGTGCGATACCATCGTGCTGTAAGGTTGCTACAACACCAAAACCTGCATTTATAAACTCGGTTGCTTTTTTACTATCATACTCAAAATCATCATAACCATTTTGCTCTGAGAGAATGTGATCGTTCCAGTATCCTCCTTCTCTCGAGTTATCATATTGAGAAGCACGACCAGAACCTCCAGCCCTCTTAGGCTTTGCTATACCAAAGTTTGTATAGATATCTACAAAAGACGGATAGATGTGTTTACCATCTAGGTCTACCACAACAGCATTTGCTGGGTACTTAGAGGACTTCCCTACAGACACTACTCTACCATTTTGTACCACTAGGGTTCCTTTTTTAATAGTTTCTGTGGGAGTGGTGTGAATTACAGCGTTTGTAAACACTGTGTAATTTTCATTTTTGGACTTAACGCCAGCATTTGCCGGAAAGTAATCTTGCGCATACATTGTAAATGAACAAGTTACCAGCCCTAAGACAAGTAATTTTTTAAAGAACATATTTAGATTGTAAATTATTTAGTTCTTAAAGATAACTACCTTGTTAAGCAAGCGTTAAGGTTTAATAAATATTTAAGAGACTTTTAACATCAAAAAGTCTGTGGGAACTGCTTGTCATAGTTTACTAACAAAGCCACCATATAACTATAGCTTTCTAAACCTCTTGGCTGATTATTTGCCTTAAAGTAATTGCTATAAAAGAGATCAAATAAGGGCTCCAGCGGGTTATCCATCTCATCCCAAAAGTCTCTGGAGAGTTGATACTGTGCAAGTATACCAGGATGCATCTTGCTTTTGAGAAGTTCGCCCAGCTCTTTATCTCGACGGTACACATCATTAAGGCAATACCTAAGTGCAAAAATACTCCCTGAGTATTGAAAATGCATATCCTCATTATTAAGCGTCGCCATAACTGCCATAAAGTTTGCCTCATTTTCTTTGGCAAACCCTAGCTGGTGTGCTTGCTCGTGACACGATATAACAGGCCACCTGTGAGCTGGTACCATCCCATTTATTTGGGCCTCATTTGTGATAGGGTTGAGATAACCACTATACCCCATTACAGACAGCGGGTACCGTAATAATGAGTTTTTAATACTCTTGGGAGGGTATTGTAATGTGGGAAACTTCTCTTGTAAAGCTTCATAGCCATTGAGGGTTTTATTAAATATTTCCGCTTTCGCGAAAGCGTAATCAACCACCACACTATCACTTACCGCAAGCTGTGTATGCAATCTATTGCTATTATCAAGAAGTTTTTCTGTAAGTGATACGAGCTCTTGTGTAGTATACTCATTATCTATTGACAAGGATTTGTGTAGTGGTAAGCGATAGTAATTCATCCCCCAAAGTAGGTGAAAAGCAAAATATACAATAGAAATCATCGCAAGGGTACGCAGTAAGAACGACTTGATGGTCTTAAATCTATTTCTTATCAAGATTACAATCTCACGTACCGCAAGCACGATTAAAACCGCATACATAACATCTCCAAAGGAAAACGGCAACCACCCAAAAGCATATCTAAAACCTTTTGAGATCACAGGGTATATCCCATTACTGTACCATTGCTCTACAGCTTGTGGATATAAAGCTAGCAGTCGTACAACGAGCATTTGTACAAATAATAGTAATCCAATTATGAGCGTTACGCGATTCTTTTTCAAGCGATATGATTTAAATTACGACACAATTTACAATGTGTGTTTAACAAAGTTGACTTAAAAATTACAATTCAAATTGTTTCTAGTCGTATTTTAGTAAAAAAATTATAGTTAATGGATTCTATTTTATCATTCTTAGGTGCTATTTCTTGGTGGATGTGGCTCATACTCGTTGTAGTACTTGTAGCTATTTATGACACCTTTATACAGAAGAAGCATATCATTTTGAAAAACTTCCCTGTAGTAGGCCACTTTAGGTATATGCTTGAAAGTATAGGTCCAGAGCTACGCCAGTATATTGTGGCAAATAATCGCGAGGAACTACCCTTTAACCGTATAGAACGCGGGTGGATTTATGCCTCTGCAAAAAATGAAAATAACTACGAAGGTTTTGGTACCGACCGTGATATTAACCAGTCTCATTACATTTTTATAAACAATGCGATGATGCCTTACAAGGTAGAAAAGGATCATCCTAATGCAAAAGACCCTTATTTTCTTGCGTGTGCAAAAGTAATGGGAGCAGGAAGAAGAGCACGTCCTTATAGACCTGGCTCTATTATAAATGTGAGTGCAATGAGCTTTGGTAGCCTTTCGGCAAAAGCGGTAGAGTCTCTTAACCGTGGTTGTGCAAAGGCTTATGCATATCATAATACCGGAGAAGGTGGACTGTCGCCATACCACAAAAAAGGCGGTGATATTGTTTTTCACTTTGGTACAGGATATTTTGGTGTGAGAAGTGAGGAAGGTGGTTTCTCAATGCCTAAAATGAAGAAACTCGTTTCAGAAAATCCGCAGGTGCGTGCCATAGAGGTAAAACTCTCACAAGGTGCAAAACCAGGAAAAGGAGGCGTATTACCAGGATCTAAAATCACTAAAGAAATTGCAGAGATACGCGGAGTAAAACAAGGTGAAGACGTCTTATCGCCTCCTAATCACAAAGCATTCTCAAACGTACCAGAACTTATAGATTTTGTAGAAGATATCGCAACCGAGACTGGATTACCTGTAGGTATTAAAGCCGCAATAGGCAAACTAGATGCCTGGAGAGAGCTTGCGCAGATTATGGCAAACACTGGCAAAGGGCCAGACTTTATCACTGTAGATGGTGGTGAAGGTGGTACGGGAGCTGCACCACCTAGTTTTGCAGACCACGTAGCCCTGCCTTGGGTATATGGATTTTCTGATATTTATAAAATCTTTAAAGAATACAAACTCACAGATCGTGTAGTTTTTATAGGCTCTGGTAAGCTAGGCTTCCCAGCAAAGGCTGCAATGGCATTTGCAATGGGTGTAGACTGCATAAACGTAGCTCGTGAGGCGATGCTTGCTGTAGGATGTATACAGGCCAAAGTATGTCACAACAACACCTGCCCTACGGGTGTTGCTACACAAAACAAGTGGTTGCAGCGAGGAATTAACATAGAAGATAAAGCAGAGCGCACACACTATTACTTTAAAAACTTCAAAAAGGAATTACTAGAGATCACTCGCGCTTGCGGTTATGAGCACCCAGCACAACTCACAATGGATGATGTAGATATCAACCTAGGTGATAAAAACCTCACACAAACGCTAGCAGATGTTTATGGTTACAATAAAGTAGCTGTTCCTTTTAAAAGTACAAAAGCACTTATGAAGTGTCCAGACCTTGGAGGTAATTACAATAAAAAACAAGTTGCCAAAGAAATTGATATGGATGACGTGCGTTATTAACACATACTAAAATACCTACGCCGTAGTTATAAAGCTAACTAGATTTAAACCCAATACAACCAATGACTCAAGACTTAACAAACCTTGCTTTTAACCTTCTTCCAGCCATAGTTGTAGCGCTACTGGCCTACTACTTCTTTAACCAGTTTACAAAAGAACAAGAAGGTCGTCGTCGTTTTTTATTACATAAGGACAATCAGGCAAACGCGCTACCACAAAAACTACAAGCCTACGAGCGTCTTACACTATTTTTAGAGCGCATTTCTCCTGGTAAACTCGTTACACGTGTAAAGCCTTATAATGACGACCCAAATGATTATGAAGCGCTACTACTGCGCACTATAAATGAAGAGTTTGAACATAACCTTGCCCAACAAATTTATGTAACACAAGAGTGCTGGAACGTCATACGTACTGCAAAGAGTAGCACTGCCGCTATCATACGTAAAACTAATATGAGCAGCAGGGTTGCAACTAGCGATCAACTGCGTGAGACATTGCTACGTGACCTTATGGACAGCGTAGCACCTAGTGAGACTGCGCTACAATACATAAAGCAAGAGGTAAGTGACATCATTTAATTATAGTACCTCTATACGTTTGAGATAAGCTATTTCTTTTTCAGTAAGAGAGCTGGTAAATTCTTTTACCATAGCAAGATTTTTAGGGTTTTTAAGCTGTTCTTTGAGTAGTTTTCTTGCGCTTTCGCGAAAGCGCCATACGTGATGCACACTCGCCTCTATAAGTGATTGTAAGCTTTCCTTTTCAAAAGAGCCTAACTGGCGCAGGTAGTTAAATGCGTTTTGTCGCAACTGGTAAGCTTGTTCTGGTTGTGTGTAGCTTATCAGCACTTGATATCGCCCAAAAGATTGTGACGGTTTATATTCTGGCGTTGCAAGTGATAATGCTAGCCACAAGGTACGTAAGTTCCCGTCTTGAAACCCAAACTGCCCATCCATCATATCCAGCACCTTGCGTTGTGATGCAGGATCATTGCGCTGCTGGTGGTACACCCATAATTTAATCATTGCCTGCTCGCGGGTGACATAGCTATCATCTTTAAGCAACTTATAAAAATCGGTAGCAAGTGATTTGGGTACATTTTCTAGCGATGTAGCCACTGCCTGACGTATAAAGACGTTATCAGAACTTATAGCTTGTTTAAAAACTGGCAGTGTCGCATTAATAGATTCTT
>JAHDEV010000248.1 GCA_020628615.1 Dokdonia sp.
TCGTGAGATAAATTTGTAAAAATTCCTCCCTCAAAATGTAAACCTTCTGTGCGCTTTTGGTGAATGCCGTGAGAGCTCACCTCCATAAAACAATACTCAACCCCAGCGGCACTCATCTCTGCGAGATACTTATTAATAGTAAGACTATCTGGTGTAGTATGCGTTGCCTTATGCTCTGTTGCATCTACCATAATCTTCACAGTAGATAATAACCCAGTTTTATATCCAGCCTTCTTAAAAAGTTGATATAACAAGCTGGCGATAGTAGTCTTGCCATTAGTACCAGTAATCCCTATAAGCTTTAGATTTGCAGATGGGTTTCCGTAATAATTACTTGCTATTGTAGCGAGCGCACTAGAGGTGTCTGCTACTTTCACGTAAGTGATACCATTTACAATATGCTCCGGCATCTCCTCACAAATAATCGCTAGTGCTCCTTGCGCTACCGCTTTTTCTATATAATCGTGACCGTCACTCTGGGTACCACGTATCGCCACAAATACATCATTAAGAGACGCCTTACGCGAGTCAAAATGCACATCTGTAATAGCAATAGCCGTATTACCAACAACAGACTCTAGGGTTACTCTATATAATATGTCTTTAAGTAAAATCACGATAATTGCAGGGTAATGGTTTTGTTCTTTTCTATCTTATCACCTGCCTTAATAGACTGGCTTTTTACTTTTCCGCTTCCGCGAAAGTTTACTTTCAACCCTAAGTTTTCTAGCAATGCCACAGCGTCCATTCCTGGCATTCCTTTTACATTTGGAATGGTCTTATGGCTCTTATTTACGTTTGCATAATACTTCTGAAAGTCATTTGTAATGCTAGAAGCATTATCTGCCGGCAGTGCTATTTCATCTACCACGGGCGTATCTGAATATATTTTTTGAGCAATTTCTTTAAAAACTGGAGCTGCAACTACGTTACCATAAAACCCTATAGATTTTTTAGGCTTATTAACTACTACAATGCACGAGTACTTAGGCTCATCTGCAGGAAAATATCCTGCAAAAGATGATATGTACCTGCCCGCTTCTATCCAGTACTCTGTTTGACAAGTACCTGTCTTTCCAGCCATAGAGAATTCCTTGCTGTAGATATTTCTTGCTGTACCACGCTCTACTGTTTTCTTCATCATCTCCTTAACAACATTAATTGTTTCTTGAGATGCGATGCGTGAGTTTATCACCTCTTTATCAAAAGTCTCAATGGTTTGATCCCACTCCTTCACCTCTTTTATAAAACGAGGTTTTACCATCTCACCATCATTTGCGATGGCATTATAAAAGGTGAGTGTTTGTAATGGAGTAAGCTCTACACCATAACCAAAGGCCATCCACGGCAGCGTAGTTCCATACCAGTTTTTATCACCTGGATAAGGAAAATTAGGTTTTCCTTCGCCTTTTATCTCTAGACCTAACTGATCGTTGAGACCCATATTAAAAAGTCGCTTTACAAACTTTTCCGGATCTGAGGCATAGTTATCGTTTATCATTTTCGCGAAAGCGGTATTACTACTCA
>JAHDEV010000071.1 GCA_020628615.1 Dokdonia sp.
TTTAACCTAGCATTTACATACCGTTTTAATCAGAAAAAACAACGATCAAGAGGCAACCGTGGAGGAGGCGGTGATGATGATGGTGATTTTGAAGGATAATTGTTATTAATAGATTAAGATGTTAGAAAAATCTCCCGTGTTTATCGGGGGATTTTTTTTGTTACGCTTTCGCGAAAGCGTATATAAAACCCATAAAAAAAGGCAATCTGTGTATGATTGCCTTTTTTATAAACCTTAGTTGAGTGCTTTAAAAAGTGACCGAAACTTTTCCTCTTACAAAGAAAGGAGTACCCGGTGTAAAATGTATTTCTTCTACTGGAGCAGTTTCATTAAAGAGTCTGCTCTCGGTTGCAAACTGAGTTTCATTCCACTCAGTGTCAAATAAGTTTTCTATAATGATACCGTAGGTCCAGTTATTTACTTTGTAATTAATATTCATATCTGTAATAAAGTAACCCTCTGCAATAATAGAGTTGTCTTCATTTGCAGCCCTGTCATCTATATATCTATACGCTAGAGAACCCGAAAAGGCCCCTAGGTTATCTACATTAATACCACCTACAGCTGTAAAATCTGGTGCGAGAGGGATTAAATCTTCTCCGTCTGGCTCATCTGTACTCCTAGCATAGGTGTAATTTACATCTGAGTAAGCATATAGCCAGTCGTTAAACTGGTAGCGAGCCCCTAGCTCAACACCCACTCTACGAGAGCGACCGCTGGGTTCTACAATACCAGCATCACCTACATACACAAATTCTTGATCTAGAAAAAGACTCCATAGGGCTGCGTTTACTACTAGCCTGCTCGCAGGTTTTATAATTGTACCTATGTCAATACCATAGGCAGCGGGTAATATATCCTCGCCTTCATTTGCCACAACGACACGTGTGTCATTAGAGTGAAAACCTACACCTGTCTTTAAGAAATATTGAAAGGTAGTAGAGGGTGTATAAATTACATTAAGCTTAGGACTTACGGCAACTTTGTTCTCACTACGATTGTCATAAACCGGGCTAAGCTTGTTATTGTAATCAAATTTAAAATAATCGAGACGTAGCGATGGGTTAATATTCCAGTTACCTTTTTTAAACTCGGCATTAAAAAATGCAAACGCATTAAGCTCATCTACATCGCCATAAGAAAGTCTTTCAAGCGTCTCACGACGATTTTTTGTGCGCGACAGTTCAACATCATTTACGTCATCATATCTAAAGCCAGCACCAGCTTGATAATCTAGATCAAAACTAGCAAGCTCTTTCCCTTTTCTCTCAAAGGTGCTATTAACTCCCATTAGTAAACGATCTTCATATTGCCTTATCTGATCTCCGTTTATAGGATCTTCTAAAAAGAAGGTGAAATTTGAGAACAACTCAAAGTTGTATTTAGATAAAAAAGCATTTGTGGTAAACGAGTCGTTTTCATTTAAGTTCTTGGTGTAGCTTAGAGACACATTACTGCGGCTTGTGTTGCCACCCTCTGTGTCATCTATAGCTCCAAAACGATCTATTAGTCCTGCGTCTACAGCGCGCTGTGGTATTTGTCCAGATGCGTCCCATTTACTTTGGAAGTGCGATACAGTGAGGTCTAGCTTTTCTTCACCAGGGCGGTCATAAACGTACTTACTCATAAGGTTGATACGGTTAAAATTTTGGGGTGAGTTTACAGGTCCATCTGTAAGATAAACTTCAGAGGCTAGGTATAGAGAATTATAATCATTATTAATTACAGGAAATAAGCCTGTAAAGCGTTGCGTATTAAACTGGCCAACTTCTAGCGTGACTTGGTTTTTTTCTAAAACATCTTTTAGCTTTAAATCAATATATCCAGCTGTTGCAAAATTACCTTGACTTGCAGTAAAAGGTCCTTTACCAAACTCTATGTTATTTATAGTTTCTGGTATAACAAAGTGTAGATCTGAGTACCCTTGGCCGTGAGCGTGAGATACCATATTTACGGGTAGTCCATCTACGCTAAGCGCGAGATCTGTACCGTGATCTATGTCAAAACCTCGTAAAAATAGCTGCTCTGCCTTACCGCCACCAGCGTGTTGACCTATAATGAGGCCAGGCACTTTCCTTAAAATCTCTTGTGAGGACTTAACAGGGTTGTTTTTTACATCTATATCAACAATGCGACTTAGTTGATCTACTTCAGACACTATCACAATTTGATCTAAAGAAACCGATGATGGTGTTAGTATTACTTGCAACGACGTTTGTTGATCTGTAATTACTTCAAGTAGGGTCTCGTGACCTATGCGTGAGAAGTATAACGAGTCGCCTTTTTTTGTGTTAGGTATGGCAAAATAACCTGTAGTGTTAGTATGACTATGTTGTCCAGAGGTTTTATTAAAAATGTTTACATCTTCTAGTGGAGACGAGTTAGTGTCTAATACGACACCTGTTATAGATTGCCCATATAATGGGATAATAAAGAGCATAGCAAATGCTCCAATAAGGATTTTCATATAATATTTTTTGATAATTTAATTTTGAGAATGGCATATAGCTTCCCTAGTCCCGAGTGGGTTTAGAGATAAGCTTGATAAAAGGTAATTTATGCTTGTGGGGGCTCAAAAGGCAACCATCTTATAGAGGTATATGGTTTTAAAAGATAGTAGTAATTGTCCTTTTTGCTATTGGCTTGTGGATTTGAAAGCGTTGTGTATCTAGAGATAGATAATCTTTTGTCTGTATTATAATTTTCTTTTTTTTCAGGAACTTCCTTATCTAAATCTGTGTCAAATAGCTTGACGAGTAAGTCGATGCTTTGATGGTCGTGTTGAGTATCATTTACTGTCAGATTAGAGTGCTCGTTATGATGGTGAGCACCGTGATGTGCGCTTTGTGCTATAGCGTGCTCAATAGTGTGGGCGAGTTGTATAAAAGCATCCTTTGTTGAAGAAACAAAACATATCACTGCAATGCAAAAGGTTAATGCGGTTAATGATTTTGATATGTGTTGCTTTTGTTTCAGAATGTTTGGTTGTTAATTATAGAATCTACGTTAATTTCTTAGGTAGGGTTTCATTTTAACAAAACCATAACAAATTCAACTGTAACACATAATCACCTTAATAGTCTATAATGCTATACACTACCGACGACTAACCAAAACAACCCGAAGTAGTCTTAACAAGAATTTCACAATTAGTGACAGATTATCTGTCTATATTGTCATAAAGTGTTGACTATGATAGAAATAAAAGATCTTCATAAATCGTATCAAATGGGGAGCAACTCGCTTCACGTTTTAAAAGGAATCGACTTTTCTGTAAAAGAAGGAGAGCTAGTCTCTATTATGGGTTCTTCAGGATCTGGTAAATCTACATTACTCAATATTCTAGGTATGCTAGATGAGGCAGACGAGGGAACGTATAACCTAGATAATGTTCCTATAAAAAACCTTAATGAAAAAGTTGCCGCACAGTATAGAAACAAATTTCTAGGTTTCATTTTTCAATCATTTAATCTCATCAACTATAAAAATGCATTAGACAATGTCTCTATGCCGCTATATTACCAAGGTATGAAACGTGCAGAACGTACAGATAGAGCGATGCACTATCTAGAGAAAGTAGGTCTTGCACAGTGGGCAACCCACTTACCTAGTGAAATGTCTGGAGGTCAAAAACAAAGAGTTGCCATCGCGAGAGCGCTAGCAAGTGATCCAAAAGTACTACTGGCAGATGAGCCTACGGGAGCACTCGATACAAAAACTTCTTACGAAGTAATGGATCTCATACAAGGTATAAATGATGAGGGTAAGACCATACTTGTGGTAACCCACGAACCAGATATTGCAGAGATGACTAAGCGCATTGTAAATCTAAAGGACGGTCGTATCATAGATGACTCTGTTGTAAATCAAGTAAAAGCAAGTTTACATGTTTGATGTAGAGCGCTGGCAAGAAATATTTGAAACTATAGGTAAGAACAAGCTTCGCACCTTTCTCACTGGGCTATCTGTAGCCTCTGGTATATTTATTTTAGTTATTCTTTTGGGCTTTAGTACAGGTATCCAAAAAGGAGTAAAAACACAGTTTGCACAAGATGCAGAGAGTAGAGTAAATGTATGGACAGGAGTAACTACTAAGGAGTATGCTGGTCTTAACCCTGGTCGTCGTATACAGATGCACAATAGTGATTTAGAGAATGTAGATCAAAAATTTGGCGAAGCCATAGAATATCAGACTGGGTTATACAATATCTGGGGAGGACTTGTTAACTACGGGAACGAAACAGGTAATTATAGAATAGAAGGCGCAAACTATGGGCAGCAGTTTATTGAGAATGCTGGACTATCGGCAGGGAGGTTTTTGACTCAAAAAGACGAAGAAGAAGGTGTTAAAGTTGCCATTATAGGACAGAAGGTCAAAAACGACCTTTTTAAAACAGAGCAAGCAGTAGGAGCAACCATAAAGATTATGGGTATCAACTTTCTCGTAGCAGGTGTATTTACAGATCCTGGAGGAGAGCGTGAGGAGTCTCGCATTTTTATACCACTCAGTACGGCACAACGCGTTTTTAATGCAGGAGACAAGTTGAGGTCTATGGCATTTACAGTAAAGATGTCTGATAATTTTGACGAAGCCGTAGCACTTTCGGCGGCGGTGAGTCAAGGCATAGAAGATGAGATTAAGTCTAGATATCAAATCTCACCAGACGATCGTAGCGCCGTGCGCGTGCGTTATAATCTGGAAGAAGCTCAAAAAATTTACAGCCTTATTGCAACCATACGTATGGTGTTTTGGTTTGTAGGCATAGGCACAATTATAGCAGGCGTGGTAGGTGTAAGTAACATAATGCTCATCATTGTAAAAGAACGTACTAAGGAGATAGGTGTGCGTAAAGCACTAGGCGCGTTACCAAGCTCTATAATTGGGATGATATTGCAAGAGTCTATATTTATAACCGCGATAGCTGGATTTTTAGGCTTGTTTTTAGGTGTAGGGTTGTTAGAGTTAATCGGTCCACAGATAGATAGTGATTTCATCAAGTTTCCTCAGGTAGATTTTGTGACTGCGATGTCAACAGTAATTATTCTTATCGTAGCAGGAGCTCTTGCAGGTTATATCCCAGCTAGAAGAGCGGCAAATATTAGACCTATAGAAGCACTAAGAGATGAGTAGTATGGAGAGATATACCGCTTTCGCGAAAGCAAAAAAAGAATACAATGTTTAGTAAAGATCGTTGGAACGAAATACTAGAAGCACTTAACGCAAACAGGTTTAGAACCCTGCTTACGGCATTTGGTGTGTTTTGGGGTATACTCATTTTAGTATTACTACTTGCACTTACTAATGGGTTGAAGAATGGCGTTTCAGCAGATTTTGGTGACTTTGCCACAAACTCGATGTTTATGTGGTCACAAGGAACCTCGATGTCATATAAGGGTTTGCCCAAGGGACGTTATTTCAATTTTAAGCTAGAAGATGTAGATGTTTTACGGGAGAAGTACCCACAGTTAAAATACATTTCGCCTAGAAATCAGCTAGGAGGTTATAATGGTGCAAATAATGTTACTTATAAAGAAAAAACAGGTGCTTATAGTGTCTACGGTGATTACCCAGAATTTATAAAACAACAACCACAAGATATCACTTCTGGTCGCTACATCTCTTATTCTGATATTGAAGAAAAAAGGAAAATTTGTGTCATAGGAGAAGATGTGGTTAAGGGGCTTTATGATAAAGGAGAAGAACCACTTAATACCTATATCAAAATAAATGGGGTAAACTTTCTAGTAGTAGGGACATTTAAAGATCCAAAGAGTAGTGGAGATGCAGAGGAGTCTGCAAATACAATTTTTGTTCCTTTTACTACATTTTCACAAGCTTTTAACCGTGCAGATAATGTAGGGTGGATGGCTATAACGGCTCACGATGGTACCAGTATTACAGATATTAAAGAGCAAGTTTTTACTACAATGAGGGAGCAGCGCTCTATTCATCCAGATGATAAAAGGGCCATAGGCCATTTTGATCTTGCAGCAGAGTTTGGTAGAGTGATGGGGTTATTCTCAATACTCACATTTGTAGGATACTTTGTAGGTTCTCTTGTACTGCTATCTGGAGTGATAGGGATAAGTAACATTATGCTCATAGTAGTAAAAGAACGCACTAAAGAGATAGGAGTACGTCGCGCTCTAGGGGCAACTCCTTGGGAGATTAAATCTCAAATATTACAAGAATCACTCGTACTCACCATAATTTCTGGTATGGCAGGTATTGCAGTAGCCGCTGGATTTATATGGGTGATGAATAGTATACTAGACCAAGTAGGTAAGGTAGACAACTTTGCAAATCCTTCAGTAAATATTACAGTAATCTTTATTGCCCTCGCTATACTCATTATCTCTGGATTACTCGCTGGTTTTATTCCCGCAACTAGAGCGATACAGATGAAACCAATAGACGCATTAAGAATAGAATAATACAATCCAATCATATAATAAAATGAAACGCACAGGAACCATAATCACGCTCGTACTAATTGCAGTATTTTTCTCCATAGGTATCTGGTATATCTATACAAAAGATAAACAGGACCCAGTGGTGTATACCACAGAACAAGCGACTAACCGTACAATTGTAAAGAAAACAGTTGCGACAGGAAGTATTGTCCCAAAAGAAGAAGTGCTCATAAAACCTAATATCTCTGGTATTATAAAAGAAGTATATGTAGAGGCTGGAGATAATATTAAGGCTGGAGACCTTATTGCCCAGATAGATGTAGTACCTAATGTGTCATCACTCACTAATGCAAAAAATAATATTGCAGGAGCAAGAACTACCGTAGAGACAGCAAGACTAGCACTTGCAAACCAAAAGAGCATTTATGACAGGCAGAAAGCGCTTTTTGATAAAGGTGTTATCTCTGCAAATGATTTTGATAATATTAGAAATACTTATAACGCTGCAGAGCAAAGACTCAAGCAAGAGCAGGTAAACCTGCGTAGTGCTTCTCAAAATTATGACATCATAAAAACGGGAACCACCAGTGGGCTAGGTAATGCAGCAACTACTCAAATACGATCAACCATTACAGGTATGATTCTGGACGTGCCAGTAAAAGCCGGTAACCAGGTAATAGAGGCAAATAATTTTAATGACGGTACCACCGTTGCTACGCTAGCAGATGTTGAAAAGATGATTTTTGAAGGCAAGGTAGACGAGAGCGAAGTGGGTAAAATAAAAGAAGACTTACCCCTTGAGATTACGGTAGGAGCTATAGAAAATAAAGTTTTTGATGCTACCCTAGATTACATCGCGCCAAAAGGCGTTGCCGAAAATGGGGCCATACAATTTGAAATAAAAGGAACTCTAGCAAAGAAGGATGACGATACCTTTATACGTGCAGGCTTGAGTGCAAATGCAAGTATTATTTTAGAAAAAGCAGAAGATGTACTCTCTATAAAAGAAGCGCTCGTACAATACGACCCAAAAACAAAAACACCTTATGTTGAGGTGGCAACGGGTGATCAAGAGTTTGAGAGACGTGATATAGAAGTGGGAGTAAGCGATGGTATCTTTGTAGAAGTAAAGAGCGGTATCACAGCAGAAGATAACATCAAAGTTTGGAATCAACTTAAAGCACCAGTAGGGTTTGGTGCAAGGGGATAAAACCCTGGATTAAGAGTGGTTAGGAGTTTCTTTTTTACGCTTTCGCGAAAGCGTACACCTATACCAAAAAAAAATAATTAACAGTTTTTGTAACATATAACCGTTTCAATAGTCATATTGGACATCAATCTAGATTATGAAAAAAGCCATTTTATTTTGTATCACAGCCTTACTAGCTCTTACCACCTTTGGGCAGGAGAGAAAGTGGACTCTTCAAGAATGTGTGCAGTATGCAATAGAGAATAATATCAACATACAGCAAACTACGCTAGACCTTGAAACAGCAGCTATAGATAAATCTGATGCCGTAGGAGCATTTTTACCTACACTTAATGGTACTGCAAGTAATAGCTGGCAGACAGGTCTTACTCAAAACGTACTTACAGGAGTACTAGAGTCGCAACAAACGCGTAACTCATCTTTTGGTGTAAGTTCTGGGGTGCGATTAATAAATGGTTTTAGAAACCATAAAGTACTAGACAGGGCAGAGCTTAGTAAAATAGCGGCAGACTATAATATTGCAAAACTCAAAGATGATGTGGCTCTCAACGTAGCGGTGGCTTACCTACAAGTATTACTTGCAAAGGAAAGTGCAAAGGTGATAATTACACAAAATGCAGTTACACAAGAGCAAATAGATCGTACTCAAGAGCTAGTAGATGGAGGTGTATTACCTAGAGGAGATTTACTTGAGATAAGAGCTACAAATGCAAACGAAAGACAACGTATCGTTGCTGCCGAAAATTCTATTGCGATAGGACTTGTAAATCTTGCACAACTACTTAATATATCAGATTTTGAAAACTTTGATATCGCAGATGGTAATTACACAGTACAAGGCGAGAGTATAATTGATACACAGCCAGAAGTACTTATAAGCACTGCAAAAGACACAAGGTATGATGTAAAAATCGCCGAACAAAATGAGGCGATTGCACAAAAAGATCTAGAAATAAGCAAGACAGGATTATACCCTACACTAGATGCATTTTTTAATTATAATACTAGAGAGTCTAACAGGGCAAGTGGTTTTAACACTCTACTTGATCCAGATAATCCAGTAATAGATTCTGGTAATCCTATAGGAGTGGTAGGTGCTACGGGAGATGTGGTAACAAGTCTTACTCCTAATATTATAGGAGGCAATGAGATAGGTCCTCTGCCATTTATAGAGCAGTTATACCTTAATGATGGTATCTCTTATGGTTTATCTTTGCGAGTGCCTGTTTTTAATGGATGGAGTACAAAAAATCAAATAAAGCGTAGCAAGGTAAATGTGATGCGTGCAGAGTATCAGAAAGAGCTTGCAGAGCAAAACTTAAGAACAGCAGTTTACCAGGCCTATACAGATGCAAAAGCTGCAAAAGAAAGTTATGAAGCAGCAAAACTTGCTGTAGAGTCCCAAGAGCTAGCTTATCAATATGCAAAAGATAGGTATGATGTAGGGCTTACTAATGCTTTTGATTTTAGCCAGAGTAAACTACGTTATGATAACGCACAGATAGAACTTGCACGTTCTAAGTATGATTATATTTTCCGCATAAAGGTATTGGAGCTCTATTTTGGAGTGCCAGTTACCGAACTAAAATTCTAACCAAAATGAGTAAAAAAACACTTTTCATCTTAGTAGGTATTGTTGCCCTTGCAGTAGTTGCATTAATAGCCGGCAAGAAATCTGGAGCGTTCGGTAAGAGCGGAAACTTTAAGGCTGTCGAGACTCAAAAAATTGAGAGAGCAACTATTATTGAAACAGTTGCTGCTACAGGTAAAATACAACCAGAAATAGAAGTAAAACTATCTTCAGAAGTTTCTGGAGAGATCATAGACTTACCTATTAAAGAAGGTCAAGATGTAAAAAAAGGAGACTTGTTAGTAAGAATTAATCCAGATTTAGTTCAAGCACAAGTGAGCCAGTCGCGAGCAGCTTTACAAAACAGTCGTGCTGGTCTCTCTCAGGCAGAGGCTAGCCTTAACCAAGCAAAACTCACCTTTGAACGTAACAAACCACTTTTTGATAAAGGTGTGATTTCAAAAGCAGATTTTGAACGTGCAGAGTCTGACTACCAGATCGCACAGGCTAATCGCCAAAGTGCCTTTTATAATGTACAGAGTGTTGCTGCACAAGTAAAACAAGCTACAGATAACTTAGGACGTACTTCTATCTTTGCACCGCGAGATGGTACTATCTCTATGCTTAATGTTGAGCTAGGTGAGCGCGTAGTAGGTACAGCGCAAATGGCAGGTACAGAAATTGTGCGCGTAGCAAACCTTCAAAATATGGAGGTAGAGGTAGACGTAAACGAAAATGATATCGTAAAAATTCAAGTAGGCGACTCTACCATTGTTGAGGTAGATGCATATCTTAAAAAGAAGTTTTCAGGTATTGTGACAGAAATTGCAAACTCTGCACAGTCTACACTCACTGCAGACCAGGTAACTAACTTTAAAGTAAAAGTGCGTATTTTAGAAGAATCTTACACAGACTTACTTGAGGGTAAAAGAGAAACATATTCACCTTTTAGACCAGGTATGACTGCAACGGTAGATATTATAACAAAAAAGCGTAGTGATATACTAGCAGCTCCTATAAGTGCCATTGTCGTAAAAAGCGATACGAGCTCAACAAAACGTACTACTCCAAAAACAAGTGACCTTACTTCAGATAAAAAATTTGAGTGTGTATTTATAAAAGATGGAGACACCGCAAAGCTCAAAGTGGTTACTACGGGTATACAAGATGATTCAAAAATAGAAATTCTCTCTGGCCTTGAAGAAGGAGATGAGATTATTACAGGGCCTTATAGCTTAGTGGCAAAGTCGCTCAAGACAGGTGATAAGGTAGAGCTAGAAAACCAAGAAGAAAAGAATACAGAAGAATAAAAGAATGACACACATATTATGTCTAGAGACAGCCACCACAAATTGTTCGGTGGCTTTGTCTATTAATGGAGAAGTAGTTGCAATGCAAGAGGATAATGCAAAAAAGTATTCTCACGCAGAGCGACTACACGTTTTTATAAAAGAAGTTTTAGATAAAGCAGGTGTTGCTCAAGAAAAACTAGATGCCATAGCGGTAAGTAAAGGCCCAGGGAGTTATACGGGACTTCGTATAGGAGTTTCGGCGGCAAAGGGGCTTTGTGCTGCGCTAGACATACCTTTAATAGCTGTAGAGACACTTAGATCGCTTTCGCGAAAGCAAAATCTTACTCATAATGAGCTCGTGGTACCTATGCTAGATGCTCGCCGTATGGAAGTATATAGTGCTATTTATGATAATGAGGGTACAACTATAAGAGGTACCGAAGCACAAATACTAGATGAAACCTCATTTACCGAATATTTAGATAAGAGTATTGTGCACTTTATAGGTAATGGAGTTGAAAAATTTCAAGAAGTGTGCACACACCCTAATGCGAGATTTGTAACTAATGAATTGCCTAGCGCTGTGCAAATGGCAGCGATTTCAAACCAAAAGTTTACAGAAGGATTGTATGAAGATGTTGCTTATTTTGAACCTTATTATCTCAAAGACTTTATTGCTGGTAAGCCTAAGAAAAAATAATTACAGCATATAGTTTTATAAATGACAAACGCCCTTAATTATAAAAATTAAGGGCGTTGTCATTATGAGGGACTTGATATTATGCCTCTTTCTGTATCTCGACAGCGTGAGGGTAAGGTATCTCAATACCGGCTTTGTCAAGCTCGATTTTACAGTTTTCAATAGTTTGGAAGTACACATCCCAGTAGTTTTCTGGTGTTGCCCAAGGACGTACTTCATAGTTTACAGAGCTCTCTGCGAGTTCACCCATATTTACAGATGGAGCAGGTACTTTAAGTACATTTTCTTGAGACTCCATAGCACGCATTAAGGCTTCTTTAGTCGCTTTAATATCTGCATCGTATGACACACCTATAGTAAGGTCTACACGTAGCTCTCCTAGCTCTGTATAGTTTTTTATGTTGCCATTAGATAGTGCACCGTTAGGTAAGATTACTAGCTTGTTACCTGGTGTAGCTATTTTTGTAGTAAATATTTGAATCTCTGTTACGACTCCAGTTTCGCCTTGAGCTTCTATAAGATCTCCTACTTTAAAAGGTTTGAAGAGTATTAAAAGAACACCTCCTGCAAAGTTTGATAAAGATCCTTGAAGCGCTAGACCTACAGCAAGACCAGCAGCGGCAAGAATAGCAGCAAAAGAGGCTGTGTCTATCCCCAGCTGACCTAAAATAGCAATGATAAGAAGTACTAATAATAGTGTTCTTACAAGATTAGATAAGAATTTTTCAAGCGTCTTATCTATATTTTTGTTTTTACCGAGCATCTTTTTGAAGAGATTCATAATCTTCCCTATAACCCATTTACCTACAATCCATATAACAACGGCCATAAGTATTTTAAGCCCGTATTCTGATCCTTTTTCGATAGCTAGATCAATCCATTTTTGATAGTCTTCCATTACAATGTTTTTAGTTTAAGTTGTTTTGATACTTTAAAACTAAAAAAAACGCTCATAAGTTTTATTATGAGCGCGTTATATTCTTGTAATTATTTAATAATAAGCATAGGTCTATGCTTATGTGTCATTCATCTATAACTATTCTTGTTTGTACAGGTGCACATCACGTTGTGGGTAAGGTATTGTGATGCCTTGAGCTTCTAGTCTTTCTTTTCCTTCTTCAAGTATGATCCATCGTAAGTTCCAAAAATCTTCTATACGTGCCCAATATCTTAATGAGAGATTAACACTGCTATCACCTAGTTCGGCAAGCACTATCATAGGTTCTTTTCCTTCTATTTGCAATACAGTTTCTTGCTCATTTACTAAGT
>JAHDEV010000072.1 GCA_020628615.1 Dokdonia sp.
ACATTACGTTTTGAAATAATCTCTCTGTTACCGGAGTTGGGTCCTCTTTTTACCCAAGCAGATATAGTAAATGGTCCTGTAAGATCTGCAACATCTTCTGCATCCATATAATCTTGGACTCCATCAAAGGTAATAGATCGCTCATAATAGTACTCAGGAGCATAACCGAAAGTTATGTACTTAGTTCCTTCAAAATCATAGCTAGTCTCAAGGTTGTCACCTACGACGTTCATAATCCTGTATTCTGAAGTTGGACTAAATGAGGGAGTGTCAGACACAAACATTAGAAAGTCACCAGGCGGAGTAATAGTCGCAGTTAAGCTCACTTCTGGAATTGAGATCTTAACATCTCCTACAGATCCAGTCTCGACTACCTTCCAAGTTCTTCGAATCGCGGTAAAATCTACTAACGTAGATAAACCAGCAATACCATTACTCATATCTACAGATATAGGTGCTGCTGCTGCTAGCGATTCGTTGTTATTACCCCACATAAGGAAGTTTTTGTCTGCTACAGTATTTGCGTTGCTTGCGATATTGTCAGAATTTGTATCATAAATATCCGTAAGTCCCATTGTAATAATTGCACCTGGATTACTTGAGGTAGATTGTTTTTGGTTAAGTGTTGCATCGTCATCTCTTCCTATACCCGCTATGTCAAAAGTGTATCCATTATGAATGTTAGTATCCCAAATAATATTACCGTCACTATCTACATAGTTTTCATCACCTTCTCTTGTTTGGGTTGTACTGTTTATACTATGTAAGGTTACGCCATTTTTAAGAGCAAGGTATGATTGTATTCTCTTTTGGTCATAATCAGAGTTTGGCGAAGAAAAACTAATAACTTCTGTTATTTTACCATTCATCCAAGTAGAAATATCTGTTCTGTTAAGTCCAGCTCTACTTACACCTAGTGAGTATGTTGAGTTGATAAAATCATCATAAGGTAAAATTTCATTACTATTAGATGATCTGGCAGTAACGTTATCTACTTGGATCCCGTTTTTATATATTTCTGTAACATTACCAAGATTATTGGTTTTGATATTTACAATAATTACTTCATCAGTATAAGAATCTGTAGGACTGGAATATGCTCTTCCATAAGATTCTGTAGTAGTAGAACTTACAGTTTGAGGTGTGGTACCTACCATATGAGATAGCATATTGTTACTACCACTAAATCTAACAGAAATTCTTCCTGTCCAAAAACCACTACCATCTTCGGCAAATTGAGTATCGCCAGCTCGCCCTCCAATAATTCCTTCATAAGCACTAGCCGTGGTACCGTCTATTGTACCTTCTTGTTGCATCACTACCCAATATTCTCTACTGTAAAGCCCACCTTTTCCCTTTAGTTGAGTTCTATCGGCTTCGGTAAATTTTATTACCGGATTATGATTAATATTTTCATCAAATGTATTGTAATAAATAGGGGCATTTTCGTGAGTTAAGAGTGCATCATTATCTGAAGCTTGGTCACTCCAAGTCTGGGTTGCTGCACCGCTTGTGGCAGCTATTCCATAATCTGATTTTAACCACAGTTTTAAATTTCCAGTTACATCACCAGGCCCAAGAGAAGGATTTGGCGGAATAACCATTGGATTCCCAGATATTATTATGTTGTCAAAATTTGCACCATCGTCAACAGTTGTATCACTGTCTGAAGCAAAACGAACTCGAACTCGAACTTGATTATTATCATAGAGCGTAGCAGGTAATTCTATGAACGACTTACTAAAATCTGATTTATTAATGTCATTTCCGTTATAATTAATTCCAGACCATCCATCAATATTGTTTCCTAAGCCATCTGCATCTGTTTCGGTATACCATCTTTTTTCGGCGAGTTCGGCTACAGTTCCTAAAATAAACCAATTAGTACCTCCATCTGGTGAGTACTCAATATTCATTGCATCATCAGGATCATTATCTAGATTGTATCGTACGTCTATCTGTAATCTAAGATCAGTATAACCAGAACAATCTATTATAGGGCTAGTAACATACGTATTACTATTTGGTACATAGTTATTATAGTTGTTTGTATACCAGAAATTCCCTTCACTAGCTGGTTCATCCGGATTCATTCCATAAGTCCATACCGTTTGTCCTCCAGGATTTGTTGCAACCCATCCTCCATCACTTGTGTCAAAAGCTTCGTGGTAAATAGTATATTTTGGAGTTGGATCTATAGAGGACGTAGCCAAAAGTTCAAATGTATAAATCCCTTCATTTGCATCGTTAGATCTCACTGTAATCGTTGGATTATCAGATCCCACAGCTCCTGGGAAATACGTGATTTGAAAACTAGATGTTCCTCCAGCAGGGATAATATTATTAGGTAATGCAGATACACTAAAGTTTCCACTCCCAGCACCCGTTATTTGAACTAAAGGTGTACCGTTTAAAACAAGGTCACTTGTTCCAGAGTTTGTAATTAAGAAATCTCGTGTTGTAGAAGAACCTATAAAAGTATTACCATAGTCAGTATTATCTGCTGTAGATGGTGTCGTATCACCATCTGTTATTGTTAAGCCATTTCCAGATATATCGATTTCTGGAGAAGTAGTAATCACTCCTTGTCCAGTAATTGTAAAGTTAAATGGGTCTTCATCACTATCGTTATTTGCAATGCTTACTGTTGCCGTATGAACGCCTGGTAGAATAGGAGTATAGGTGATTTCAAATGTTGTTGAACCTCCTCCTGGTATAATACTATTAGCAGGTACTTGAGTTAAAGAGAAGTAGCCAGAACCGGTAATCTGAACATATGGAGAAGCTCCAGTAAGTAGTAGATTTGCAGAGCCTATATTATTTATATTAAATGTGCTCACCTTAGAGTTACCTATAAGGCTTGTGCCAAAATCTGTTGCATTACTTACTGCAGGGGTTGTACTTCCATCAGTAACTTGGTTTCCTAGACCATCAATGGCTATTTCTGGTTGGGGACCCTCTGATTCACCTGTTATGCTAAAACTATAAGGGTTTTCATTACTATCATTATTAGCCACAGTAAAAGTGGCATTATGTGTACCTCCTAAAGTTGGGTTATATGTGATTACAAATGTTGCAGATGCTCCAGCTGCGATAGTCGCTGGTGGAGGAGTGGTAATGGTAAATTCACCTGGGTTTGCTCCTCCTAATGTCCAGCCAGACAAGTTGAGAACCGCTGTACCAGAATTAGTAATAGTAAATGTACGATTAAGTGTAGTTCCTGCAGTTATAGTCCCGTAGTCTGTATCGTCATTAACAGCTGGAGTAGTATCTCCATCAGGTATTACAATGCCTTGTCCAGAAATGGCTATTTCTGGTTGAGGGGTACTTAATGTTCCTCTTATAATAATATCTCGAAAGGCAACTCCATCCCACGTTGTGTTACCATCAGAAGCAAATATTATTCTAAAACGCACATCTGGAGAACCATCGAAGGCAGGGTTTAAAGCACTTAAGTTAAGTTGGTTTGCATTATTAAATCCTCCAAGATTTCCAGACCATCCATCTGCATTATTTGCAATACCATCTACATCTGTATCATTATAATATCCTGTTGCCGCAGATCCAAGAACTGTCCAAGCACCACCGCCTATACTGTATTGAATTTGTGCCCCATCACTACCAAATTGGGTTCTAATGAAATACTGCAAATCAAAAGTTAAATTACCATAGCCTGATAAATCAATTGACGGGCTTTCAATAGCTATAAATGTGTTATTAAAATAATTATCAAAAGGTGTACTAATTATATAACCTTGACCTGTATTGATTTGAAAGGCACCATTAGTATTTCCAGCACTATTAATCCAAGCATTATCTCCTACAGTATTATCAAAATCTGCATCAAAGAGTACGGTTTGGGCAATACTCGTGTGCGCAAATGTGGTAATGAAAAGAATGAGGGACATTAAGCCAATTGCTTGGCTTAGAGTAGTTTTTTTCATAATGTAAATATTGTCTTTTAAAGGGACCTTAGGATCTTTAAAAATAGTTGGGATTGCTAAATTACTAAATTTTACGGCGTAAAGCGTTAAAAAGTGTTAAAATAGCGCAATTCAACTGTAATTTGTGTATTTCATCGATGTTTTTAAAGAAAGTGTACTTAATTTTTACTTGTTTATTTCAGATAAGGTGTGTTTTATCATCGATGAAATACAGTTTTGTTCAAGTAAATTTTTACCAATAGAGTGTTTACGCTTTCGCGAAAGCGAAAAAAAAAAGGAGAAATTATACTAAGATAACCTCTCCTTTTTCTAGTTATAAATAACATTAATCTTTAAATTTTTTCCGTAATCCTAGAAATGCTCCGGCTACAATACCTACAGTTACAAAACCGTCTATAGGTGCAACAGGTGCTTGATCATTTACATCATTTGCAAATGTTATCTGAGCGGAAGCACTTGTTGATATACAAATTACAAACAAGGTGCTTAACGTATATTTTTTGAATATTGAATTTTTCATTATTGTAAATTTAAGTTGGTGCTTTTATTGAATTACAATTCTATGTGAGATAGATGTGTCTTGACTTGTAATCGATATAACATAAACACCTGCTTTTAGGTTATGTAAATTAGTTAGGGTAGCGGTAGCACCAGTAAATGAAACTGGTTGCGCGATAACTTGCTGCCCTAAGAGATTTGTAATGGTAACATCTACAGTTAATCCTGCAAGTTTTGTAGCTGTAAGAGATAATGTTCCATCTGTTACTGGGTTAGGGTACATTGCAAAATCTATAGTATCATTACCTTCTGTAGATAGTGCTTGAGCTTGATAAACTATTTTAAATCGAGTAGCTTCTATACTTGCTTCTATAGTTTCATCTATAGAAAAAGTTATTGTGTTAAGTCCATTCTCTAGCATTGTAAGCTCCCCTGTGTAGGTGTCCTCTAGATAAGGTGTAACCTCATTAAAACCGTTAACTGTAATGTCTAATGTATAATTAGATACTCTGTATAAAGCATTATAAAGTTGTACTTCATCATTTTCTGTAGGCATAGCAAGTTTATCTACACTAAGTAGGGTGCCTTCTTTTAAGATTCCCATATTTTCATCGATGTTATAAAACTTTGATACATCTTCACTAGTTAACTCATTACTGTAATTGTTATCATAAAGAATTACAAAATTGTCTTGTAAACCTGCATCGGTACCGTACCTATCAGTTCTATAAAGTTTTGCGATAAGTTGTGATGAGCTAGCAAACGTCGTTGCGTTATTGTTAAAAACAGCTACATCGTTACCAACAGCCTTATCTGTCTCATTAAACACAACAGATGTAGAGTTGTCGCCTACAGTATTTTCAGTAGCTGTAAAGAATGACTGTCCTGGTTGTATGTAATGGTAGCTTTTTGAAGTAGCACCATTGCTAGAGCCAGTTCCATCTAGTAATACGGTTACATACTGTCCTCTGGCACCAAGCGTTGCATCCCATACCCATACTTCACTTGCTTTTATGTTATTAGATCCAGCAAGTACATCATTTACGTTTACAGATGCTTGATATGGATTACCAATGAAGTTAAAAGCTCCTGCATTATGGTTTAGGTCTGATCCAGTGGTTTGTATAGTAGCCGTTGCTAGCGTTCCAGTACTTCTTAGTGTCGTGTTAGAAGGTGTAGCAGCATTAGTTGTTAGGTCTATGCTTCTGTCACCTCGTACCATAAGTCGTAATGGAGTTCCTGCTGTAAGTGTTGTCACATCTGTATTTGAAATCGCTTCCCAAGCTTGTGCTCCGTTATTAAGAGCAAAGAGTGAAGGATTACCAGAACCGGTAGCATCAAAACCATTTTCTCCAGTGGTAGAACCTGTGATATGGGTACCATAACCTGGATTAGGATCTACATTATCTGCTGGGTAGTTAATACCTGTGTTGTTACTACCTTCTTGCCAGTTTGTATTAATACTTGTTGAAGAGGTAACAGAACTTGATAGTAATCTAAAGGCTCTTCTTGCAGGTATATAACGTTCTGTTGTAACGTTACCTACAATGCTTCCTCCAGTAATAACATCTACCATAGCAGTGCCACTTGCATCACTCCCTAGAGTTAGGAGGTTACTTGTGTTGAGTTGACCATCTGTAAGTGTTAGTAGCGTTGTAAGTTTTAATGGTGCAGATAATATAGCACCTGCTGGGTTATTTAAGGTAAGTGAACCTAGTTCAAACTCATTACCAAAAATGCTTTGAGCGCCTGTACCATTTAGTCCTACAGTTGCATCACTAGCTGTAAGCGTACCGGTATTTATAATATTACCAGTTGTAGATAGAGTAGTAGTACCTAGATCAAGTGTTGCCCCTGGACTTATAGTCACGTTATTTATAAAAGTATTTGCTGTTAAGGATGTGGTTCCAGATAGGACTTGAATGTTGTGATCTGCAGAAGACACACCACTAGGGTCGTAAGGAGACCAAATACCTGCATCGTAGATAAAGTCATTACCCACACTTACGATTACATTATCTACCGCAATATCACTAGCAAAGTTATTACCAGTTTCACCTATGATGCGTATCTTGATAATCTCTCCTACATAATCGTTTAAGTTTACATCTACTGTTGTAAATGGGTCTGCGTTTGCAGTTTGTTCTTGAGCGCCTGTTCTAGATAATTCTCTTGTCCAGGTTGCCCCACCGTCTGCACTTATATCTATATGTAGATTTCCTATCTCTGCTCCAAACCTGTGATAGTCAAAGGTCAAGGTTGCACTCGCTGGAGCAAGTAAGTTTATACAAGGAGACTCTAATGTTGCGGTCTTATTATTATCACCACCAGATGCCTCTGTGTAGATATACACACTACCATCAGATGCTTGATCTGGTCCTGTAGTATCTGCGGGGTTCCCTCCAGTATTAGATGGAGTAAGTCCAGATATGCGTGTCCAGTCTATATCTATGGCAGCGTTACTTTCATTTATTTGCGTCCAGTCTCCAAACCCTGTTTCAAAACTTTCTGTATACGGTACAGCTTCTGTAGGTGTAACTTCCGTTCCAGGACATATAGAGCTTGTAGTAAAGTTTATTGTATCACTGTACGGAGAATTTCCACCTGTACAGTTTGTTCTTACCTGAACATCGTAGCTTGTGACTCCAGTTAAGCCTGTTAGGTCTATAGAGTTTGTTGTGACATTACTTGCTGTCCAGGTAGTTGTTCCGCTTTCGCGAAAGCGGACTCTGTATGTTCCACTTGCTGCTTCAAACCAGCTTATTGTTGCTGTAGTTTCAAAAATATTACTTGCAACTATATCTATGGGAGCCTCATCATTAACCACTGTTACTGTAGCTGTACAAGTATCTGTATTTCCTTTAAAATCTGTAACTGTTAGTGTAACAGTGTTGCTACCTATATTAGAACAATCAAAGGTATCTATGTCTAAGGTATACGTCTCAATTCCAATATTATCTGTAGAACCGTTCTCAATTTGATTTGCTTGAAGCACAGCTATTCCATCATACCCTAAACCGATAGTAACATCTTGGCATACAGCAGTGGGGCTAATTGTATCATTAGGGTCAATTCTCAAATTATCTATAGCAATATCACTAAGGGCACCATTCCCAGTGATAATTCTAAATCGTAATTGAAATACTTGGTTTGTGTATGCATTAAGGTTAACAGACCCGTTTTTCCAATCTGTACCATTTGCGCTTTGTGCACCATTTCTTGAGAACACAGCTATCCAGTTATTACTAGTACTTGGTTTTGCTTCGACTATAAGAGATCCTGTGTTTGAACCTCGCATATGATAGTCAAAATCAAATGTACCAGTTAGACCACCATTCCAATCTATACAAGGGCTTGTTATAATCACCTCTGCATTTGCTCCTACGCCTATCGTATTATCAGTAGCCTCAGCAAAGTAGTAGTAAGTGCCTTGCGAGGCAACAGATGGTCCTGTATTATTATCTGGTGTGTTTCCAGAACCTCTAGAAAGATCGCCATCATCACCTACGTTTTGAGTCCACGCACCTAGACCTACTTCAAAGTCTTCGTGATTAACAGGTGAGGTACCTGCTACACACGATCTGTCGTTATCTATACTAAGTACCTTAAACTCGTCAAAGGTAAACCCTGCAAAAGATGTTGTGTAGCCATCATCATTATTTGAAGAGTCACTATCAAAAACAAAACGTAGTTGTAAGTCTTGAGATCCAGATAAGAATGTATTTGCTGCTGGGCTTATTTCAATTTCTTCAAGAACCCACTTTTCACCTTTAAATCCTTCAAAAACAGGTTCTAATCCTGGTTGATTTTCTCTATCTGCGGTAGATTTTGAAGTTCCGCCAGAGCCGTTTGCTGGGCTATATCTATTTGATCCAAGAGTGGTTCCTGGTTTTGTGTATTTACCACTTAGAGCCATCCACTGGCCTGTATTACCATCTCTACCTTGTAATTGTACGTAATCAAAACTACGTTCTAAATCCCATTTTGCATAGAATTGAATAAGCGCAGTTTTTGAAATGTCTGATATATCAAAACTTTGGTTTAGGGTAAGATTTACATTTTTATTATTTGCATAAGGAGGAGTTGCGTCAAAGGTAATACCTCTTGAGTTTTCAAAACCACCACTGTTTGTCGTTACCCACTCTGCTGCGGTTCCAGAGCTTGTCCAGTTATTTATGCTAGATGGGTTTACATCATCTGCAAAAAGTGTAGTAGTTTGGTACGTTTTCTTAATCTTTGCTTGATAAATGATATGTGTGTCATTACTTAAAGTTACTTCATACTCAATAGTATCTCCACTTGCAATACTATTATCTAATGTATAGGTAACTGCGATATCTTGTTGCTCTTGCTTATTAATTGTAAGCGTAGGAATGGTACCTATAGATGTAATGTTACTTGAGACTGGTGTAACTGTTAGAGTGACAGGGCTAGCAGTCATCCCTAAATACTCAATCCCGAACTTAAGATCGCCTGTTGTGCTAGTAATATTTGTAGGTGTTTCATCGTGTAGTTGAGCTAGTTTACCTGCATATAAAGCATTTACTAAGTTCATACGTGTTGCTCTAGCTGCAATAGACACGATTTGTGAAGGTAATGGCCAGAATCCTGTTCCATATTGTGCATCTGCCTCTGCACCCGTAGGGTCCCCATTTTCTGGGGCTAGTGCAAGTATACCTTTACCAGAACCTACAGAATTACTGTTAATAGGGTCTGGAGCACCACCAAGCATCCAGTCACTCATATCTCCATTTGCTACTGTAAGAATATTTGGTGCTTCACCATATATGTACCTATTAAACTTTGTTAGGTCGTGACAAAATTTTGAATAGTCATCTTCGCGACCAGAAGATGGAGAACCTGGATATGCGTTGTAAGCGTGTGGTAATAAATTTGACGTAGCGTGATGATTGAGAGCTGTTTTTGTGTCGTGATTTGCTGTAAAAGCTCTCACTATTTGAGTTTCTGGTTCAGAAAAGGGAGATGTACCTCTATAAACATTTGATGAAGGTGTCCCACTAGAACCCGCACCATTGCCAGTATAAGTAGTATTAGATCCCCAGAAGTACTCATAGTTTCTATTAAGGTCGACACCTCTTGAAGAGTTATTACCTGTATTTGCTGAAGGGTTGAGATTCTTACGTTGTAGACCACCACCATTAGGGTTAGTTTGCTCATTCCATAAGAGGCCATCAGGGTTTGCTACGGGTACAAAATACATCTCGTGATTATCTACGAGGTTTTTAATATCTGCATCAGACTCATAGTTTTCTAGTACATACCACATATAGTATATAATATTCATCATACTGCTTACCTCACGTGAGTGAGTCATACCACTATAAAAAGACTCTGGCTCATTAGGTTCGTCTGTATTGGGGTTGTCAGAAATACGTACGTAGTAAATAGTTTGTGGTTCCCAGGTATCGTATTGACCACCATTAGTAAACTGGTTACCGTGAGTTTTTATAGGTGTTCCTGAGCCATCTTCGGCAAGTGACGCATCTTTACGCACAGATATGAGGTGTGGGTATAGTTGTCTCATTCTATCAAGTTCGGCAAGCATCTCATTATAAGTAAGACATCCATTCATAGAGCCTAATTCAAAATTCTGGGGCGTTTGCCAGTTTACTTCAGATTCTCCTTCGTATTGTATAATATTTGAGATAGAAGTTCCTACTGTACTTACAGAACGGGATACATCTCCAGAGGCACCTTGGACTTTTAAAAGTTCAAGCTCCTGCATAGCCTTAGGAAGATCTACATCATTAAGTTCTTGATAGTAGGCTCTTGTATCTTCTATAATAGTTGTAAATGGAACGCCTTGGCTTTCTATTTCGGCAACCTCAGTATCAGAAAGTTCTAAAAAAAGATCTGTACCTATAAAGCTCGCACCACATTTTAGATCAATACCGGTGGTTGCTATAGTTTGTAATTGCGTATGAGAGGGGTTTATAATTTTAATACGCTTACCATTATGCTCAAGAGCACTATGATTATGAGATTCAGTAGGTGAATGGGCTTCTTGGGCTTTACTGTAAGTAGTTGTAATTATGAGTAAAGAAAAAAGGGTTAAAACCTTGAGGTAGGTTTGTTTCATAATTTAAGTAGGTTTAGTTTTTAATTTGGGTTGTTTAAAATCTTGGGAATTTTAGACGCGTAAAACTAGACAAATATCTTAATGTACCCTTAATATAAATGTTAAAATAGTGTATTTCACAGATGCTTTAGTGTATTTCATCGATAAAATAGCTTGTTTTTATCTTTCTAGACACTTCTTAATTTTAAAATTAATTAGGCGCTAACTATTTGGTATAGAGAGATTTGTTATGGGGGATTCTCATAGAATGTTAAATGTTTTTTTATAAAACAAAATGTCTCTCTGATTTTTTAATAAAAATAGATTTAGGTCTATATTTACCCGTATTTTAAGTTGAATTCTAGGTATAATTCAACTTTTTAAGATTTAATTAGAGCTAATAGAGTAATAAATAGAGAGAATGAAATTTAGAATTTTTAGTACTGCGGTAGTTATTTTATTAGCCTTACAATCTTGTTCTGATGAGGAGGTAATGTTGCCAGAGGTACTAGAACCTTCAGACATTATTTTTAATCAAATTACAGTAAGTAATCCTACAACACAGCTTGTTTCAGACTGGACTAATCTTTGGCTAGAGATAGATCAATATGCATACGGTATGCGACCTACCGCTACTTCTCGAGCACTAGCTTATATACATCTTGCGGGGTATGAGACGGCCGTGTATGATATGAATGGTTATATTTCAAATACAAATAATCTTAATGGTCTTATTATAAACGATGCACAAAGAGCAAATGATATCTCCCTTAATCTTGCACTCAACACGTGTTACAGTATCGTTTTTGACCATTTTATGTATAATGTACAGGCAGATTATGATGTTAAAATCACTCAGTATAGAGATGCACAAGAAGCACAGCTAGTAGAAGGTCTTAGTGCAGAGAATATTACAAATTCAAAAAGCTGGGGAGCCTATGTGGCACAACAAGTTATTGCATATAGCGAGACAGATGCAGCTGCCGAAGCTCAAATAACAGACCCGCAACCATTTAGTTACGAGCCTCCAGTAGGAGAAGGTTACTGGACTTATAGTGCAGATGAGGAGAGAGCTTGGTTTCCGTACTGGGAGCAAGCAAGAACTTTTATAATCTCTCCAGAAGAGACTACTACCGTTGCGCCACCTATAGCATATAGTACAGAAGTAGGGAGCGAGTTTTATACTCAAATGATGGAAGTATACACTACTAATAATACAGCTAGAGAAGATAATAATGAAGATTTATGGATTGCAGAGTTTTGGTCTGATGATGTAGAGGGACTTATGACCAGCCCTCCAGGTCATCAAGTCTCTATTGCAAACCAACTTATAGGGCAGTATGATACTAGTCCCACGGCGTCTCTCTTATTATTACTCAAATTAGGATTCTCACTTAATGATGCCGCGGTATCTACTTGGGCAGATAAGTATGAGTATATGGTTATGCGACCTAGTGTCTATATACAAGAACATATAGATCCTTCGTATGAAACTAACCTTTATAGATTTATAAACTGGCCTAATCCGTCATTTCCTGGGTATCCATCGGGGCACTCGGCTTTTGCTTCGGCGGCAGCGGGTGTATTTATTGATGCGTTTGGAAACAATATTAATTTTATAGATAGAACCCACGAGGGAAGAAC
>JAHDEV010000073.1 GCA_020628615.1 Dokdonia sp.
CACCACTCTACACCCACGGGCATACGCCAGTGTTGTATAAAAAATAAACTCCCTACTATAGAAAAGACCATAAAGTAATTAATAATAGTAAGGTAGTGCTCGCGCGAGCCTAGATAGCGCACTATAGTAAACACACCGCCTACTAGAATAGAAGAAATAATAACCAGAACAAAACTTAGTGTATCTATTCTAAAGTCAACCCCCTTAAGGATAAATGCACCTACCACAGAGAGTGTAAGCGCTGCCCATTGCCAGGTTTTAACTTTCTCTTTAAGAAATAGTAGTGCAAAAATCGCACTAAAGATAGGCGCGGTATATCGCAGCGCCACGGCAGACCCTAACGGTATGCGCTGTATCACTACAAAGTATAAAGCAAGCGAAGCAAAGCTTAAAAAACCTCTTGCACTTAGCCAGAGTTTATTACTTCCTAGTATAGGTACCTTCTTAATAATCATATATGGAAATATGAAAATAAACGTCCCTACACATCTAAAAAAGACAACCTGCAAAGGATGAAAATCTTCAAGATATTTTGCCAGTAAATTCATCCACGAAAAAGCGAATGCGGCAATAAGCATATAAATTACTCCTCTTAGCAAGTCTTAAATTTTGGCGCAAAGGTATCTGATATAAAGTTTAAAATTGTGAATTATATAAGTTTATTGTAACTACCTATTAACACAGCCCGAGACACTTAAGACGTAATTTTACACTCTAACCAATAAACAATTATTATTATGAAAAAAGTAGTTATAGTATTAGCATTAATAGGTTTTACATTTTCAACAGTATCTTGTAGAGAGACAACTCAAGATAAAATAGAAAACTCTGCAGATGCAGTAGGTGAAGATATAGAAAACGGTCTTGAAGAAGCTGGTGACGCAATAGAAAACGCTGCCGAAGAAACAGAAGACGCTATCGAAAATGCTGGAAAAGAAATTGAAGAAGAGATAGAAGGAACAGATGATTATAATGGGGATGATGACAATAACTAGTCTCATCTAGCATATAAAAAAAGCGAGCAGTGATGCTCGCTTTTTTTGTGTTTTATAGGTACGCTTTCGCGAAAGCGGAATAACTTACCACTCATTTACTCGATTACCATCTAGCTTTACAAAGATGAATAATAGTATCGTAAAGCCCCAAAGTCCAGAACCTCCGTAACTAAAGAAGGGTAGCGGTATACCCACAGTAGGAAGTAGCCCAACTACCATACCTATGTTTACTACAAAGTGTATAAATAAAATACCAGCTACACTATATCCATAAATACGTGAGAAGTCATTTTTTTGCTTTTCTGAAAGTTGAATTATCCTTAAGATAAGGAGGATAAAAAGCCCGATAACTAGTGTACTCCCTAAGAAGCCCCACTCTTCACCTACGGTAGAAAATATGTAGTCTGTGTGTTGCTCTGGTACAAACTTTCCTTTAGTCTGCGTGCCTTCTAAAAAACCACGGCCAAACCAGCCGCCGTTTCCTATAGCAATCTCACTTTGTTGTGTGTTATACCCTATACTTTTTGCATCTACTTCTTTACCCAGTACGATGTTAAAACGATCTCTATGTCGTTGCTCAAAGATGTTTTCAAAAATATAGTTTACAGAAAAAGCAAAGAGGCAAGCAACAAAAGTAATGCCTAGGTAAAGACGTTTTGACGGACGTCGTTTTCTATTTCTATAAAATAAAAAAGCAGCAATAAGTATCACGGCAAGAGCTACATATAAAGGTCCTATTAATAAGGTGAGGACAAATAGGGTTATAGATGATGCCCCAAGTATAAGGTAACTCGCAGCAAGGCCTTCTCTATACAAAGGGAATATAAACGCCGCATACACTAGTGCACTACCAGGGTCTGGTTGCGGGATGATTATCAAAGCAGGAAGCGCTATAATTGCTAGTGCTCTTACTTGATCACGTACGGTCTTTATATTAGTTTGTATATCACTTAGGTATTTTGCAAGCGCTAGTGCGGTTGCGGCTTTTGCAAACTCACTAGGCTGTAAACTCATAAAACCAAGGTTGTACCAGCTGGTTGCCCCAGAAATAGTTTTTCCAAAAACAAATAGTAGTAGCAGTGAGAGTAAGGAGGCGATATAAATAACACTTGAAAATCGCTCAAAAAACTTAGCCTCTAGAAACAGTATAAATGAAATAATAAAAAAGCCCAGGAGTATCCAGAGTAACTGCTTGCTATGCAGGTTATCCATACTAAAAAAGCTGTCTGCCGTAGCATCATAAGACGCCGAGTAGATGTTTATCCAGCCTATACTTATTAAAGCGAGATAAAGCACAATGAGCACCCAGTCAAAACTGCCTACGTTACGAGAAAATTTACCCATTAATAATTAATTCTAAACGGTTCTCCACTTAATGGTTTTGCATATTCTTCTTCTAGAGAGTGGGTAAGTATCCAGTTTTCTAAGTCTTTGCGAGTCACTTCTTTATTGATATATTTTTCAATCATAAGAGATGCGATACGCCCACCGTATCTAAAGCCCCAGTATCCATTTTCTACAAAAATTGCTATGGCTATTTTTGGGTTTTCTCTAGGAGCAAATGCTACAAACGTAGAGTGGTCTGTAAGTTGTACTCGTTTACCATCTATACGTGTATAATTTTCTGCGGTACCCGTTTTACCAGAAATTTCTATACCAGGTACTTTAAGACTAGCAGCTGTACCATAGTTGTATACATCGTTAAGGCCTTGTATAATGGGCTCATAATGTTCTGGATCTATAGTGGTATATCTTTTTGTTGCAAAGTCTTTTGGGATGGTATCTGTACCTTCTATTTTTTTGAGAATATGAGGTTTGTAATACCAGCCTCTGTTAGCTATGGTAGCAGTAAAGTGAGCCATTTGTACGGGGGTCATAAGTACCTCTCCTTGTCCTATAGAGTTAGATAGCGTAGCAGCTGCGCCCCACCTTCTTTTTGGGTAGTTGTATGTTCTGTTATATATTTTTGCAGTAGGTATGAGCCCACGTTTACCTATGGGTAAGTCATAACCCATATAGTTACCTAGCCCAAAACTTTTGAGGTGCTTTTCCCAGACTGTTATACCTTCTTGTGGGGTGTCATATTTATTTATGGTGTTGAGATATGCGGTACCAAAATATGCATTGCACGAGTAGGCTATGCCATCTACCATACTCACAGGGCTACGGTGATGGTGACATCCAAAGTTTCTGTTTCTACCATAACGCATACCGCCGTGGCAATATACCTTTTCGTCTATATCCATAGCGTCTTCTTGAAGAGCTATAAGCCCAGTGAGGGCTTTAAAAGGAGATCCTGGTGCATATTCTCCTTGCAAAGCTCTATCATAAAGCGGTTTTGCAATAGAGTCACTATTTAAAAGAGAGTAATTTTTAGAACGCTCACGTCCTACCATAAGTGCAGGGTCATAGTTAGGCGCAGTAATAAGTGCAAGTATCTCACCTGTAGCGGGCTCAATAGCGACTATCCCACCTCGCTTACCTTTCATAAGTTCTTGACCATACTTTTGTAGCTCTGCGTCTATAGTAAGGTGTATGTTTTTTCCCTCTACAGGCTCCTTGTCAAGTGATCCATCCTTATACGGACCTATTACTCTATTAAAACGGTCTTTCTGTAGGTATTTAATACCTTTTTCTCCCCGTAAAATATCTTCATACTGCTCCTCAACTCCTTGCCTGCCTATAAGGTCACCTCCGGTGTAATAAGGATTTTTATCTATAATACCTTGATGAACTTCTTGTATATAGCCTAAAAAGTTTGCTCCAAAATCTACTTGATAATCTCTAAGCGATCTCTTTTGTATAAAGAAGCCTTCATACTTACGCATTTGCTCACCTAGGTAAGCAAACTCACCTTGAGACATTGTAGGTACAATTACAGAGGGGTGTCTAGGAGAATAGTTACGTGCCTTGTCTAACTGTTTTACAAGCTTTTCTTTTGTGATATTAAGTAGCTTACAAAGCTGTAAGGTATCAAAGGGTTTGATCTCACGAGGTATTGCCATAAGGTCATAAGATGGCTGGTTAGATACTAATAACTTGCCATTACGGTCATATATACGACCACGTTGTGGGATTTCATACTGCTTTTTTATAGCATTACTCTCAGATAATACAGCTGCAGAAGTATCATAAACTTGCAGGTAAAAGAGCCTGGCTACAAATAAAATACCAGTCGTTAATACAATAAAAAGTAATAGGGCTTTTCTCATTCAATACGTCGGCTGAAAAGGATATTAAATACAATACAAAGTATGATTGTAAAGATACTAGTGACTAACGTTTTGTTTAGGGTATAGAGTATGTTACTTATGTTAAAAACCTCAAGTAAAAATAAAACAAGATGATGCGTAAAAACTAAGATAGATATATAGACAAAACGGCCGTATAAACTCACCTTGGATAGTTTAATTGCATTATATTCATAACTCACCCCAAAAGCAAAGCGCAATGTGAGCGGTCTTAAATATGCAAGAAATAAACAAGCCGCAGCGTGTACGCCACCACTGTTGCCAAACATATCCATCGTGAGCCCAGTTAGAAAAGCTATAAATATATAAAGAGACCTATTTGCCGTAAACGGAAATACTAAAAGGAACAGTACATAGGGATACGGATTTATATAGCCCAAAAAGTTTATGTGATTAAACAAGTAGATTTGCACAAACATAAGCGCTACAAAGCGCATAATATTTTTGAGAACATTATTCTTCATAATTCTCATTTTCTAGTTGCTCAATCTCTACTCTTGCCTTGTTTTCTATAACATAAACGTGACCTAGGCTGGTCATATCATTCATAAGTTTTACAGATAGTGTGTAAAAGTTTTTACTATTATCTAGTGTGTAATCTTGTACCACACCTACAGGTATCCCTTTCGGGAAAATAGCCGATTTCCCACTTGTCTCAATCGTATCTCCTTTTGTAACAGGTGCCTGTTGTTGCATATCTATTACTTGAACGATATTAGGACTTTTACCATCCCATTGTAGTGTTCCAAAATGTTCAGAACCTTTTAATTTTACTTGTGTGGTAAAGTTAGAGTTAAGTATAGAAAGCACTGTACTATAACTTGATGATGTATTATCTATTATACCTACAATACCTTGGCTTGTAATCACACCTTGGTCTTTTTGGATATTACTAGAGCTACCTCCTTTTAGCGTTATAAAGTTATCAATCTTTGCGTAGTTGTTATTTATTACACGTGCTGTATTGTAAACATACTGCACTGTACTGTCTGCTGGGATAGGAGAATTTGCTGCTGTAAGTGGTTCTATAGACTTGTCACCAGTTTTTGTGGCGCTCACTATAGTTCTTAAACGTGCATTTTCTTCTAATAACTGCTGGTTGTAGGTTTTGAGATTAAAATAATCTTGCACACTACTTACAGAGCCATATATTCCTCCCGTAAACCAGTTTGCAGAGTTTACAAACTTGCTACGATGATACGAGTGTGACTGTATGGTAAATACAAGAGACAGCATTAGTAAAAATGCAAACAGCAGGAAATTTTTATTCCTGATCAAAAAATTGATAATCTGTTGCATACCTTAAGAGATTTCTATTTTATGAGAACGCTCTTAAACTTAGCTAGATTTTTCAAGCATATACCTGTACCTCTTACCACGGCTCTAAGTGGGTCTTCTGCAATATAAACCGGGAGGTCTGTTTTTTGAGAAAGACGCTTGTCAAGACCACGTAACATAGATCCACCACCTGCTAGGTAAATACCCGTATTATAAATATCTGCAGCGAGTTCTGGAGGCGTTTGTGATAATGTTTCCATTACAGCATCTTCTATACGGAGTATAGATTTATCTAATGCCTTTGCAATCTCTCTAAAACTTATTTGTACCTGCTTAGGCTTACCAGTTAGTAAGTCACGACCTTGTACACTCATCTCTTCTGGCGGTACTTCAAGATCTTCGGTAGCGGCACCTATTTGTATTTTTATTTTTTCGGCACTGCGCTCTCCTACATAAAGGTTGTGCTGGGTGCGCATATAGTAGATAATATCGTTTGTAAATACATCACCTGCAATTTTTACAGACTTATCACATACAATACCTCCTAGTGCAATTACGGCAATCTCTGTCGTACCTCCACCTATGTCTACTATCATATTACCCTTAGGTTGCATAATATCTACACCTATACCTATAGCTGCTGCCATAGGCTCGTGTATAAGATATACTTCTTTACCGTTTACACGTTCTGCACTTTCCTTTACTGCTCGCATCTCTACTTCTGTAATTCCAGAAGGAATACAGATTACCATACGCAATGCAGGTGGAAATAATTTCTTTTTAAGTGCTGGTATTTCTTTGATAAACATTGCAATCATCTGCTCACTGGCATCAAAATCTGCAATTACTCCATCCTTAAGAGGGCGTATGGTTTTGATATTTTCGTGAGTTTTACCTTGCATTTGAGCTGCTTCTTTACCTACGGCAATTATCTTTTTTGTCGTACGATCTCGAGCAACTATAGATGGACTATCTACTACTACTTTATCATTGTGTATAATCAACGTGTTGGCAGTACCAAGGTCAATTGCTATATTCTCAGTTAAAAAATCAAAAAATCCCATAGGGTAATCAAAGCGTTATGCGTTAGTTTTTAAGCGTGCTGCTTAAAAGTACAAATATTAGGGTTAACATCACGCTTTCGCGAAAGCGTAATACTAACCCTTTTTGTTATTAATGTTTAAAGTGACGTGTTCCAGTCATTACCATAGATACGTTGTTTTCGTTACAATAGTCTACGGTAAGTTGATCTTTTATTGATCCACCTGGTTGTATTACGGCAGTAATGCCTGCTTTATCTGCAATTTCTACACAATCTGGGAAAGGAAAAAATGCATCACTAGCCATCACAGACCCTTGAAGGTCAAAGCCAAAGGATGTTGCTTTTTCAATAGCTTGTCTCAGTGCATCTACACGTGATGTTTGCCCAGTACCACTTGCACAAAGTTGTTTATTTTTTGCAAGTACGATAGTGTTAGACTTTGTGTGTTTACAAATTTTTGATGCAAACAATAAGTCTTCTAGTTCCTTTTCTGTAGGCTGGGTGTTTGTAGCATTAGTAAGATCTGTAGCAGTATCTGTCTTATGATCACGTTCTTGTAAAAGTGTCCCGTTAAGACAAGTACGTACTGTCATCTCTGGTAGTACAATGTTTTTTAAAGTAAGAAGGATGCGGTTTTTCTTTCCTTTAAGAATTTCTAAAGCTTCTGGTGTAAATGATGGCGCAATTACTACTTCACAAAATAATTTGTGAATCTCTTGAGCCGTAGGCTCATCTATCTCACCGTTTGCAATAAGTACACCCCCAAAAGCAGATGTAGGGTCACCAGCAAGTGCATCTACATAAGCTTGGCGCATAGTATCACGTTGTGCAAAGCCACAAGCGTTATTATGTTTTAACACAGCAAAGGTAGGTGCCTCTCCCTGAAATTCAGAAATAAGATTTACCGCTGCATCTACATCAAGAAGATTGTTATATGAAAGTTCTTTACCGTGTAGCTTGTCAAAAACTTCATCAAAATCTCCAAAGAAGAACCCTTTTTGGTGTGGGTTTTCTCCGTAGCGTAAGGTCTTACCGTTATTTACACTTAATTTAAGTGCTGGTATCTCGTGATCTGCATTAAAGTAATTAAAGATGGCAGTGTCATAGTGAGATGATACAGCAAAGCTTTTGGCTGCAAAGCGTTTTCTCTCTGCCATTGTTGTGCTACCATTACCGTTTGTAATAATGTCTAGTACTTCTACATAGTCTTCCATAGAAGATACACAAAGTGTGTCTTTAAAGTTTTTTGCAGCAGCGCGTATAAGTGAGATACCACCTATATCTATTTTTTCTATAATGTCTTGCTCTGGTGCTCCAGATGCAACTGTTTTTTCAAAAGGGTATAAATCAACAATAACCAGGTCAAGTTGCGGGATTTCATACTCTGCCATCTCTTTTACATCACCATCGTGATCTTGACGGTTAAGAATCCCTCCAAAAACTTTAGGGTGTAATGTTTTAACACGACCACCTAGTATAGATGGGTAAGAAGTCACATCTTCTACTGGTACCACAGGGATACCTAAATCTTTAATAAATTTTTCAGTCCCTCCTGTAGAATAAAGGGTTACTCCGTACTCGTGAAGTTTCTGAACGATAGGGGCAAGGCCGTCTTTGTGAAATACTGAAATAAGGGCTGCGCCTATTTTTTTTGTTGTGCTCATTGTGAGATTATTGATAGATTTTGTGTCCTCCCTCGCATATGGGATTTTGAAGTGTCAAAAATAGCAATTTCAACCCTTTTTGTTAACGGTTTCTATTAACAAAATAGGACTACTTTGTAACAATTTATGTGTAGTGACGTCTTACTCGTATCTTTAGATAAAATCAATCAATGCTTATATATTTTCGAGCCTTAGGGGAGAGTTTTAGATTTGCTGTAAATGCTTTGCGTAATAACAAGATGCGTACCTTTCTTTCATTAATGGGAGTGACGGTAGGTATTTTTTCCATTATAGGCGTGCTAGCCGCGGTAGATTCTCTAGAGCGAGAGATAAAGGGAAGTCTCTCTGCACTAGACCAGAGTACTATTATTTTATGTCACGTTTCTTTTGGTCCTACCGAGGTGCCTAGGTGGAAACGAGAACAGTTTCCTCTTGTTGAGTACGAAGATTATCAATATCTAGAACGAACTGTACCAGATACTAAGGCAAGTACATATGTACTTAGTGTGCCGCCGCAAACCGTAAAGTATAATGATGTTACTCTTGAAAATATAGGAGTAGGAGCAACCACAGAGGGGTGGTTTGAAATAGAGTCACTACAATTTGAGTTAGGAAGATTTTTTAATGCTTCAGAGTCTAATAGTGGTGCAAGTGTTGTGGTATTAGGTAATGAGATACGTAATAAACTTTTTGGAGAAGGAGTAGACCCTAGAGGTAAGAAAATAAGAATGTACAGTCGCAAGCTTACTGTAATAGGCGTTTTAGAAAAAGAAGGCGCCGGTTTTGGTGGCGACTCAAAAGATGAGATTGTTGTTGTACCAGTAAATCTTGCTAGAAGAATTTATGGAGATAATAACAGATCAACATTCCCGCAAATTGTGTTATTACCTAAGGAAGATGTAGATGATGAGGCTTATGTTGCCCAGATAGAACAAAAACTAAGAAACAAGAGAGGGCTTAAAACAGATGAGGTGAGTAATTTTTTTATTAATCAGCTCAAAGGCTTTACTGCTTTCATAGATAATATTATAGGTTTTCTTACTGGCGTAGGTTGGGGTATAGGAGGATTTGCACTGCTGGTAGGAGGTTTTGGTATCGCAAATATTATGTTTGTGAGTGTAAAGGAGCGTACCAACCTTATAGGTATACAAAAAGCCCTTGGAGCAAAGCGTAGGTTTATATTATTTCAATTTCTTTTTGAGTCTATATTGCTTTCTATTTTTGGAGGACTAATAGGTTTAATTATGGTGCAAATAGTCGTCTGGCTGTTAGATATTTCAAAAATAGCTGGCGATTTTGAGTTTGTACTTTCTTTTGATAATATCTTCTTAGGTCTGTTTACGACTTTTGTTATTGGGATCATTGCTGGAATTGTACCAGCTATAGGAGCATCAAAACTTGACCCCGTAGAGGCTATTAGAACAGGGATGTAGTATTATAATGTATATAAAACAATAAACCCCTTACTAATAGAAATAGTAAGGGGTTTATTATTTTAAAGTAATGGTAGTCTTATAGAAGAGCAGCTACTTTCTCGTTTACAAATTCTAGAAAATCTTCATCGTCTTTTGTAAAGGGGTCTATTTTGTGTGAGTCTATATCTATTTGTCCTATGTTCTTTCCGTCTTTAAAAAGTGGGATTACTATCTCACTCTTAACAGTAATAGAGCAGGCTATATAATTATCTTGAGCCTTAACATCTGGAACTACAAAATTTTCATTAGACTCTGCTACTTGACCACAAATTCCTTTCCCAAAAGGGATAACTGTATGGTCTGTAGGTTCTCCAGCAAACGCCTCAAGGTGCAATGTGCGTGCCTCGTGATTTGCCATATAAAAACCTACCCAGTCATAGTAGTCTATATGTTCTTGTAACAGCTCACAAATTGCTGTCATTTTATCCTTTGCACTGCCTTCATTATTTGAGGCAATGCTGCTTACTTGTATTTTTAAATCTTCAAAAGCCATTTTTCTTGTATTTTAGACGTTAAAAACATCCCTTGCTCAAATTAGTCCGCAAATATAAGCCCGTCCTCCGATTTTTAGCCATATTTATAGGAAGTTATTTGGTTTTCGTGTCGCTTTACCAACTATTTTTAACCTACGGAGGTAGTAGTCGCTATTTTCCCGATTATATTACACATAACGTTGCAAAACAAAGTCAGGCATTAATCACCGCTTTTGGGTATGATATGAAGGTAGAACCTAGCACTTGGGAGCCCGCTATGAATCTCACTATGAATGGTAAAACCCTCGCTCGCGTAGTAGAAGGTTGTAATGCCGTAAGTGTGATGCTGCTTTTTGTGTCGTTTATGCTTGCATTTTTTGGAGATGTAAAAAGAACATTACTTTTCATTTTTGGAGGAGTCGTACTTCTTTATGGTATGAATGTACTGCGTATAGCACTCCTTACTATAGGTATATATGAGTATCCAGAATATGCAGATGTACTACACGGCACTATCTTTCCGGCAGTTATTTATGGTACCGTATTCTTGCTTTGGCTAGGCTGGATAAACTCCTATAAAAAACCTGTAAAAGATGCATAAGGTATTCTATACGTTACTGGCTGTGCTATGCCTTTTTGGGTTGCTTTTTGTGCGCTTTCGCGAAAGCGTACTCTTCTACGATCCTCTCATAGATTATTTTCACGGAGATTATCAAAACACAGCACTACCTACTTTTACAAAAGGGAAGTTAATGTTGCATATATTATTGAGATACTTGTTAAATATGCTGTTGTCGCTAGGCTTGCTCTGGGCTGTCTTTAGAGATAGAGGTATTATTAAGTTTACGGTTGTATTTTATGCAGTTGTTTTTATTGTGCTCAGTATCGTTTACTATATTTTATTGCATCATCATATACCGTCTGAGTATATGGGGCTTTTTTATGTGCGCCGTTTTTTAATACAGCCATTACTTGTTTTCTTATTATTGCCGGCATTTTTTTATTACCGCAAGGTAAATAAGTGAGTACGTTGTATTTTTGCAAGGTTAAAACCCTAGCAAATGAAAAATGTATTTTTTGTAGCCATCGCAATCGCGTTATTTTCTTGTAAGCAAAATCAAGAGGCAGAATTAAAAACAGCACCGTCGCAACATAGTGATACGGCAGTAGTAACTTCTGCCGGAGATCTAAATGTGACAGAAGAGTTTGTTGAGGTAACTTTTAAAACTGAAGAGGCTACACAAGTACATCGCGCTTATTTAAACCTTAAGGGAGCCTTTGTAAACACAGATGCAGAAGATGCAGCATCTGTCGCAAAAGATTTTAGCCAGATGCTTACTGTAGTGCCTAGTGCAGAGACTTTTTCTGCTTTAAAATCTGATTTAGATCAAATCGCTACATCTACTAATGTAGATAAGCAACGTGAAGTTTTTGAAGATGTCTCAAAAAAGGTAGAGGTATATCTTTCTGGTGAGCTGGCTTCTGGATCTCTTGTAAAGCAATACTGCCCTATGGCTTTTGATGGTAAAGGTGCATACTGGTTATCTGATTCTAAAGAAATACGTAATCCATACTACGGTGATAAAATGCTCAAGTGCGGTGTAGTAGATAAGGAGATAGAATAGTTTTTTAATAAAATTTATTGTAATTCTCTCAACTACATAAGTATCAGTTTTGAGTTTGCAACACCACTTTTGCAAGACGTAAATGGTGTACAACTTAAGCGCAAGGAGACAATTACTGCTGGCTTGCAGTATGCTTTATAGTAGATTTAATATAGATTTAAGAGTTCCTCGTTATACACGAGGGGCTTTTTTGTATCTTTGTAAGAAGATATGAAAGCAATTTTCCATAATATAATGTCTGTCTTTCTAGCAGTATTAGTGCTGGGGTCTACGATGTCTTTTACGATATCGAAGCATTATTGTGGCGAGCATCTTGTAGATGTAAGCATTTTTGGAGAGGCACAAC
>JAHDEV010000249.1 GCA_020628615.1 Dokdonia sp.
TTGCTGGGTGTAGAGACTTAACGACTTGCCTTTATAATTTGTCACATACAACACCTCATCAATTATGATTAAATCTGTAGGTTTTGAGATATCTGTATCAAGCACTTGCTTGAGATTTCCTTCTAGATCAAAAACAAGTACTCTATCGTTCTCAAAATCTGTAGAAAACACCTGTGTGTTTGACACAAATATCCCAGTTGCTGCATTCATCTTTTGGTCTTCACCTATGGTTTTAAGATGATTGCCTTTTTTATCAAACACCTGCAGCCTATTATTGTAAGCATCTGCCACCCAGATATTACTTTCTGTTAAGTGCACATCTGTGGGATAATAAAAATCTCCATCTGCTTTTCCTTCTTTTCCAAAGGTGATCCAGTCGCTAGAATTTTCGGTGTAATGCACCTTGTTATTATAAAAATCTGCAATGGCAATTTGAGCACCCTTAATCGCTACTCCCGCTGGAGCATCAAGACTATCCTGGGTACTAACGATTTCTTTTTCGCTTTCACGAAAGCGTAACACCTCATCATTACCATACTGTGGTATCACAAGTAGCTCCCCTTCGGAAGCAATGTGCATAGGCCTGTCTAATGAGTCTATGGTTTTTAAAATTATGCCGCTTGTATCTATTAACACTACCCTATTATGATCTCCATCACTGAGCCAGATTCCTTTATGGCCTTGAGCGATACCTATAGGGTTTACATCTGCAAGAGCTATAGTTTTAGTATGTACCCAGCGTGTTTCCGTTTGTTTTTTTTCTTGACAGCTGGCTATAAGCATCGCTGTCAATACTATAATTATAAACTGCTTCATATTATTGATCTAAACGTTCATATTTACAACATCCAGGTAGGTTTGCATAAGCCTCATCTGTAGCTTTATGAGCTTTTGTATCGTGGCCTATTCTTGCAATTTCAGACTGTATGCCGTCTAGTGTGACCTGGCTCTTGTCATAAGTAACCTTCATCATTTGTTGATCCTGTTTCCAGGCGGCAGCCGTTACGCCAGGTATGTTACCCGCAGCATTTATAATACGTGCCTCGCACATACCACATTTACCTGCGACGAGTACTTGCTGGGTCACGACTACACTCTCGGCAGAGAGCTCTGTTGTATTTGCCTCGTTTGCCTCTACAGTACCATCTGCTCTTGTGATTTTTGAAGTGATAGGTGTATAACCCGCCTTTTCTACTTGTTTTACAACAGCCTGCATTGTAAGATTCTTTTCTGAAGGATATTGAAAAGAGAAGTCTCCTGTCTCAATATCTATTGCCACCTTTTTAATGCCTTTAAACTCTTTAAATTTTTTCTCTAATCCGTAGGCACAAAATGGACAACCTAGACCGTCTACTTGCACTTCAAAAGTATCCATTGTTTTTTGCGCTTTCGCGAAAGCGGAAACCATCACAACCGCTACGAGTAGTATTATTGCTTTTATTTTCATCTGTATTTTCTTTTTAAAATGTATATCTAGTGCC
>JAHDEV010000074.1 GCA_020628615.1 Dokdonia sp.
AAGGTGCAAGATCAAGAAGTTTGGGTAAAGCTTATTGGTTCTTTTAATGCATATAATCTCTTAGCCATTTTTGCAACAGCAGAACTTTTGGGGCTAGATCAAATGGAAGCATTGCAGCTTTTAAGTGAGCTAGAGAGTGTGTCTGGACGTTTTCAATATTTTATTTCTGAAGGTAATGTGACTGCCATAGTAGATTATGCACATACACCAGATGCTCTTAAAAATGTGCTAGAAACCATAAATGATATCCGTACTAAAAATGAAGAGCTTATTACTGTTGTAGGAGCTGGAGGTGATCGTGATACTACAAAGCGACCTAAAATGGGCAACATCGCTAGCGCACTCAGTACAAAGGCTATTATCACAAGTGATAACCCTAGGTCAGAAAACCCGGAGGCTATTATTGAGCAAATAGAAGCAGGGGTAGAGCCTATACATTATAAAAAAATACTCTCTATTACAGATAGAAAACAAGCTATCAAAACTGCTTGCCAACTGGCAAATGCGGGAGACATAATATTAATAGCAGGTAAAGGTCACGAGACCTATCAAGAGATAAATGGAGAGCGTTTTGATTTTGATGATTATAAAATAGTACAAGAAACTCTTAAACAACTTAATAAGTAATGCTGTATCATCTTTTTCAATGGTTAGACGAAGCTTATAACTTGCCAGGTGCAGGCTTGTTTCAGTTCAGTACGTTTAGAGCTGCGCTTGCTGTGTTGCTTTCATTAATACTATCTACGGTATATGGAGAGCGTGTGATTAAGTTTTTGCAACGCAAGCAAATGGGTGAGCAAATACGGGATCTAGGTCTAGAAGGACAAGCAGAAAAAGCAGGAACACCTACTATGGGAGGACTCATAATTATAGGTGCTACGTTAATACCTGTACTACTTCTAGGTGACTTGCAAAATATCTATATCATTCTTTTAATAGTAACCACTGTATGGATGGGAATCATAGGCTTCTTAGATGATTATAAGAAGAAAATGCAAAAAAATAAAGACGGTCTAGCTGGTAAGTATAAAGTTATTGGCCAGGTAGGGCTGGGTATCATTGTAGGGGCAACAATGTTCTTTCATAGTGACATTACCATAAGAGAAGAAATCAAGCAAACAGCAGGGGCAGAGCAGGTAGAAATCACTACGCTTAGAGGTAATGATAAGTTTGACGTGGCACATAAGAGTCTCAAGACTACTATACCTTTTGTAAAGTATAACGAGATAGATTATAGCACGATACTAACTAGTATCAATGAAGACTGGAAAGACTATGCGTGGATTATATTTATCCCTATTGTGATTTTTATAATCACTGCAGTGTCAAATGGTGCAAATCTTACAGATGGTATAGATGGTCTCGCGGCGGGTACGAGTGCAATTATTGTGCTCACCCTTGGGATTTTTGCATTTATATCTGGTAACATCATATTTAGTGATTATCTCAATGTGATGTACATACCAGGTACTGGTGAGATGCTCATATTTATTGCTGCGTTTGTAGGAGCGCTTATTGGATTCTTATGGTATAACGCCTACCCAGCGCAAGTTTTTATGGGAGACACAGGTAGTCTCACCATAGGAGGAATTATAGCGGTACTTGCCATTGCAACACGAAAAGAATGGCTCATTCCTATTTTATGTGGGATTTTCTTAATGGAGAATCTCTCTGTGGTAATGCAAGTAGGATATTTTAAATACACAAAGAAGAAATTTGGAGAAGGGAAGCGCATCTTTTTGATGTCACCATTACACCATCATTATCAAAAGAAAGGCATACACGAGAGTAAGATAGTTTCTCGCTTTTGGATTGTAGGAATATTGCTTGCGGTACTTTCTATTATAACATTAAAAATTAGATAATCACGCTTTCGCGAAAGCATAAAAAATGAAGAAACGATTAGTCATATTAGGAGCTGGAGAGTCTGGCGTAGGTACTGCCATTTTAGGTAAGGCCAAAGGGTATGACGTGTTCTTATCTGATTTTGGGAAGATAAAAAATCGCTACAAAGAGATACTTATTGCTGAAGATTTCGCTTGGGAAGAAGAAGGGCATACAGAAGCACTTATTCTCAATGCAGATGTAGTGATGAAGAGTCCTGGAATACCAGATAAAGCACCTATCGTGCAAAGGCTATTAGAAAAAGGAGTGCCTGTAATCTCTGAGATAGAATTTGCTTCTCAATATACAGATGCCACAATTGTGGGGATTACCGGAAGTAACGGGAAAACCACAACCACGATGCTTACTGGATTTATTCTAGAGCAAGCAGGTATTAATCTAGGTGTTGCGGGAAACATAGGAGACAGCTATGCAAAGATGGTGGCACAAAAGGAGATTGACACCTATGTGCTAGAAATAAGCAGTTTCCAGTTAGACGGAATCGCAGATTTTGCACCCCATATCGCGGTGGTGCTCAATGTGACACCAGATCACTTAGATAGATACGATTATAAGTTTGAAAATTACATTGCTTCAAAATTTAGAATAGCGATGAACCAAAAAGAAACAGATTATCTCATCTACGATGCAGATGATCCCGTGAGTGTAGACTGGCTTAACAAACACCCAGTGCGCTCAAAATTATTGCCCTTTTCACTCACACAAGAATTTGAAAATGGCGCTTTTATAAAAGACAATAACCTAGTAGTACAAATAGATAATAACACCTTTACAATGACCACAAACAATCTCGCTCTTAAAGGGCAACACAACAAGAAAAACGCAATGGCTGCCTCTACGGTAGCAAATTTATTAAACATCCGTAAGGCAACGATACGTGAGAGTTTAGAAGGTTTTCAAGGAGTAGAGCATAGGTTAGAGCAGGTGCTTAAGATTAACAACGTACAGTACATAAATGACAGTAAGGCGACTAATGTAAACGCTACATTTTATGCACTAGATAGTATGAACGACCCTACGGTATGGATCGTAGGTGGAGTAGATAAGGGTAATGATTATCGTGACTTATATCCCCTTATTAATGAGAAGGTAAAAGCAATTATCTGTCTAGGTGTAGATAATCAAAAGCTTATGAGTCATTTTGAAAATATGGTGGATATTATTGTGGAAACACCATCTATGACAGAGGCTGTAAAGATTGCTTACAAGGTGGCAGAGCGTGGTGATAATGTATTGCTTTCTCCAGCGTGTGCAAGCTTTGATTTATTTGAAAACTATGAGGATAGAGGTCGCCAATTTAAGGCTGCCGTACGTAACCTTTAATTCTGATTATACAACCGGCTGCAAGCTGCAATCCCCCGTGAGTAGCCGGTGTATCAGAGTTTATAAAAAAAAGGAAAATTACGCTTTCGCGAAAGCGCAACAAAAACAATTAATAGTAAGTGAGTACTAGTTTTAAAGACATATTTGCAGGTTTACAAGGAGACAAAGCTATATGGGCAATTGTTGCTCTACTGGCATTGTTTTCATTTTTGCCAGTATATAGTGCTGCGAGTAACCTTGCTTATATAAAAGGCGACGGTAATACGGTGCGTTTTTTAATTAAGCACGGGATGCACTTAGTACTTGGTTTTGCGATGCTATATGGCGTGCATAAAATACCACACCATTATTTTAAAGGACTCTCATTTATAGCATTACCCTTTGTGATTATACTACTTATAGTAACGCTCGCTCAGGGTACCACTATGGGAGGTGCAAATGCAAGTAGATGGATTAAGATACCTATACTGGGTGTTGGTTTTCAGACATCAACCTTTGCAGGAGTTGTGCTTATGGTCTATGTAGCGCGCTATCTGGCAAAAATTAAGGATAAAGCAGTGACTTTTAAAGAAACACTCGTTCCTCTATGGTTGCCCGTGGCAGTTGTGCTTGGACTTATCTTGCCAGCAAACTTTTCTACCACGGCAATCATTGCGGCTATGGTGGTTGCACTAGTATTTTTGGGCGGGTACCCGCTTAAGTATTTGGGTATTGTAATAGCAACAGGTATTGTGGCGCTGTTATTTTTTGTGCTTATGGCAAAAGCTTTTCCAGGGATGTTCCCAAACAGGGTAGACACCTGGATAAGCCGTGTAGAAAACTTTGCAAATGATGAGGTAGATGCAGATGCAGATTACCAAATTGAAAAAGCAAAAATTGCAATTGCCTCAGGTGGTTTATTAGGTCAAGGTCCTGGTAAAAGTGTACAGAAAAACTTCTTACCACAGTCGTCTTCAGATTTTATATACGCCATCATTGTAGAAGAGTTTGGTCTTGCTGGAGCAGGTCTTCTATTGTTCTTATATATGCTATTGCTATTTAGAATAACAGTGATAGCCCATAAAGCCGAAACTATTTTTGCAAAGCTAGTTGTTGTAGGAGTAGGGTTGCCCATAGTTTTTCAGGCGCTTATTAATATGGCAGTTGCTGTAGAGTTGTTTCCCGTAACTGGGCAAACATTACCACTAGTGAGTAGTGGAGGTACATCTATATGGATGACCTGTCTCGCTGTAGGAATTGTGTTAAGTGTAAGTGCAAAGCGCAAACCTACACCGGTAAAAGAAGAGAGTGAGTTAAACCCATTAGATGTTTTAAGTGAAGCCTTATAAAGTCATAGTATCTGGAGGAGGAACAGGTGGTCACATCTATCCTGCTATAGCCATCGCAAACGAGATAAAGCGTCGTCATCCAGACGCACAATTTCTCTTTGTAGGTGCGAGCGACCGTATGGAGATGGATAAGGTACCACAAGCAGGTTTTGATATAGAGGGATTGTGGATTGCGGGCATACAGCGTAAGCTTACTGTAGATAACCTTATGTTTCCATTTAAGCTCATAAGCAGTTTGTGGAAGTCTCGTAAGATTATAAAAAAGTTTCAACCAGACGTGGTCATAGGTACAGGTGGTTTTGCTAGTGGTCCTTTGCTTAAAATGGCAACCGTAGCTGGCATACCAGCATTAATACAGGAGCAAAACAGCTATGCTGGTATCACAAATAAACTATTAGGAAAACACGTAAGTAAAGTATGCGTTGCATATGATGAGATGCATCGATTTTTTCCTAAAGAAAAGATTGTGAAAACTGGGAATCCAGTGCGCTCAGATTTACTTGATCTATCAGGTAAAAGCGAGCAAGCAATGGCAAAATATAAACTAGATGCGAGTAAAAAAGTGGTGCTTGTGATAGGAGGGAGTCTTGGTGCAAAAGCTGTTAATGAGCTTATGTATGAGAAGCTACCTTTCCTTAGAGAACAAGGGACGCAGGTTTTATGGCAAACGGGTAAATTATATTATGACACCTATAAGCATCTAGATAGTAAAGACGTTAAGGTGATGGCATACATAGACCAGATGGATATGGCTTATGCAGCTGCAGATATTATTGTATCCCGCGCTGGTGCAAGCTCTGTATCTGAGTTATGTATCGTGGGGAAGGCAACTATTTTTATCCCGTCGCCTAACGTAGCAGAAGATCACCAAACCAAAAACGCAAAGGCTATAGAAAAAGAAGGTGGTGCTATACTCATTGCTCAAAAAGACCTTGACAAGAAGTTTGAATTGATGTTTAAGGCCTTAATAGATGATGAGCCATCTAGACTTGCTTTAGGCAATAAAATAAATACGCTCGCTTTACCTAATGCGACTAGTGATATAGTAGATGAGGTAGAAAACTTATTAAAAGATAAAAAGTAGAAACTTTACAGCATACTGTGAATAGTAATATATGAAAGCACTTAAGGACATACAGAACTTTTACTTTATCGGCATAGGCGGTATAGGGATGAGTGCGCTTGCTTTTTATTTTCAAAATGAGGGTAAAAATGTAGCAGGTTATGATAAAACGCCTTCAGATGTGACGCGCAAGTTGCAAGAGGCTGGCGTTGCTGTTCATTTTCAAGATAAGGGAGATGCCATAGATGAGACCTTTGCAGATAAGGAAAACACGCTCGTTATTTATACCCCTGCAGTGCCAAGTACAATGGGAGAGTTAGTACGCTTTCGCGAAAGCGGGCATACCCTCAAAAAACGCGCAGAAGTCCTGGGGCTCATTGCAAACCAGTCGTTCTCGCTTGCCGTTGCTGGCACCCACGGAAAAACAACTACCTCAAGTATATTAGGTCACTTACTCGCTGCTACGGGAGCACCCGTAACGGCTTTTGTAGGAGGAATAACAAATAACTACAACGGTAACCTTATTCAGAACGGAAGTGATATTACTGTTGTAGAGGCAGATGAGTTTGACAGGTCATTCTTACAGCTCACTCCAGATATATTGTGCATCACCTCTATGGATGCAGATCATCTCGATATTTATGAAGACGAGGCAGATCTTGTGGCGACTTTTCAAGAATTTGGATCTCTTGTAGCTCCAGAAATGAGATTTATAAAAAATGGTTTGCCACTTGCAGGTAATACCGTGGGTATAGAAGATGATGCAACATACTCGGCACAAAATGTGCGTATTGTAGATGGTGCTTATCATTTTGATTTTAAGTATCCAGAAGGTGTGCTTAAAGATTTGAAATTTACATTACCAGGGAGGCACAATCTATTTAATGCTACCACGGCACTTAGTATGGCGGTGGCTTACGGCACTCCAGTAGCAAAGTTGCCAGAAGCGTTAGCTAGTTATACGGGTGTAAATCGCAGGTTTACCTATCGCTACCAGTCTCAAGATAAGGTGCTCATAGATGATTATGCACATCACCCTACAGAGATTGCGGCGGTGTGCCAAAGTATAAAAGAGATGTATCCGGGCGAGGAGGTGCTGGCTATTTTTCAGCCACATTTGTTTAGTAGAACAAAGGATTTTATGGCAGATTTTGCTACAGAGTTATCTCGTTTTGATGAGGTGGCACTGCTAGATATTTACCCAGCTAGAGAGCTACCTATAGATAGTGTTACAAGTCAAGCCCTATTAGATAAAATGACGCTTTCAAATAAAGAAATTGTTACAAAAAATCGCTTACCTGAGATTGTAACAGCTTCAAATAAGAAAATTGTAGTGATGATGGGGGCTGGAGATATAGGAGTAGAAATTTTAAAAGTCGCAAAAAAATTGCAAAGTGAAGATTAACTGGTTTTACATAAAGATGGTTGTTTTATTAGGGTTCACAGTGTTTCTGTATGGGTTTTCTGTACAAAGAAATGCTGCGCGACAGGTAGAAAATGTTACCATCTCTTTTGATGATGAAAGTGCACCTTTTGTCACTCGTGAGACCGTTAATAAATTGTTGATAGTAAGTGGAAAAAAGGTGTCGGAAACGTCTAAAGAAAATTTAGCTTTGAGTATAATGGAAAAGCGTGTCAAGGCGCATCCAATTATCAAGAACGCAGATGTTTATGTATCGATGAGTGGTGAGGTAGGAGTTGCAATAGAGCAACGCAAGCCTATTGCACGACTCAACGGTGCTACGTCTTTTTATATAGACCAGAGTGGTGAGGTAATGCCGCTCTCAGAAAATCACGCTGCACACGTCCCTCTGGTAACTGGAGCAACAGATAAAAATATAGACGAAGTATTTGAACTGGTAGATTTTATCAATAAAGATACATTTCTCTCAAAGCACATCATAGGTATATCACGCACCACTAGTGGTGAGTATATGCTCAAAGCAAGAAAACTAGCGTACACAATCTCGCTAGGTAAAGTAGAGCAGCTTAATAAACGTTTCAGCAATTATAAAGCGTTTTATCAAAAGGCACAAAAGGATAAAAGCTTAGATAATTATAAAACAATAGTGCTCAAGTATGACGGGCAAGTAGTTTGTGAGAAAAAGTAATAGAGGGTAAGATGAGTACGCTTTCGCGAAAGCGTAAACATAAACTTTCAAAATTAGAAGTATGGAAAATCAAAATATCGCAGTAGGACTGGACATAGGGACCACGAAGATCGTGGCAATGATAGGGCGGTACAATGAGTACAACAAGGTAGAAATTCTAGGTATAGGAAAGTCTAAAAGTCTTGGTGTGCATCGTGGTGTAGTTAATAATATTACCCAGACCATACAGTCTGTACAACAAGCAGTACAAGAAGCCGAAGATGTTTCAGGTATTAAAATAAAAGATGTTGTAGTAGGTATAGCTGGACAGCACATACGCTCATTACAACATAGCGATTACATAACTAGAAATAACTCTGAAGAGGTTATAGACGCGCAAGATATAGAGGCATTATGTGATCAAGTACATAAACTCGTAATGCTACCTGGTGAAGAGATTATACACGTCTTACCACAAGAGTATAAAGTAGACGGTCAGAGTGAGATTAAAGAACCCATAGGGATGTATGGTGGTCGTGTGGAAGCAAACTTTCACGTGGTTGTGGGGCAGGTTGCCTCAATAAGAAACATAGGCCGTTGTGTAAAAAGCGCAGGTCTTAACTTAGACCGTATTACACTAGAGCCATTAGCCTCTGCAAATGCGGTGCTAAGCCAAGAAGAAAAAGAAGCTGGAGTTGCGCTTATAGATATAGGAGGTGGTACTACAGATCTTGCCATTTTTAAAGATGGTATCATTAGGCATACGGCTGTAATACCCTTTGGCGGTAATATCATTACAGATGATATTAAAGAAGGTTGCTCAATTATTGAGAAACAAGCAGAGCTGCTTAAAATAAAATTTGGATCTGCGTGGCCAGGTGAGAATAAAGATAATGAGATTGTTTCTATTCCTGGATTGCGTGGTCGTGAGCCTAAGGAGATAACATTAAAAAACTTATCAAAAATCATTCACGCACGAGTAGTCGAGATTGTAGAACAAGTGTATTTAGAAATTAAGAATTACGGACACGAGGAGCAAAAGAAAAAACTTATAGCAGGTATAGTGCTTACAGGTGGTGGTAGCCAACTTAAACACTTAAAACAGCTAGTAGAATATATCACTGGGATGGATACTCGTATAGGTTATCCTAATGAGCACCTAGCCGGAGATAGTGATGCAGAGACCACAAGCCCGCTTTATGCAACAGCAGTAGGTCTTGTGATGAATAGTCTAGAACACGGACTTTATAACTCACACCTTGATGCAGAAGAAGAGGTAATTGCAAAAGAAGAAGAGGTGTTTACAGATACCATAAATGAAGTACAAGAAACAGACATAGAAGCTAGGCAAACTAAGCCTCAAGCGCCTAAGCGCAGCATCTTTGATAGATGGGCAGATAAGTTTAAAGACTTTCTTGATAATGCAGAGTAGTGCAATAGCACTGCGGTAATTAAAGAATTAGAATAAAAATCAAAATCGGCGTATGGGCGTCGATCTAGTAGAATACAACGGGGCAAAAAATAAATTATATGAGTACGACACAATTTAATAACATCACATTTGATCTACCTAAAAACCAAAGCAATGTCATAAAAGTGATAGGCGTAGGTGGAGGAGGTAGCAATGCTATTAACCATATGTTCCAGCAGGGCATAAAAGGTGTAGATTTTGTAATCTGTAATACAGATGCACAGGCACTTGAGAATAGTACAGTGCCTATTAAGATACAACTAGGTGTAGGTCTTACAGAAGGTCTTGGTGCAGGAGCAAATCCAGAAGTGGGTGAGCAAGCTGCCATAGAGAGTGAGATGGATATTAAACAGATGTTAGGTACTAACACAAAGATGATCTTTATTACTGCCGGGATGGGTGGTGGTACGGGCACTGGTGCCGCTCCTGTAATTGCAAAGATGGCTCGTGAGCTTGATATCCTAGTCGTAGGGATTGTCACGATTCCTTTTCAGTTTGAAGGAAAAATGCGTAACGAACAAGCCCAAAAAGGAGTAGATAGACTACGTGCTCAGGTAGACTCACTCATTGTAATAAATAATAATAAGCTACGTGAGGTTTATGGAAACCTAGGTTTCAAAGCTGGTTTTAGTAAAGCAGATGAGGTTCTTGCCACAGCCTCAAGAGGTATCGCAGAGGTAATAACACACCACTACACACAAAACATTGACTTGCGTGATGCAAAGACAGTGTTAAGTAAATCTGGTACAGCTATAATGGGTAGCGCTACCGCTAGTGGTACAAGTCGTGCAAACGAGGCCATATCAAAAGCGCTAGACTCACCGTTACTTAATGATAACAAGATTACAGGAGCAAAGAATGTGCTACTACTTATCGTTTCTGGTGGTGATGAGATTACTATAGATGAGATAGGTGAGATAAATGATCACATACAGGCAGAGGCTGGTCACAGTGCAAACATCATTATGGGTGTAGGTGAAGATGACTCTCTAGGAGATGCAATTTCTGTAACAATAATAGCAACAGGTTTTAATGCAGAGCAGCAAAACGATATTGTAAATGTTGAGACTAAAAAAATCATACACACGCTAGAGGAGGAGCAAAAAGCGCAACAAGATCTTATGCCAGAGGCTACAGTAGAGATACCGCCAGCAGCACCGGTTGAGCCTCAAAAACCAGTAGCACCTACTAAGATTGTACACACTTTAGATCTAGATGAACTAGAAGATACTACAAACGCTTTCGCGAAAGCGCCTGTAAAAGAAGTTCCACAAGAAAAAGCTCCAGAAGCACCAAAGGCTCAAGTAAGCCCAGAAGCTCCAGCAAGCCAGCAATATAAAATGGACATTGTGCCTACAACCGATATTATAAAAAATATCAATGTAGTGTATGATGAAATTCTAGCCGAAAATGATGCAGACTTTGAAATCATAGACACAACTGTACGTCAAGAAAGTCCAGTGGTCGAAAATAAAGAGCCAGAAGGTAATGGAATGCTCTTTTTTGATATGCCACTCAATGCAGAAACTGCAGTAGAAGAAGAGAAAGAATCTCCAATACTTTTTGATCTAGATGAAAGTACAGCGTCAATAGAAGTAAATGAGCCTATAGAAATTATACCTGTAACAGAGCATACTAATAAAGGAGAGACGCGCTATAGCCTTGAAGATTATATGGAACTTGAAGAAACACTCTCAAGTGCATCTATAGTAAAGGAAGAAGCAGAACAGGAAGAAGAAACTATAGTTTTTGAAACAAAAACTGTTGTTCCAGAAGAAAAGGAAGAAGAAGTTCCAGAGGCAGAAGTAGACCCTATGAATAGCCCTATTTCAAAATTACTTATAGATCGAGCCTCAGAGCGTAAGCGTAAGATGAAGGAGTTTAACTACAAGTTTAGAAATAACCAGTCACGTATAGAGGAGATAGAAAAGCAGCCTGCTTACAAGCGTATGGGAATAGATCTTGACGAGACTCCTAAAAAAGATGGTAATCTATCTAGAACATCACTCTCTACAGATGATAATGACGAAGTGCAACTACGTAAGAACAACTCATTTCTACACGATAATGTAGATTAGAACAATTATTATTAGTGCTTTGTAGCCCAATAATCTTACCCAAGATTGTTGGGCTACTTTTTTATGCAGTGTTATCTATAAGAAACGTTCATACGGCTCAAACTCCGTATCTTTGATACTCTAAAATTATAAAACTATGAGTTTATCAAAAGATGTGATGACGGCTATGAAAGAGGCAATGAAGGCCAAAGATCAAAATGCCCTTACATCACTACGCGCTATAAAATCTGCTATATTACTTGCTCAAACAGAGAGTGGTGCAAAAGAAGAAATCACAGAAGAGCAAGAACTGAAATTACTACAAAAGCTAGTAAAACAACGTAAAGACAGCGCTGCTATTTTTAATGAACAAGGTAGAGCAGATCTTGCGGAGCCTGAGCTTGCTCAAGCAGAAGTTATTGCACAATTTTTACCAGAACAACTAGGAGAAGATGATATAGCCAAAGTGGTAGATGAGGTTATCGCTGCAACAGGTGCTCAAGGAATGAAAGATATGGGTAAAGTTATGGGGCAGGTTAATGGCAAGCTGGCTGGTAAAGCAGATGGAAAGACTATAAGTACCATCGTGAAGTCTAGACTGGGCTAGTCTAAAGACATATTTATAATTTTAAAGAGGTACTACACAGTGCCTTTTTTGGAGTTTGTGGTATACATCCCAAAACAAGAACATATAAGAGGGTAATTTAAGGTAATAGAGTACATTTGCGCTTTCGCGAAAGCGTAAAAAGGCTGCGTAGTTCAACTGGATAGAATATCAGATTTCGGCTCTGAGGGTTGGAGGTTCGAATCCTCTCGCGGTCACT
>JAHDEV010000075.1:0-1591 GCA_020628615.1 Dokdonia sp.
GCTTTTTTCTTTCGCGGAAGCGTTTCAAAAGGAATACAAGATTCTCCATTAAGCTCTCGCCACAAGCGCTCTCCTACTACGGTCATTTCTTTACGTACCCACGCCAGTGGTACTTCTGTAAATGCATAAGCTGTAAAGACACCTATATGAGCCAGACGCTCTACGTGTTTTTTACCTAGCCCCCAGATGTCTTTTGCTTCGGCCCAATTAAGTGCCTCTATGCGTCGCTCCTCGGTATCCATCACATACACGTGGTCAAAGTGTGCTACCTTTTTTGATATACGGTTTGCAAGTTTTGCCAGTACCTTTGTGGGTGCAATGCCTACTCCTACGGGTATGCCAGTGTGCTGTACAATTGTATTTTTAATTTTGTGACCGTAGGCATTAAGATCTACGTGAGTCATCCCAGAGAGGTCTACAAAAGACTCATCTATACTGTACACCTCAACCGCAGGTGAGAACTCACGCAGTACATTCATCACGCGGTCAGACATATCTCCATATAAGGTGTAATTTGATGAGAAAAGCGTGACATCATTTTGCGCTAGCAAGCCTTTAATTTTAAACAGTGGGTCGCGATATGGGATATGTGTCAGCGCCTTTGCTTCTTTATTTTTTGCTATGATACAGCCATCATTATTACTCAATACAGCGACAGGTCTCCCCTTTAAATCGGGTCTAAATACCTGCTCACAAGAGGCATAAAAGCTATTACAATCTACCATCGCAATCATACCGCCTTGTGTATTATGTAGCTTATCATTCCCCAGAGTTCTATAGGTTTTGAAGCATTTATTCTCTGTACATCAAAACCCTCTTCTGTAATGACTAGCGCCAGCTTACCCTCTTGTGCCACTTGTGCGCTGTCTATTATCAAAACATCTCTATCAAGAATGTTATGTGACTTCCAGTTATCACCCTTTACACGTACAAAAAAGGTGGCGTCTCGAGAAGAACTAAGCTCCTTGTTGAGGTCTATCATAGGCTCACGGTAATGTGTCGCAGGACTGGGGAAGCCCGTTTGAACAGAGCGATTACCAGAGTAGTCTGTCACGGCACGTTTTACTTTTTGAGGTTCTGTCTTCATAGATGACAAAATTATGGATATTTTCCAATAAAATGTATTTTTTCCAATATTTGATGTGCTGTATTGAGATTTTTTTTGCTTTCGCGAAAGCGTATATCTCCTCCATTACCTACCTCAATTCTACTATCTTTGCCAGCAATGGCACACACATACCCAAGAAAAGAAAAGCTAAAATCTAAGAAGCTCATAGAAGCGCTTTTTATAGAGGGAAGGTCTGTCAAGTCTTTTCCGCTGCGGCTCATATATATGGAGACACCGCTCAAGGAAGAAGGCATATCACATCAAGTGAGCGTTTCTGTATCTAAGCGCAATTTTAAACTTGCCGTATCTCGCAATCGTATAAAACGCCTAATGCGGGAGTCATATCGTTTACACAAAGACCAGATTTGTATAAAAGGCACGACCTTTGTGATGCTTATTATCTATACAGGTCGAGAAGAAGTCTCTCAACAACAGCTGCATAAGGCTATGGTCAAACTTATAAAACGATTTAATGATGCGATA
>JAHDEV010000075.1:1691-12008 GCA_020628615.1 Dokdonia sp.
TTTGTTGCATCTCTGGCCTTTTCTTATCTTGTTAGGTATAGGCGCATTTTTTATGCGCAGATGGATTAAAAAAAATAAAAAGTAGATAATTACGCTTTCGCGAAAGCGTTATACACACAACTATAGTCTCTTACAGACATCTTGTATTATGAAAAAGAAAATACTCATTCCCGTTATTGCTGTTGTCATAGGTATTAGTACGGTAAGTTTTAAAAGCGACTTTTTTGAAATCGCAAAACAAATCGAAATTTTTACAGAGCTCTTTAAGGAGCTTAATATGAATTATGTAGATGAAACAAACCCTGCAGAGCTTATGGACAGTGCCATAGAGGGTATGCTTGCAGATCTTGACCCCTATACAAAGTACTGGACCGAGCAAGAGGTAGAAGATGCAAAAATTAACCGCTCTGGAGACTATTCTGGCATAGGTGCCACCGTGCGCAATCAAGACGGAAAAATGACCATTACAGAACCGCGCAAAGGCTACCCGGCAGATAAAGCAGGTCTTAAAGCAGGTGATGAGATTATAAAAATAGGTGACATTACCGTGGCAGATGTAGATGGTGATGCCGGAGATTTACTTAAAGGAGCGCCAAACAGTGAGGTGGTCATCACCTACAAGCGCCAAGGAAAAACGGATAAAGCCACTATAAAACGCTCTGCGGTAGAGATAGATGCCGTTCCCTTCTCAAAACTCATAAATGGTGATACTGGGTACATCGTGCTTACAAAGTTTAATAAAAAAGCATCTAGCCAAGTAAAAGAGGCACTTGTGAGTCTTAAAACAGATGGTGCTACAAAGATTATACTTGACCTACGTGGTAACGGTGGTGGCTTACTTAGTGAGGCTATAAATATTTGTAATCTCTTTTTACCTAAAGGGTCTCTCATTACAACCACAAAGTCTGTAGTAAAAAAATACAATAAGACCTATACTACTTCACAAGAACCGGTAGATACAGAGATACCACTCGTGGTGCTTGTAAATGGCAGGTCTGCCTCTGCCTCAGAGATTGTTTCTGGAGGGTTACAAGATTATGATAGAGCGGTTATAGTGGGAGCTAGAACTTTTGGTAAAGGACTAGTACAACGTCCTAAACCGCTTACCTATGGTACCTCTGTAAAAATTACCATATCTCGCTACTACACGCCTTCTGGTCGCTGTATACAAGCCCTAGATTACTGGAACCGTGATGAAAACGGAAACGCCGTGCGCACCGATGCTGCAGACTATAATGAGTTTAAAACTAAAAACGGTCGTAAGGTACTAGACGGTGGTGGTGTACTACCAGATATACAAGTAAACTCTGCAAAGTTGAGCCCAGTAACTACTGCTCTTCTCAAGGATAATGCAATTTTTGAATATGCTACAGATTACTATTATAATCACCAGTATAGTGATCTAAGTGAGTTCACGTGGTCACAAACAGATTTTGCAGACTTTAAATCATTTTTAAATCGTACAGGTTTTAAGTATGAAACGGGTACAGAAAAAGCATTTGAAAAGGCACTAGAACAAGCAGATAAGGATGATTTAAAATCAGAAGTTTCGGCGGCTTACAATCAACTTAATAATGCGATAACGCTGGCAAAAGAAAAATCTATAGATGAACGTCAAGATGAGATTGAAAATCTACTCATAGATGAGATTGTAAAGAGATACTTTTATCGAGATGGTCTTTATGAGTACCAGATTATAAATAATGTAGAGGTTAAGGAAGCGCTAGCAGTACTAGCAGATAAAAATCGCTACAATAAGATTTTAAATAATTAAAAGGATTGCGCTACATATAGCCCTGCTCCTATTATCTGTACAAGCTTTTGCTCAGGTAGATAAAACACACGAAACCTTTTTTGAGACAGATAAATATGATCTCGTTGCTATAGAAAATGCAAAACTAGAACGCTTTATAGGTTCGCTACCTCTAGATAAGATAGAAGATATCTCTATATATGGCTATTGTGATGATCGCGGTACAGATGCTTATAATAAGTGGCTCTCACAAGAGCGCGCAAATACCATCAAACAAAAATTTGTAGATAGAGGTATTGCAGATAGTATCATAAAAAACTCAGACGGAAAAGGGGAGCTACTCCTCACCAGACTAGATGATGTGGGTAGTGAGGTGCAACGCACCCTTAATCGTAAAGTAGAGATTATCGTTTCTTTATTACAACCTCGCGTAGTTCCAAAAGAAGCCGTTGCCGAAGAAAAAGAACTAGAAGAAACAAAGGATAGCTATAAAACCTTTGAAGATGAACCTATCGTAAAAGGAGACCGTATCCTTTTAAAAAACATTCTTTTTAAAACTAACTATAGCTATATACACGGCAAGTCTCGCAAGGACCTCAACAAGCTAGCCAAATATCTTGCTGCACATCCTGAGATTATTTTTAAGATACAAGGTCACGTGTGTTGTGTAGACCACGGCCGTGATGGTATAGATCTTAAAACAGGAAAACGCAATCTCTCTGAAGCGAGAGCAAAATTTATATACGATTATCTTGCAGACCACGGCGTGGCAAAAAAACGTATGCGCTATCAAGGCTTTGGCAGTAGGTTTCCATTAGGTGGTGACCCAAAAGATGATAAGCGCGTAGAGATTCTTGTTACTTATGTGAAGAAAGTAAAGCCTAATAAAAAATGATAGTATGACTAAATTTAGAGTAGCATTGTGTTTATTAACAATGGTCTTTTTCTCGTGTTCTAAAGCAATAAAACCTACACCAACTTTTCTTGAAAAAGGCGATACAAGTTACGCTCCACCGGGTACTATCAAGCTGGCAGATAATAGGTTTATAGATAAACAACCAGTGACTAATGAAATGTATAAAGAGTTTTTGAGGCATCGAGATTATTATTGGACTACAGCGTCCTCAAAAATGTTTGAAGCCTTACCCACTCACAATTCGCCACTTCCAGATGAAATAAAAGTATTACAACAAAACAGTTATGCAGATGCACTATCATCTTTACTTAATATTAGAGATACCAGTGAAGTAGCCTTAACTAATGGAGAGAGAAATACTAATTTTCTTGATAACCCAACGTATGCAAAGCACCCAGTATTAGGTATAAATTATAAAGAAACTGTTCTTTTTTGTAAATGGCGTTCAGAACTGGCTACTTTGCGTCTTAACCATATCAATAAGACAAAAAAATCTAGAGAACAATTCCCAAAAAAATTACACTACAGACTCCCTTCTAAAGATGAGTTTATAAAAGTGATTAATCATTTTAAACAAATTAATCGTTTAAAACACTTACAAGTATCAGAAGCTGGCACAAAAAATCGTCCAGAGGGATATTTGATTACTTATAATCTTGATGAACTGCTTAATGACGGTAGTCTCTTTAATATTCAAAGTGAGAGTATTAAAAACGATACTCTTTCTAAAAGTAAAACCTCTTTTAGATGTATCTGTGAGACAGAGGCTTGGTAAGGCTTAGATTTTTATTGTTGTGAGTACGCTTTCGCGAAAGCGTAAATATTACAGTTACTACTGCTTGATCATCCCAATATGAGGAATGCCATCTTCTAGATAGCCCTCACCTACTTCTTTAAAACCAAGATTGTTGTAAAAACGTTTGAGATACGTTTGAGCAGATATTTTTATGGTTGTCTCATCATAATACCGCTCTACCGCTTCTATAGATGTGTTCATTAAGTCATAACCGTAAGTGTGCGCACGTTCATTTTCTTGCACTACTACCCTACCTATACTGGCATTTTCAAAATAGGCTCCTGGACCAAAAATTCTGGTATATGCAACTAGCTTTTCGTTTTTATAACCCATCACGTGTACGGCGTCTTGATCTTTACCATCTACATCTTGATACACGCAGTCTTGTTCTACCACAAAAACCTCAGCTCTAAGTTGTAGTATATCGTACAACTCCTTAGTATTAATAAATTCAAACTTTTTGATTTTAAAATCAAGGGCGACTTTATCCATAAGTAATACCCGCGTAGCGGGATTTTTATAAGGCTAGTTACAGGCTATTTTATCTACACGTCTCTGGTGGCGACCTCCTTCAAACTCTGTTGTAATAAATGCTTTTACCATCTCAAGCGCCTGCATTTCTGAAGTGTACCGTGCTGGTATGGCTATCACATTTGCATTATTATGCTCACGTGCAAGAATGGCAATCTCTTTTATCCAGCATAGGGCCGCACGTACACCTTGATGCTTATTAACAGTCATTGCGATACCGTTACCGCTACCGCATATAACGATACCAAAATCTGCCTTACCCTCCTCTACATCTGTCGCAACAGGATGTCCAAAGTCTGGATAGTCTACACTATCTGGTGTGTCTGTACCATAATTACTAACAGTATGGCCAGCTTCTTTTAAAAACTTGACAATAACATTCTTATAACTAGGTCCTGCGTGATCGTTTCCTATAGAGATTTTCATAGTACGTTTGTTTGAGTAACAAAGTTAGTAAATAGCCGTATTGTTTTATCGTTTTACTTAAGCGGTAATTTAATACTGACTATAATTTTGTACTCTTTTTGTTTTTTGATAAAGTTACAAGCTTAATATACTGTATATCATAACTTTAATAGGTATATGTGTGTAAACCTCTTGCTTTGTTTACAATTGTTGATAACCGTAAAAAACCTGTTAATAGCAATTGTCAATAACTTTTAAGCAATACTGATAACTCTATTTGTGATTATAAAATAAAAATACAATACAGGACTTAGGGTATATAAACCTAATTTTTCTATCCCAAATAATGATCAAAATTATGAGCACTAAATGGACCTATTTTTAATAAGTTAATAACTCAAGTTATAAGCAATTATATGTGAAGTGTGGTTATCAACATTTGTTAACTACCTAACGTAACATACAGATTTACAAGCCTATTTAATAGTAATAACACGTAGATAAGATGTCAATAACTATCAAAAAGTCACTTTTACAAAGAACAGCTCAAAAAGTTATACCGCTATTCACACTATATAATAAGCATCAATTTTTTTTTAAATTTTTAAAGAAAAGAAATATATATAATATTATATGTGAATAACATCTAGAACTAGCTAGAAGAAAAAAAAGAAAAGAAGACTGTTTTAAAAAGTGTTGACAAGGAGATTTGTTTCACTTTCGTGAAAAAGGAAACTGAAAAGAAAAATAAAGCTGCTAGATTTATGAGTGATAACTCACTCGCTCTTGAGAAAACGGTGTCGAGGTGTGATTAGGATTTTCTTCCTCAAAGGTTGCGTTTATATATACCGCAAAGCCTATGATTCCAATAATGAAGATTATTAGAAATAGTAAGGTGTTTTTATGAAAAAGCTTTGATGTATTCATAGTGCTCGTCTCTATAAAGACGCTACAAAAATACAATTGTTACACTAATTTTAAGATTTTTTTAAGAAAAATAGTAGTGACTGTTAATTTTAAAGTTTTGATTTTTAAAATGTTACTTGAAAAGGGATGTTTTGAGTAATATGAGATTAAGATTTACTGTTTCTGTAATTTTGAGAATTATTGTAATTAAATATTTTAAGGCATAGCTTTTGCACCGTACTCTTTACATAGCAAAATGTCTTGACTTAAAGAGTATAAATTTTAATACTCTTGCTACATACTCTTATAAGTAGCTCGTTTCATCTTTTCGCGAAAGCGTAATACTCACAAACCCTGTTTCTAAAAGGTTATAAAAACTTAAAATTTTAACAGAAATACTGAAGTTGAACATTTTAAGACTAATTTTGTACCAGATATAAAATAAATGAATAAGAAGAAGAGAAGGAGAGGACCAGGAAAAATAACAAACCTCTCAGAAAGAATACTAAAAATTCTAAAAGCAGATCATCACAAAACTTACAATTACAAACAAATAGCGGCAAAACTTGATGTAGATGATCCATCTAGCCGTAATCAAATAATCAAAAACTTACAGCAACTTAAAGCCAAAGAACAAATTGTAGAAGAGGGACGTGGCCAGTTTAAGATTGCAGCAAATAAAAACTACCACACTGGTATACTGGATGTATCTGGTAAAGGTGGCGGTTATGTGATGGTAGATGATCTTGAACAAGATATCTATGTACCACCACATCACTTAAATAAAGCACTTAATGGTGACGAGGTTGAGGTTTACATATACCGCCAGCGACGTAGTAAGAAGCACGAAGGTGAGATTACAAAAATCCTAAAGCGCAAGACAGAAGAATTTGTTGGTGTTGTAAAACTCCAAAAAAAGTTTGCCTTTGTACTTACCTCTGAGTCTAACAAAATGTATACAGACATCTTTGTACCACTTAAAAAAATAGGTGATGCACAAGATGGTGATAAAGTAGTAGTTACCATAGAAGACTGGCCAGAAAAAGCAGACTCTCCTTATGGTAAAATCACAAAAGTACTAGGTAAACCTGGTGAGCATAACACAGAGATACACTCTATACTTGCACAATATGGATTGCCATACGAGTTTCCAAAAGAAGTAGAAGAGTATGCAAATAAGATAGATACTTCTATAAAAGAAGAGGAAATTGCAAAGCGTCGTGATATGCGTGATGTACTCACATATACCATAGATCCAAAGGATGCAAAAGACTTTGACGATGCATTAAGTTTCCAAAAACTAGAGAATGGTAATTATGAAGTAGGAGTGCATATTGCAGATGTAAGCCACTACCTCGTACCAGGTACTATACTAGATGATGAGGCTTATGAGCGTGCAACCTCTGTATATCTTGTAGATAGAGTAGTACCTATGTTACCAGAAATATTGAGTAATGGTGCGTGTTCTCTACGTCCTAATGAAGAAAAATATACCTTCTCTGCTGTATTTGAGATGGTACCAGAAACATCAAAAATTGTAAATTCTTGGTTTGGACGTACAGTTACTTACAGTGACGCGCGTTTTGCTTATGAAGAAGCACAAGCCATTATAGAGAGTAGATCTAATATTATTCCAGCGGCAGTATCACTTACTGGTGAAGAATATACAGTTACAGATGAGCTTGTAGAAGCAACCTTAGAACTAGATAGACTCGCAAAAATTATGCGCCGCCAGCGTATGAAGGATGGAGCTATCTCTTTTGATAAGGTAGAGGTTAAGTTTAACCTTGATGATGATGCAAACCCTACGGGAGTTTTCTTTAAAACATCAAAAGATGCAAATAAACTCATAGAAGAGTTTATGCTACTTGCAAACAGAAAAGTATCTGAGTTTATAGGTAAACAACGACCTAAAAAGACCTTTGTATACCGTATACACGACGAGCCTAATGATGAGAAGCTTGCCTCTCTTGAGAAGGTGGTAGGTAAATTTGGTTACAAAATGAACCTCACAGATCGTAAAAGTGTAACCTCTTCTCTTAACCAGTTACTCGTAGATGTACAAGGTAAAAAAGAGCAAAATATGGTAGATACACTTGCCATACGTACTATGAGTAAAGCTGTGTACAGTACAGAAAACATAGGTCACTATGGTCTTGCTTTTGAGTATTACAGTCACTTTACCTCACCTATACGTCGTTATCCAGATGTAATGGTACACCGTTTATTACAACATTATCTAGATGGTGGTAAGTCTGCTAGTGAAGAAGAGTATGAGCAAAAATGTAAGCACTCATCTCATATGGAGCAGCTTGCTACAAGCTCAGAACGTGATAGCATAAAGTATATGCAAGTCAAGTTTATGCAAGATCATCAAGATGAAGAGTTTGTAGGTGTTATTTCTGGAGTTACAGAGTGGGGAATCTATGTAGAGATCATCTCAAATAAGTGTGAAGGTATGGTGCGCTTGCGTGACATAAAAGGAGATCATTATGAGTTTGATCAAGATAGCTACTCAGTAATAGGGCAGAAGTCTGGTAACCAGATCACTCTAGGAGACGAGGTAGTAGTAAAAGTAAAAGAAGCAGATCTTGTTAAGAAACATCTTGACTTTACACTTGTGGGTGTGAAAGAAGGCTTGCATCAATAATAAATACGCTTTCGCGAAAGCAAAAAAATAAGCCACTTTATAAGATTTATAAGGTGGCTTTATTGTATGAAAACAAAACAATGCCATACCTGTAGTACACAAACTGAAGTTGCTTTTAGAGTGCGACTTGACAGTAAAAAGCAATGGGTCTTTATCTGTGAAGACTGTTGCAATCTTCATAAAGATAGTCCTGGGTATACCTATGGCGGTACTTGGAAAGGGAAGCGTCATTAATTGTAAGACTGTAACAATAAGGAAGACCGCCTGTCTCTATAACAAACAAAGACAATTATTATGAAAACAATAGTAACATTTATAGCCATACTTATAACGAGTATTTCTTTTGCTCAAAGTCCTATCACAAAAAATGTAGGAGATTTTACAGAAGTAAAAGTATATGATCGTATTGTGGTAAATCTTGTAAAGTCTACCGAGAATAAGGTGGTGATTACTGGTGAAGACGTAAGCCAGGTTAATGTGGTAAACAAGGATGGAACCCTTAAGATTAAAATGGATCTAGATCTCATTTTTGATGGTAACAAGACCTTTGTTTACGTGCATTATAATAATCTAGAAGTTATAGATGGTAATGAAGGAGCTGTTATTACCTCAAACGAGCTTATAGAACAAGATAAGATTGAGATTAAGATGCAAGAAGGAGCTCGAGTTAAAGTAGGTTTACAAGTGCGAGAAGCGCTTTTAAGAGCTGTTACAGGAGGTATTATAGAAGCGAGTGGTCAAGCAACGGTACAGAGAGTAAAAGTAAATACAGGTGGTATCTATGAGGGTCGTAACCTAGAGACAGAAACTGCAGAGATATTTGTACAAGCTGGAGGAGAGGTAGAGGCTTATGCGAGTAAAATGGCAGACCTTACCATACGCGCCGGTGGTGACATCGTGATTTATGGTAATCCTGCAGAGGTAAAGAAGCATCGCACCTTTGGAGGGCGTATCAAAATTATGTAACCATAATATATTCTTAAAAAGCAAAGGGATGTTCATAACCAGTGAGCATCCCTTTTCTGTTGTAAATCCCTTTGCCTAACTTTGTGTAAAGCACTATATTTTTATGTTTGAAGACTTGCACACGGCCATTCCCCTAGGATTTTTCCTAGCGTTCTTAATAGGGCCTGTGTTTTTTGTGTTGCTTGAGACGGCTGCTACAAAAGGTTTTAGAGCTGCTCTAAGTTTTGATATAGGTGTAATCATAGCAGACATTATTTTTATAATGGTTGCTTATTTAAGTAGTTATCAATTGCTAGAAAACTTAAGTAATCAGCCAGGTCTCTACGTTTTTGGTGGTGCTATATTGATAGTGTACGGCCTTACTATTTATCTTAAAAAACCTACACGTGATGCATTAGATCCTAATAGAGCAAAGGTGAAAAAAGGAGGCTACCTACAACTTTTTATAAAAGGATTCTTACTTAATTTTATAAATATAGGCGTACTTGTTTTTTGGCTAGGTATCTTAATAATAATAGGCCCTACTGTAGAAAATGATGGAGAGCGCCTTCTTGGGTTTTTTATCGGGATGATAGGTGCTTACTTTATTACAGACTTAGGTAAGATTATTCTAGCAAAACAACTTAAAAGATATCTCACCCCACGTAGAATTTTTAAACTAAAAAAGGTTTTAGGCCTTGTACTTATAGTTTGTGGTCTTGTACTGGTTACAAAAGGTTTTGTACCCTCAGACGAGTTTAATATACAACAAGAGATGGAGCGTTTTCAAGAAATCCCAGAGATTACGCCAGATAGCATTACCTAGAAAATAATACTGCATAAAAAAAGGAACTCCGTATGAAGTTCCTTTTGAGGTATCGAGCGGATTCGAACCGCTGTAGATGGTGTTGCAGACCACTGCCTAGCCACTCGGCCACGATACCAGTTGTGCGTGCAAATATAGGAATAGATTTGTGATATAACTTATGAGAATCACTACTTTTTTATATCCTTCTAGTTGCAATTATGTATTATCAAGAAGAGATATAAAAACCTTGTCCTTTTTTTACAGTATTTATATTCTTTAAAATGAGTACTTAACGAGTTTTAGTACGCTCTACAGTTACCATTTCTACATCGCCACCTATAGGAGGGTTAAGTTTAGAAACGGCCACTGTTGCTACTTGTATAAGAGCTTCTTCATTTAAAAAACGTATTAGTATACGCTCACAAACAGTCTCAAGTAGGGCAGAGGGTATTGCCATTTCTTCCTTAACAATGCGGTTAAGCAATACATAATCTACCGTGTGAGATAAGGTATCTGTTTGAGCACTTTTAGATAAATCTGCCTCAATTTCTACATCTACTCTATAGTCAGATCCTATGGCTGTCTCCTCAGAGAGGCAACCGTGGTA